>CAIMVM010000111.1 GCA_903844895.1 uncultured Pseudomonadota bacterium
AGCCCAACACAAAATTCCCAATCGACCTGGAAGGAGCGAACCAAAGGCCGTAAAGCGACGTCCCAAAGCTTATCCAAGGCTAACTAAACCGAGGAGCCAGTTAAAAAAGCAGAGTATTTCTTAACTTAGCGCCATTCGACTGCCAGGTCATTTCCCGCAACCATTCTAGATAGCGTGGATCTACTTCGCAGAAAATTCTTGCAGATTGCTATAAGATGTCTAGGGTTTCTTGCATGGTAAGTGTAATTTATGTGACGGGATATGATTCTAAATGCTGGCGTGTTCATAGTGTTAACTTAATACGGTATTTTGAACGGCGATTTGCTCTGGAGGTTTAAATGATGATTTTATATGGCTCCCAAACTTCTCCCTTTGTACGAAGACTTAGGTTGCTGCTGCCTCAGGAACAGTATGACTTTAGGCAAATAGATATATTTGCCACTTCAAGTCGAGAAAAATTAAAACAGCTATCTCCCCTCCTAAAGCTGCCCATTCTGCAGATTGGTGAGACGGCAGTTTGGGATTCGCGGGTGATATTTAATGAACTCGTGCGTCAGGGATACCACGCGCCATTGAGTTTAGGAGAAGAAAATTTGCTTACCGCGATTAGCGATTGTTCCGATAGTCTTATCCAAATCTTAATGGCACAGAGATCCAAGATTATCTTTTCACCAGGTTCGCCTTTATATACAAGCCATTTTGAAAGAGTGGCAAACACTATGGAGTTCCTCGATAGTCAAGTCCGGGATGGGCAATTTTCTAAATGGAACTTCCTCGCTATGAGTCTTTATGCGATGGTCGACTGGATTGATTTTAGAAGTCTGGTTTCTCTTGCTGAGTATTCCGCATTACTAGAATTTCGGAATCGCAACAAAAATGAAGCTCGGATTGGCATCACTGATCCGCGTATGTCCTGAAGACACCTGGGTCCACGTTGATTCGTCTGAACATTTAAGAATTCATTTTGTTTGCTTTATTGGGCAGCTTTCCTGTCCTGAGTTGCGCGGCAAATCTAAAAGAGTCTGAGCTTCCGTTTTTTAACTATTAGGAAGTGAGTTTTAGTAGAAATTAAACTTTTGGGTATTACTTGCGACTCATAAACGCTTTAGCTGAATCTAAGGCTGTCTTTCTTTGCTCAGGGCTCATGGTTTTAAAAAGATTTAACATACTGGACATTTTTTTAGCATCAAAGCCTGGGATTGAGCTTGCCAAGGATCCCAGTTTTTCTGGATCCATACCAGACAATTGAGACATTGCGGATTCTAAAAAGTTAGGGTCATTGAGGCTTTGCGCAAATCTCGGATCCTTTAAGAAATCCTCATTGGTAGCTTGTGCCGCTGAAAACACCATTCTTGAACCTACAATCTCTGAATGAATGCCCTCTTGGCTGAGTAGATCTCTTACTTTATTAAAATGAAAACCTCTTTCATGAGCAGCATCGTAGAGAGCATCTAAAGAGAAAGACACGGACTTCGATGGAAATCCATTTTTAGCTAAATTTTTTGAAACATTTTGCGCCATTTCTTGGATACTTACATCTTTTTCCATGGAAATCCTCATCACTTCTTGAATGCACTTTTTAAGCCTAGAGCTTGAGATCGTCAAGGATACTTTAGAGATTACATCAATTCCCATTGTAGAAATAGGTTTTAGTGCTGATTTAATTGATAAATTACAACTCCCAATAGGTGGTCCCCTATTGGGAGCTTATGCAAAATTGTCGTTCATTTCCCGCCTCATCGATGCTAGTTGGGTCCTAGGAAAAACTCCAATGAGAGTTGTTAACACCATGGGCGTTAGTTAAGACCGAGCAGGCCCTAATTTTGTCAAATCTCTTAGGCTCACGCTGCATCTAAGGTTTTATAAATTGAGATCCGCCATTTCATGAACCAAGAAAAAGGGAACGCATTTCGAATCCCGATCTGCTCTCGCCCATGAGCACTTGTGGTTTGTTTGGCAATTAGGGAGCTCCCCAGAGAAAAACATGGATGGTTTCTAGAAAATCAAAATGGGTGAATCTGTTTATCTGATAGGTTTCTATTCAGTGGCAATCTAGTTTAAATCTCACGATAACAAGAAGTTACAAGAAAAATGAGCGAGTTTGAGTAAGATTTTGACTTACTGTTTCAGCCCTCGAGGCTAAACATCATAAAATCTCAAAGTCTCAAAAAAGAATCACCAGTGCAAGTCTGTCTAAATATGTTCCAATTCCATGTGCTTCAGTCAGACAAGGCGCTCTAGGGCTGCCGATGATTGCGCGGTGGCGCTGCTTTATCAGACCAGATATCATGCACTCTGAAATCCTCAATAAAATGGAGAATTCTTTTGGAAACACAATCCGCTTCTTTGGAGAAGTTTGTCCCTCTAAACCAAGTTCATGCCGTAACATTATTGGATGTCTCCCCATCCCACGAAGCGAGTTTGAGACAGTGGTTATCAGCTTCTCAGCGTACCGCTGACAGGCAGTACTTAAAACATATTAATGTGACATTAAAGCTATCGCTTCCTGAATATGTTTGGACCGAATTGATGGAATATTGTGTTACCGGGTTGATACCCTTAGGCCGTGTTACCATTATTAAGAAGTCCTTGGAGCACGTTGAAGTTCAGTCCTTTAGAAGCTCTCCTCATGGAAGGTCGTCTATCCCCAGTGATAGATTGGCTCGTGAAGGAGAAGTGCACCTGAAATTCGAGAAGCTATTTGACACAATATTGGAAACAGCTCAGGAATTTAGAGGTTTTGGTGTGAGTGAGGAGCAGATTTCTATTTTGATGCCAAGAACTAGAAGATACGAGATTTTGTGGGGTTTAGATTTGGGGGAATGCCTTGAGGTACTTAAGCTTTCTGGAAAAGAAAATGTACTCTGGGAAGTAAGGGAATTTGCCATTAACCTTCGCGAAGTCCTCAAAGAGGGCGTTGTGGGATTTGGTCATATCGGCGGGCTGTCGTAAAATCAAAGCAATAGGGAAGCGGTACGTCCGTTACGCATGAGGCCTGGATTTTGGAAGTACGGGCTCTAGTCTTTTTCAAGTTAATTCTGGTTTATAGTAGCGATTGATGTTTGGGAATCTAGTTTTTTGATGTTTTTAGGTCGAGGTCCACAATTGGTAAAATCTAAAGACTCTTTTTGGCCCTATTCGAGACTAAAATCTACGATTGCAATTGCTTTATTTGTGATGGTTGTCGCAAGACTATTTGTTCTACAAATTAAGCCTTGGCCAGTTTCGCCAACTTTAGAAGCTATGATCACTTTAGAGTATGTCAATGTTCGCTCAAACGAAACCTGCAAGAATCCACAAGCTGGATTTGAGTTTAGGAATGCCATTGAAAGTAGAAACCCGACCATTGCCTGGTTGGTGTCACCAGGGTATTGGGTTTTAGGAATATTTGCTTGTCGCGATGGTGAGATTAACGTAAATCGCTTAGTAAAGTGGAATCAGTGGTTTACGATTGCCACAGCGTTTATGGGCTGCATACTTTTGAGATTTTTAGCGAGTTCGTGGCTACTTGGTCTCTTTGCTGCCTTTTCTATATTGACCAAATCGTCTATTTTAGCTCGTCAAGATTTGCTAGCTATCGATGCACCAATGATGTTTTTTTTCATTAGCTGGTTTTGTGGCTTTGCTCATTATGTGAGAACTGGAAGCTTTTTGGGGGTAGCTCTCGGATTTTTGTTCTATGCCCTAGCAGTATTTTTTGACCGATCAGCACTGGTTTTGGGCCTGTGCATTCCAGCTTTGTTAGTGGGAGCATGGACTTTAAGAAAGATGTTGGCTGAAAGCGTAGTTTCTAGACTTAAAGCAGTGGAGCTAGATGAGCGTCAATCCTTGCCGGTGCTTGTTGAAAGACGAAATCTGTTTTCTCGTGCCTTTGACAGTTTCGTGCCTGCGGTAAACTATAGTTGGGATTTAGCTTCGCGTATTAAATCTGGGGGCATTTTTTCGACCTTGCGGGTACCTTTTGCCTACTGGGCTTATTATCGAAAACGCTGGCTGAGAATTTCTATTGCTTGGCTAGCCTTAACTATCGGGCTGGCTTTTTTAGCCGCCCAAATGGAATGGCAAATATTTGGGGTGCCACGAGAAAGACTAAACTTAGATCTTATCGAGCCTTTATTGACGATTATTCAACTCAAAGGTCAAGGATTGCATGCCCTCTGGCTCGTCGAGGTCTTGGAGCCATTGGACTTTAGGCTATTGTGCGCCCTCTCCATAGTGATACTCTGTGCCTTGCGCTCTCCAGCGGAAGGTCTTCCAGGATTCTTAGAGGTTTCCTTACTTTTTTTAATCGTTTTGGTAGGCCTTTTCTTCACCGCTTGGTTGTCAGATAGTGTAGATGCCAGTCTTTTTAGGTCCCTAACAAGCCAGGGTATTTGGGGCGAGGTGAAATATCTCATTCCTATTCGTCGTTTTTTTGGCTGGGTAGAACCTACCCTGATCGCTTTAGGGATAGGCGGAGTTTATAATCTTATTATGGTTGCAGGTCATCGAGTTGGAAAGGAAAATAGTCCTAAATGAAAACATCTATATTTTTTTTAGCGGTTCTTTCTGGATTAGTGGTGGTCGGATGTCAAAATCGTAATAATGAAGTTTTAGCGCATTCTAGTGACATGACCGATGCTTCCATGGGGTTGTCAGCAAAAATGGGGGACTCTCTTGCATTAAATAGTGCGGATTTGAGCAAGTCGCACCTCTGCAAATCCTTGAATATTCCTACTTTACCTTTTTGGTTTCCTGAAAGTAAAGTTTTTCTTACCCGTGTTTCGGCTGCCTGTGCCAGTGTAGATGGAAATCTGGAAGCCCAAGAAGATTCTCAGTGGGTTGCTATGGGTGTCCCTTGTTCGGGTGGCGATCACCGGTTTCGTTGGCTAGAAAACTATGACGATCCCAAGCAGGTGCTATTTGACTTTGCGATCGCATGTCCTATGGCCCAATCTCAAACCGCAGTTTCAGAGTCTATTGCGAAGACTACTGGTCTTAACGCGACGAAGCTTATTGCTTTTAATCCAATGTCAGTTGTTTATTGGGAATTGCAGAACACCGGCGAAAAGGATGTAGGATCCCTGATAAGAGTGACTAATGTAAAGGAACTGAAGCCTTTCTGGCGTGAGTTCCTATATAAGAAAAAACCTCTTACATTTAAATTAGTTGGTTTTGAGTCTGCGTGGTTAGAAGGCCGTAAGTACTTTGAGGTTCAGGTAGATGTGTTTTTAAAGAGCCGCAATCGCTTTTCCATTCAAATTAAGGACGCTAAGGTTTTGGAAAATAAAGATGTGGCGCTTCTTCAAACAGCCTGTGCGGAGTTAACTCCAAGACGAGACTGCGATCGCGTTTTTTAAGTTACACCTTTCTTAGGTTACTTAAGTAAGGGCTCAAGAAAGTCTCCTCCCAAAGCTCAGATGCCTAAGCCCAGATGGCGCCTTAAAAAAACGCATATTTTGGGATATACGGATCTCCTAAAGACGAACTGGTTATAAATCTCACATGTCTAGCTTGTAATCGGTTTTGTTAGGACTGAACCGCCTGTCCCACATGGGGTTCGGGGTTTGCATCATGCTAATGGCGAAGGTCCGGTTATATAGACCATAATCGAGTGAATATATAGATTTCATGTTTTAGGTGTGTATCAGAGGGATGGCGCCTTAAGGCCCTTTTTTGAAATATGACTTTGTAAGCAAAGTCCTTGGATGAATTTGCCTGATTTGTTGAGTTAAGGGAGTTCTCTAAATGACTATTAGCGCTTCTATTAGCGCTTCTATCTAGTGTGCGACATTGGATTCCCCAGTCGGGGATGGTACCTCGGTAGGTTTTGATTCATTTGGATTCAGCTTTAAGTCATTGGTGTTTGGCCTAAAGCTGGCATCGAGGCTTTTCTTAAGA
This sequence comes from uncultured Pseudomonadota bacterium, assembly GCA_903844895.1. Classification (GTDB taxonomy): domain Bacteria; phylum Bdellovibrionota_B; class Oligoflexia; order Oligoflexales; family CAIMVM01; genus CAIMVM01. The sequence goes on from CAIMVM010000111.1 coordinate 5,881, forward strand.
CGTGCCAAAGCCACTTGTAATGTTTTGTCATTAGGGGTGAGTTCGAGAGCCCTTGTCCAGCTCTTATCTGCCAGGTTTTTGTTTCCTAATTTCATGAGAATAGAGCCTTTCATTTTGTAGAGAAGTGGGCTTCCCGGATAAAACGCAAGCAAATTATTGATCTCAATGAGAGCGAATTCATAGTCCTTTGAGCGATAGAACGATCTTACCTTCGCGAGGCCAAGGGTATAGCTTGGTCCTTGGCTCTTGTCTGTTTTGCCAACTCCCATGCTACGATCCAACATGGCAGCAGTTGCCCCTTGTCTTATTTCTAGATCAGGCAGCTCAGAGAGTAATTCTTTGTCCGAGGAGACGGGTGAGGACTCCTTTGAAAGTTTCTTTTCGACGTTAGTCTTTCCCGAAGCTTCGAGGGCCACTGGAATCTCTACGTCATAATTGCGGCCCCCGCCCGGAAGCTGAACTTCATATTCTGCGGCCCCAGTATTCGATCTGATGAGGAACGGTTCCTTCTTTTCGGATTCACCCAGCGCTGATGTCGGCGCAAAGGGAAAAGAAATAGGGCCATTCATTCGCTCCAGAATCCGCTCATCTGAAGAGGGGCTGGTTGAGGTGCAAGATGCCATTGCATAGAGGATCGACCCGAATACATATCTAGAAGTTGTATGAGAATACGATATCACCCGACATACCTCCGCTAGTTTTCACAAATTCTTTGCCAATGAGAACGTCTGAAGGAACAAGGTACGTGGCACCAACTGTCATAATGAACCTTTTTCCGAAAAAAACATCCCAGCCCAAACTTGCAGATGGAGCAAGGTAACCAGGCGCATAGAACCCACCCAGACCAATGTGATACCCATTTCGAATATCATCATAGGACTCTAGGTTTCCCATAAAATTTTGCGCATAGGTCGCTTGCAAAGAAAATGCAGTTTTAAAAGGTTTGGCTTTGAGAGTTGTATCTTCTTCCGTAGTTCCATCTGTGTCAGAGTTTGTCGCTGCTTGCCCCGTTGTCGGATATCCTTTAGAAATACTGGCCATGGTCATAAAGACTCTAAAAGAGAGGCCGAATTCTGAATTGCGGTTATTGAATTTTTCGCTTGCCCTTAGATTTAAGGAAATAGCTGAGTTGTCTGGTGATTCGCCAGAAACGTTTGAGATGCCTCCTGCACCTACGCCTAATGTATATCGAAATTCAGGACTGTATTCATCTCCAGCCTTTGATTTTGCTATTTGGCTATAATCAACAGCGACTTTTTGAAAGCGCGTCCTTAAAGTTTCACTATTATAAGTCTTTGTCCATAAGGTTTCGCCAGAGTCGATATTAAAAACTTCGATGGCTAGAATCATGTGGCTGGTGTGGTAGACAAGGAGAACGTCTATAAAGTTTTCTATTCCCATCATTTTAGCCGCATCGCGGAGCTGAATGATGTTTGTGTCAGGAGAGGTAAGTTTCAGTTTTCCTTCGATTAATGTCGAAGTGCGAGCCTGGCAGGTAATACAGTTAATGAGTTTTACATCCGAGTTTAAACGTATCCGCTCTGAAACCAGCAATTCTAAGTACTTTTCATATGACTGAGGGAGAGATTCATTTACAGAAGTTTTCCTAATGGCGACATTTCTTAGGCCAGATACCTGACCGTTCTTCACATCATAGCCAAATTCAGTAAGCAAGTCCTCAAGCACCATGTGAAACTGTCTCACATTGCCTTGCTGCATGGGTATCGTAGTATCTGCTTTCGCTTGGGATTGCGTTCCGCCTGAATTTACGGAGTCTTCAGCGACTGCTTGTGCCGAAAAAAGTAATATCCAAGTGACAATGAAAACAGCGCGCACGATTCACCTCTTAGCGATTCTAAGAGAGGATTCGGCTTTTAACTAAATTACTTTAGGAGGTATCTCATCAATTTGAGGTCTTATGGATCTCAATAGGGAAATCAATGTGGCTATTTACTAGGATCGTCGATCGGTGTGATTTTACGACCAAAATAGTCTCTCGAATGGCTGATATAGCGATCCCGGGTGTAGCGGGCGTAGCGATTGGTTCCCGTGGCGACATCCAAACTTTTTGACAAAGCTACAAAAATTATCATTTTGGCTTGAAAATGAAATATCTTTTGGTCAATGGTTTTAAGGTTGCCAGACATCTCTCGATTGAGTGCATGGTGTCCCGCAAGAAAGCACCAATGATAATGAGGTATTTTATCCCTAATCATAGTGGAAATGGTGACGCTAGCTGCCTTTAGGGAGTCGCTATTCTTGGCGGTTTTGGTGACCTCAGCAAGTTCGTCTTGGCAGTGACTAAGGGAGACTTGATTTGCTTGATCATTGTCCAAAAGAAGTTCATTAAGTTCTTCCGGGTCTTCGGAGTTTGGAAACTTCTGCAAGTCTCCCTCAGACAGGGGCTGGCTCGCACTAGTTGAAACGTCAGAAGGTGCTGGTGTCGGGCTCGTAAGGGGTGATTTTCCGTCTAAGGAAGCTTCTATAGCAGCTCTACCCTCATCATCGGAAGCCTCTGGGTCCACCGTCGACGATGCCATGCTTTGGCCAGAAAGCGAAATACTCGAAGGGGGAGTCGGGCTATCAGAGACCGAGTCGGATTTTTCGTTGGACTTGCAGCCAAGGCTTAATGCCAAGCAGAGGTATAGAGCCCGACCCAATAGTATATTTTCTTTCGACCCCATTGCATCCCCGTTGTAAGTCCTGTGCTTAACGCACCACCTATGATTTTTCCGTAGCGCAATTCCCACCAAAGTCCAGGTGGGTCCGTTTTGAGTCCAGGACGTGAGCTAAGCTCTGGTTCTCCGGGACCCAACACATTACGTCCATTTATCTTAACAAAGCTTGCGCCAAAGTCTATGGAAGTCTGGCGACGATTCTGAATCTTAGTGTAGCTTACGCTTGGCCCAAAGTAAGCAAATCCAACTTTACCCATAGAATCTCCAATTGTGCCTTCCCCAGATACCGAGAATATACGAAGTCCTAGCATAAATGGAGATTCGTTTACCCTATAGGAAAACATTATTTGGGTTGTGGGATCCACTTGCCAGTTTTTATAGGCGTCAGATGTCTTGATCTTTGTGTAGTTGAGCCCAAGAGTGAGTTCCCAAAGATAGGAATAGGGAGTTTTCTCATCCTCTTCAACTGTGGGTTTGACCTTTATAGGCTGCAGTTTTTGATCTGAAGGGTCCTTTAAGCTTTCCGTGAAGCTTACATTAGGCACTCGCATAGGGGGACTATAGAGTTTAGGGTCAATCGGCACAGGCTCGGCTGGTGCGGGATCTAAACTTGGAGGTAAAGGCGCATCGATGATCGTTTCCCCAAGAGCAAGCCAACTCTTTAAAAAAAGAATGCATGTCATGGATTTTATGGGGTTCATGAGCGGTCCTTTCTAGTTTATCAAGTCCGGCGAGGCTAAAATTTTAGTTCGTTCTCCGCTTAAACTACACGTTTAGACATAAGTTCCAGTTACAATATATAGGAAGATCGATCCAGCGCGATAGATTAGTAATTTCTATTTTATTCCTTTACTCCTCACGAGGTACATATGGCAGTCTTTAGCATCAAAAATAAGACCACAGAACCAAAGTCAGCAGAAGTTCCAAGAAAGGCACCGATGGAAATGGGTTTGCCAACTCTTGGGAAGCCCACGAAGTCAAATAGGCTTTCAACGATCGTGGCATTCCTTGGCTTTATTCTCTCATTGGGGGGATTGGGGTTATATATCAGTGAGTCGCGCATGGGGCAAAAAGATGAAGGGAAGCAATACTTTCTTACGCTTTCTATACTTGATAGTGCGAAACAGCCCATACCCGGAGCTACATTAAAAAGTCAACAAAGGGTTATCGGCACTACAAACGCAGCAGGACAATGGTTAAAGACTTTTGCCATTGTGGCTGGATCGGAATACCCCATTACCGTTGAAGGAACTGATAATGAAGGGCGCAAGGAAACTAAACATGTGAAACTCATCTTTCCTCATTGGACAAAAACATCTTCGGTCATGAACCGAGTGATTCGCTTGGATACTTTAAAAAATTCTGTCCCTAATTCTACAGCGCAGTCTGCCCCTTCGGATGGTCTGCCATCCTCAATTGAGGGAGGAAAAATAGAAGATACTGAGGGTACGGCAAAGGGCCCCCAAGACAATGCAGCCAATGTAATTGTAGACTCCAATGTTGGTCCGTCTAAGGGAGTTCTACCTTCAACGGGCCCTTCCAGCTCCCAGAATCCTGAAACAGCGATTTCTTCAAGCAATACCAAACAGGGAGTAGCGCCCCCACAGGAAGCCTCGAACAAGGCAAATTCAAATAAATCCCCCTCGGATAGCCAGGGCAAAGTTGCGGCCTTAAACCCGAAAGAAAAATCAGAACCAACGGAAACACAAGGTGTGCCTTCAAAAGTCGCCCCTTTACTACCTAAGAATTTGGCAAGTATTTGGTTTCGAACGGAAGGCAACTCTTCTGCAAGTGCATTAACGCGAGGACAATCATTAGAGTCCATTAAAGAAAAGCTTCAGATGCGAGCAAAATCTTTAGGCTTCACCCTTGATGAAAAGTCTAATTTAATACTTTCCTTAAAGAACCTGGATGGAAAAATAGGAAGTGAGGCTCAAGACGTCATTCAAGTAGAGGTCCGTTTAGGGAATAAGGCGATGGAAACTTATCTTAGGAATTATCAAGAAGATTCCCTAACGACAGCGAGACTGATCCTATGGCGAGCGAGACTTTCTATGCCGGTTGCCTACCAAATTAAAAAGACCGGGGATCGATTTCTCGCAATTCAGCCCCAAGAAGGTCCGGCCCTATGGCGTCTTAGTGGAGGGACAAATCTATCAGACGACTCAGGCGCGCGAGGTGTTGTTGGTGAAGAAAAACCGAAGGCCTTAACGGTTCCTGTGGGTGGAACGCCACAATTTTGTTTGACGCCTACCGTTTGCAGGGCCCAACTCATTCCAGGTGAACTTGCCCAAAAAGGCTGGAGTAAGAGAACGTTGACGGTCCTTGGTGCAAATGGCCGCAAGCTCATGATTTTTGCAGCTGGCAATCCAGTCGTGGAATCGAAAGGAGAGTTTTCTTATGAGGGCCCAGACAATGGATTTACTGTATTTACAGTTTTAGAAGACGGCAAAATTATCTATAGGAACGCTCTGCATAACAATCTCTATCAGCAGACGATTTTGACACTGCCTGTCGCTTCCATCTCCCGTCGCTGAAAAAATAGACAGGACCGTTAGGCATATACTTAGCTTTTGAAACGCCAGCTCTTTTTAAAAAGGGCTGGCTGTGATACATTTTGTCACTAACGTGCCTTTTGGGGGAATTTTGGGGGAAGTAGTGGGAAAGACGACTATATTGATCACGGGTGCCCTGCATGAAGCAGCTATGGCAGCATTTAACGGGACAGATGCCTTTGAAATTATCTATAGACCAGATTGTAGCCGTGAGGAGCTGCTGTCGTTGGTTCCGCGTTGCCAAGTTTTGGTGTCTCGCTCGGAAACAGATGTTGATAAGGTTGTGATGGATGCTGCACACCAATTGAAAGTTATAGCTCGAGCCGCTGTCGGCGTGGGAAATATTGATATTCCCTATGCGACAGAAAAGGGGATTTTAGTTATCAATACCCCAGGAAAAAATACCAATAGCGCTGCTGAGATGACCTTGGCGCTTCTTTTAGCTATGATGAGACACATTCCTGAGGCTTACCATAAAGTCAGAGAAGGCGGCTGGGATCGCCATGCTTTTACAGGACGTGAACTCAAGGGGAAGACCATAGGAATCGTTGGCGTTGGAAATGTCGGCCACCGAGTTGCCAAGTTCTGTAAGTCATTTGATATGGAAGTGATTGCCTTTGATCCCTATATCTCGACATCAGTGTTTCAGAGACTGAACATCACTAGAATAGAAAGCCTAGAAGATTTAGCAAGCCGCTGTGACATTCTTTCTGTGCATGTTCCGCTTAATAAAGAGACCAAAGGCATGGTTCACAGAGGCATTTTGAATTTAATGAAAAAAGGATCATGGATTGTAAATGCAGCCCGCGGTGGAATTATTTTGGAAAAAGATATTCTCGAAGCCCTAGAGTCAGGACATATTGCAGGAGCTGCAATCGACACCTGGGAAACAGAACCTAAGCCATCTCTAGCCCTAGTGTCACACCCCAAGGTCTATGGGGCCCCCCATATTGGCGCTTCTACTGAAGAAGCCCAGCTTGCAATTGGGGAAACCATTTATGAGCAGGTAGTCAAAGCCATCGATGGAGGTGTGGTGGATTATCCTGTGAATTTGCCTCAAGTAGGTATCATAGAAAGTCCCCTCCTGCGCCCGTATGCCATACTTGCCGAAAAGCTTGGTGCGATGGCAGCTCAAATTCTTGATTTCAATCCATCCAGAGTCATGATTGCCTATCGTGGAGATTTAGCGGGTTTAGACCACTCTTTAGTCAGATTGTCATTTATGAAAGGATATGCATCGCGCGTTGTTGATGGATTTGTCTCTTTTGTAAATGCAGGTCAACATTTTGAAAAGTTAGGACTTACATTAGAAGAAGATGCTGACCCTGGCTTTGATTCCTATAGATCTGCCCTTAAGATAAAAATTTTTGGATCTGGCGGTAAAAATATAGCTATCGGTGGGATTGTTTTTGACTCTAAATATCCCCGGATATCACTTGTCAACGACTACTACTTTGAAATTGAACCTCAGGGCACGTTTCTTTTGGTAGAAAATGACGATAAACCAGGGGTGATCGGAGCTCTAGGGACCTTTTTAGCGAGCAAGGCCATAAATATTGACTCCTTTGACTTGGCGCGTAATCGAAAAGGTGGCCAAGCTATGGCGATGATTCGAGTGGATACGCCGCCCTTGGACTCTGATATGAATCTGATGATAAAACTTCCCAATGTGCGAGGGGTTAAGCTGTTACAACTTTAAGAGAAGGACTCTGCCTAAAACAGCATAGTTATAGGAGTCGTATTATGTTTTAGGTGTCGAGATATTTAAAAATTCTGGTGAACATTTAAAGAAATGTTCACTTTTTTATTTTAGTTTCTCGCGAAATCAGAGTCCGCCGCAAGTTTTTCAAAAAGGCGTTTATTTTTAAATACAGATGACAAATAGGCCTTAACTTCGGTGCTTCCGCAACTGCCTGGCGTCGGCTTTACATCATTATTTAGCGAACCCAGAGCTTCCGTAAGCCCACAACGGTGAAGAAGTGCAGCAAATATTTCAGTCTTTTCTTTGTCTAATTCAAGGCCCTCACTATGGATCTTCTTGTTCACGCTTGCCTGAATAAAGGCAGCCGTATGTTCAATGCTATTTGCCGGACTTAAACGAGTGGATAAGCCATTAAACCAGCATCCGTCAATCTGATACCAAGGTCTTGTCACCTCCGCATTGCCACCTTCAACACAGAATGCTTTCATTTTTGAGAAGTTACTAGCAGTGATCCCCATGAGGCCAAATGCCGTGGATTCAGGTTTTAGAAGATCTAGTGGGCCGCGCTTTAAATTAAATGACCATCTAGGAGATGCCATAAAGGATCCGTGGCTTTCGGTTTGGGCAAGAGCTGCTAAAAAAACTGGCGAAAGATCTTTTGTGGAGTAGTTACGGAAATATGTCTTATACTCCTCCCAGGTGTCTCGTGGGGTGTGTGATCTTTCTGGAATAACCAAGCCCAACAGGCTAAGCGAATCGTGGAAAAGCTGTGTTGTTAAAGATATGCTAATGCAAATTAAAAATCCGATTCCTATGCCGGTAGCCCACTTTACGGCAGTACCGTAGCGATTTCTTTTCTTATTGAATATTCTTCTTTTTTTGCGACCTGACATTATATGTCTCCTAACTAATCTAATTGTGAAAGAAATCACGGGATTAGGAGGTTGAACTTTTTTGCCGGGTTTGAACGCTGAGCTATAGATTGACTAAAACTAACCGTTTCTATTGATAGAAATCAACAAAAGTGTTCTCACCTTGATCGGCGAGCTGAGAGGATCCAGTATGCAATAAATGCCCTCCTGGAACCAAATCCTAGAAAAAAAGTATTCCATCTGAATGACGAGAGACTGGCCGATTGGAATGAGGTTCTTATGATTTTAACTCAAATTCGAAGTTTTCACTCAGAGCTAAGGTGTTAAAACGTATCAACCCACGAAGTTTATGATCATCGTAAGGATTGATGAGTTCAGATATTTTTTCAGCTCTTTCCGCGATTCGAAGTTCAGTTGCCTCTTCTTCAATGAGGGAGTCTGAAACTAATTGCATTAATTCTTCAAAGAGGTTTATACGTGTCGCCTCATCGATAAAAACGAGATTTTCCTCTATGTAACTTTCGAGGTCACTATCAGGCAAGGAGAATAACATTTTTAAAAAATGGTCCACTTTCACCCTCAAAACATTTCAAGTTTGCAGCTCTCAGCTTCAGATGGAGTAGATTCCAAAGGGAGCCTAAGATATTGCGTCGCCCTTGATTTAGCAAAACTAGAGCCCGAAGGCTAGATAAAACCAAAAGAGAATACTCACATCCTGATTATGTCAGCCCTTGCTGTATGTTAGGTGGAAGTCCCAAATAGGCCTTGAAAATCGAATCAGGAGAATGAAACTTGAAACCTCACCGGTTTCAAGCCATGGACCATCTTCTGATGGTAGTCTCGAGTCGCTTTTGTAATGGCTAGTTTAGAGCAAGTTCTTTGACTTGCCGCATCACAGATTCGATATCTTTGCTATTTGATGTCGCGATCTAAAAAAATAGCGTCTCAGTTTTAATTTTATCGATGTCGACATGATATATACTGTGATGGTCAATTTGAGTCTTTAGCATTTCCAAATTGCCTGACTCGAGAGCAAGAAAAATTTTGATGATTCCCCCGTGGCATACGATTAAGTCCTTGTTTGTGGGAGCGCAGCGGGATAGAGCCTTTTTGATTCGTATTTCTACTTGAGCAAGCGTCTCTCCGCCTGGTGGCGCTGACTTCAACCAGTTCTCTAACCAATGTGCAGATTCTAAGGGGAAACTCTCCGAAATTTCACACCAAGTAAGTCCCTCCCATTCCCCAAAATTCATTTCAGAGAATAAGGGTTCTATCAAGATTTCCCGTTTGAGATTAGATTCTCTCAACACATGGGCTGCTGATTTTTGAGCTCGTTTTAAGGACGAAGAAAAAACGCGATTCGGTGGATCTAAGAGCAGCGAATTGAGTGTGGCATTCATCGCAGCATCTCGAGGAAATGGCGGCTGACGCCAGGATTCATGTATATCCACATCGCGGCTACCATTAAATTCTCCTGGTCTGCCAGCAGTGGGAAGATGCCTCAAAAGCCTCACTGGTACCCCCTAAGAAATGACTTCAGCTGCCCAACTGGATGCGAATGACGACCCAAGCTGTAAGCAGCTCTATAGCTATATTAGCGCCACCAAGCAGGTCTCCCGTATAGCCGCCAACTTGACGGATAAAGTATTTTCGCAACCCAAATAGACAGAGACCATTTACAAAACATAAGAGAAGAACCGTTTTTAAGTCCGTCATAAAGAAAGTGAATCCTAAAACAACAACGAAAGAAAATATCAAATCCTTAGTCGTCACTTGATTTAGGATGGGCTTATTGGCCGACCCACTGGAAACGTACTCTGTCGTCATAGCTATGGGAAGGCTTGAGCTCCTTGCCCACATCCAACTCAAGGGTATGATTGTAAGAAGCGCTTCAGGGGATTCGGTCCAAAGAACAGTTCTAAAAAGTAAGATTAAAACCAAACCGGTTGCGCCATATGTACCAATTCTTGAGTCTTTCATAATTTCTAGTTTTTTCTCACGATGAAACGCCCCTCCTAGTCCGTCTAGAGAGTCAGCCACTCCATCTTCATGAAAAGCGCCTGTTAGGCCGATTCCAAATGCCACTAGTATGATGGCCGCCTGGTTAAAGGGGATATCAAATAGGGAAAGAGCATAAGAGGCTAGGGTAATCATCAATCCTAAGATGAGGCCTACGACCGGAAAATACTTAATAGCATGAGCAAGCTCATAACTTGTAGGATTTAGATCTCTAGAGATAGGAAGCCGAGTTAAAAACTGTGTAGCTGTGGCAAGCAGCCTTAATTCCGAACTTAACATTTAAGATATACTTTCTAAAACTTCGGAGATAGTAGCCATTTCATTGGCTAGAGCAATGGCAGCTTTTAAAATGGGGAGTGCCGTTGCCGCGGCAGATCCTTCGCCTAGGCGCAGTCCTAAGCTTAAAATGGGTTGGCCGAGATCGAGAGCAGATAGCGCTTTATGGTGATGAGGCTCTCCTGATAAGGTTGCGGGAATCATGACTCGTTTCACGTTGGGATTTATGGCTTGGGCGATGTGACATGCTGCCCCGCAAATAAATCCATCAAGAAGAACTGGAACATTTTTTATTTCTGCTTCTAGGTAAAAACCGACTAAAGCTGCGATTTCAAATCCACCCAGGCTTGCCAAAACATCAATAGGATCCTTTGCTGCAGACCGTTTTAAGGCCTTAGCAATGATGGCAGATTTATGTTGAACTCCACTTTGGTCTAATCCAGCCCCAGGACCGGTCAATTGCTCAGGGGGCAAATTGAGTAGTCGGCAGTAGATGGATGTAGCTGCGGTTGTATTTCCAATACCCATTTCGCCAGCAATTGCAATGGTTGCGCCTTCGGTCTGTAGGCGTCGCAAGGCCTGTCGTCCTGCTTCTACTGCGGACGCGCACTCTTCTTTAGACATGGCGTTTTGAACAACGATATTTTTTGTTGGACTCCTTGAAATTCCAGCGTCTACATATTGGATTTCGTTTGAGTGGAAACGGGGGCCCTCAAAATTCATGACTCCGCAATTTACAATTTCAAGAGAGGCTTGATGTAAACGTGCCAATACAGAAATCGCAGCGCGGCCACTCAAGAATGTTTCCATCATAGCTTTGGTGATAGAGGAATCAAAAAGAGAAACTTTTTCTTGAATCGCAACGCCATGGTCTGCGGCAAAAATAACTATTTTGGGTCTATGATACTGCGGCGGAAATCTTTGTTGGGCTTCGCTTACCTTGGCCGCTAAATGTTCTAACTCACCAAGGCTTCCTAAAGGTTTGGCAAGAAGATCCATATGTTCTCTAGTCTTTTGATAGAAATTCATTCGAGTCTCCCTAAGGGACCTTGACTCTACTTAAAAAACAGAGGATAGCAATACCTAAACTTTTGTGAGGCTTTCGAGGTGGTGGCAAAAAGTACATAAAAAACAGAGAGATAAGTCTCGTCATTGGCGGGTCACTACCTCAGCCGCCATTACCTTTTATTTAAATCTATTCCGCCCGGCTTAGGTGCCATTTACATGGAAGTATGGATGAGCTTTCGATCTATTGCCTTTAGCCTTTAGCCTTTAGCCTTTAGCCTTTAGCCTTTAGCCTTTAGCCTTTAGCCTTACATTTTTCGATTCTAGTTGGCCGATTTTAGGTTCTATAATAGCCAACGCGATTCAATGTGAGATCCAAAACGTGAAAACCTTGCTGACACCAAAAAAGTGTTAGCAAGGTCTCCACGTTCAACTTGTTTTCCGATAAGGTCGAAACAAAAATCTAGAGTTTTGAAGCTGTTGAAATTCCCGAAATGACGCGCGAGGAGACTTTATTGACTACCTCTGTATTTCCAATAATTGCCGACTTAAGCTCTTCTGCGCTCGGGTCTCTGCCAAGAGTGTCTCTTAAAGACTGAAGGATTAATGCTGCAACGCCTGAAACATGGGGGGATGCCATAGAAGTGCCCGAGGCTTGAGTGTAGCCGCCTTTATAATTAATGGACAAAACATTGGAACCAGGGGCTGCGACATGAGTTGTTTTTTTGCCGTAATTGCTAAAATAACTTAGGGAATCGTCTGAACTTGTTGCAGCAACTGCAATTAAATTATTTGTTTGATAGCTTGCGGGATAGCTTGGTTTTACGTCAATATTTGTCGAATCATTTCCGGCAGAGGCGACTACAACCGCTCCTTTGCTACTCGCATAAACTATCGCGTCGTAGAGAACCTTGCTTTCTTTCTCCGCCTCTGGCGCTCCGCCCCATGAGCAATTGATGATCTTTGCTCCCATATCAGCGGCATACATAATGCCTTTGACTACGGCCTCTTCAGTTCCTTCGCCCGCGCTAGAGTGAGTCTTAATTGCCATGATGCGCGCGTTCGGTGCCACCCCATAAAAGAAATCTTTTGCACTGAGCCCGGCAATGGTTCCGGCTACATGGCTTCCATGCATCATATCGTCTTTTGGATCGGGCGTTTTACCAATAAAGTTGTATCCATAAATATCGTCCATAAAACCATTGCCGTCGTCATCTACGCCGGGACTTCCAGTCTTTTCAGCTTCATTTACCCACATATTTTGTGAAATAGCGGAATGATTGTAGTTCACTCCTGTATCAACAACAGCAACGACAACGCCCTCACCATCAATTCCTTTTGTCCAAGCTTGAGGCGCTGCAACTCTTTTGATCCCCCAAAGAGCTCTTTGGGGCTGGTCGTAGGAGTCTAAAATCATCGGGCCGACATGATAGGTCCGATCTTTTTCTACCTCGACAACGGAGGGGGATAGATTAAGCTCGTGAGATGAAGTTTTAACCCACATTAAACTCTTATGGAGTCTCTCTGCAGACGGATTTTGTTCTAGATAACTTAAAATACTACTTTCGGATTCGAATTTAAGAAAGCGAGATTCAGCTGCAAAACCTGTGTGTGCAAACATAATTACTGAAAGCAAAAGACTTTTTTTCATCGCATGTCTCCGTAGAATTTTATTTAGCTTAAACGGGATAGAGAAAAAGTTCCAATGAATAAATTGAATTTAAGTAGTAAGAAGGTTTGCGACGTCGGAAATGCCGTGGCCAAAGCCATTGGGGAATTCGATATTGGGGCCGCTAATGTTGACTCCGCCAATAAATGGATCGATCCTTTGCATATGGGAAGCATCAAGGTCGAGGTAATTTATCGAAGGCCTGGCGCATGCTATGGCTGCAGCGCAGGTAATTCCAAGTTTAGACTCTAGCATGCTTGAAATCATGCACTCTTTTCCATACTCAGTCGCTAAATCTATTATTCTCAAAGCCTCATCAATCCCCCCTGTTTTCATCAGTTTGACATTAAAAAGGTCACAAGCGTCCATTTGGGCAAGGGTCAAGGCGTCGCGGTAACTAAAGCAAGACTCATCAGCGAGTATACGAAGCGGTGAAGACTTGCTCACTTTCTTGAGCCCTTCAAAATCTCTACTTTTAACCGGTTGCTCGACAAATGGGATATTAAAACCCAAGTCAGCAAGTTTGGCGCATATTAGTATACTGTCGTCTACGGACCACGCTTGATTGGCATCTACCCGATATTCAAATTTATTGTCAGTTCCAAGGACCACTTTTGAGATGCGCTCAAGATCTTCTTCGAGCGCTCCTCCGACTTTTAACTTAAAGGACTCAAAGCCCTTAGAAATAGCTTCTAGTGTATCGGTGAGCATAGTTTCAGGGGTGTCAAGGCAAATGGTAATATCGGTGGTCAATTTTCGACAATCACCACCCAAGGCAGCAGGCAGTGAAATTTTATGCAATTTGCACCAGGCGTCATATATGGCCATATCGATAGCCGCCTTCGCCGAGGAATTGCCCGGGAGCGAAGATTTGATAAGGTCTTGAATCAGAACCCTATGGGAAAGGTCAAGGCCCATCAAGCTTGGGGCAATAAAATCTTTGATTGCACGTATCATACTTTCTTGACTTTCCCCTGTAATTGCAGGAGTCGGTGCGGCGCTGCCTAATCCAAAAATGCCATCGTCACATTGAACTTTGACGACAATATCGTGGCAGGCATCGACGGTCCTTAATGCAGTTCGAAATGGTTTGTGGAGAGGCACTTCAATTCTGTAAACTTCGATGTTATGAATCAACATAAGGTCCCTCTATTTAGTCATTGATAGATCTATGCTAAAAGCTTCTTTGCGTGTGAGTCCAATTTTTTGTAGAAATCATTCAAAGCAATTTTAAACTTTATGGGCTGGCCATTGTCGTTCATTAAAGGTAGCTCTAGCACCTTAGAAGCTGCAATTTTTTTGTCATGGACAACATACTTCCAGAAATCTTTGAATTCAGTAATATCAATGTTTGGCGTTAGAGAAATGCCTAGGATTGCTGCCAAATCTAAAACCTTTGAAGCAACTAAGGGTTGGTCCATGATATAGTGTTCCCAATACAATCCCCAGAGGACAGCTGTTCCGTGTCGAAGATTAAAGTATATCTCAAAGGCATGCCCTAAGGTATGGCCTAAATTGAGAAATCGTCTTTCATCAGAATCTAGGAAATCTTTTTTGACAACTTTGAGTTTGTATTGAGCAGCAGCATGAATCATGTCAGAAATGGGACTTTTTGCTTTTATTTGTTCTTCTATTTCTTTCGAAAGCAGTGCGTATTTGATGAGTTCTCCATACCCCGACTCTATTTCCAAAGGGTCTAAAGTAGACAAAAATTCCGAGCAAATTATAGTAGTCTTTGGCATATGAAAGGAGCCGATGAGGTTCTTGCCGAATTTTGTATCAAGCCCAGTCTTTCCTCCAAGAGAAGCGTCAATCATGCCAAGAAAGGTAGTAGGAATGGAAATCCAAGCGACTCCCCTCAAAAGGACACTGGCAGTAAAGCCTACAAGGTCTGTTAAACTGCCTCCGCCAATGGCAACGATTACCGAGTCTTTTTTTAAGTCTTTGGAAAGTAGAGTTTCAGCTAAATCCTCAAAAGTAGAGACTGACTTTAGTTGCTGTTGATTGGGTAATTTAATAGAAGTAATACTGGCGTCTTGTAGTTTTGTAATGAGATCCGGAAACAGATCAGCTAGAACTTGTTCGATCACAACTACGAAATGGAAGGAGCTATCTTCTTTGTTGTGTAGATAGTGAAAAGACAGCTCTCGCAAAATAGAGGGAATTTGGAGAATTTGCTCCGCTTTAGTTATCATGGGTGGAGCCCTATGACATTAATTCCTATTGAATCAAGTACCGAGAAGAAATCAGGATAGGTTTTTTCGGTGCAAGCTGGGTTTAGGATTTGCATGGTCTCACTTCGAGAAGCTAGGATCGCAAAACTCATAGCGCATCGATGATCGCCGTGGGGGTCAATCACTCCTGGCTTAATAGCCCCAGGGTATACGATAATTCCATTTTTGGTAATCTCAGACGCAATCCCAATTCCTTGTAGGTTTGAATGTAGGCTTTGCAAACGGTTGGACTCGTGATAGCGGATGTGACCAATGCCAGTAAGCTCTACGGGTGCATCGCACTTAGCCGCTAAGACTCCTAAAGTCAAAGCTTGATCAGAGTATTCGGTTAAATCTAATACAAAGCCACCCTTAAGATGAGTGGGGCCGGTCACTTGAGTGGATTCCATGCTGTCGATGATTGTGCATCCCATTTGTGAGAGAGCCTCTAATATTTTTTTGTCGGGCTGGTGAGTTTCAAAGGGCAGATTGGATACGGTAACAGTTGTGCCGTGTAACGCAGCTAAAGCAAACATATAGCTTGCAGATGAGAAGTCCGCTTCAATAGCGATGTCTGCGCCTCTATAGGGCTTAGGTTCAATGTGCCATGTAGAACCATTTCTTGATACTTCGGCTCCAAATCTTTTCATTAGACTTTCAGTCATTGTTATGTATTCGGGCTGCACAAGAGTGTTGGTGACCTGAACCTCAGTGGCGACGCGAGCGAGAGGCGCAGCCATAAGAAGACCGCTAACGAATTGGCTGGAAATTGAACCATCAATAGAAATTTTGCCGCCGAGGAGTTTATTGCCAGTTACATTTAGGGGGAGGCATCCGGGCTGACCTAGAAATGCAATTTTGGCGCCTAATGCGTTAAGGCTGTCAACAAGAGGCTTTTGCGGTCTGCGTGTTAAAGTACTATCTCCGGATAAGATCCATTGTCCGTCAGAGATTGAGGCACTCAGTAGGCCTGGCAAAAATCTTGCGACTGTTCCAGCGGCTCCCAAATACAACTTAGCTTCTGAGTGCGGGACACGGCCCGATTGGCCCTCTACTTCAATGACGTCATGGGAAACATGTTCAATTTTAAAACCTAATGCTTTCAAACAAAATACTGCATGTTTGGTGTCATCTGCATCAAGGAACCCTGTCAATCGTGAACGGCCTTCTGCAAAAGCAGCCATTAAAAGAGCGCGATTGGAAATGCTTTTGCTGCCTGGCACGCTAAGACTCACACTCGAAGGCACGCGGCTAGGTCTTATTTCAAGAGACGGCAGGTGTTGCAAAGAAGATGGCAGAGGTGTCACAGTGATCCTTATTGTTTTAGCGCGAGTTCCATAAGTTGCTTCCATGCCGGTAAATAGCCACCTACTCCTTGCCCAGAAACAAAACCCTGGCAAACTGGTGTTAAAATCGAAGTCTTTCTAAAGTCTTCACGTTTTGAAAGATCAGAAATATGTATTTCAAATACAGGAAAAGGATAATCCTCAATAGCGTCTCTCAGGGAATATCCGTACATCATAAGAGCGCCAGGATTTATCAAAATCCCACGATTTTCCGAGGGAAGTGACTGAATAAAGTCAATTAAGTCACCTTCGTGGTTTGAGCTGTAGGAGAAAAAATCTAAACCATTTCTTTCTGCTTCTGTCTTTAGTTGGTTTTCAATTTCAGAAAGCGTTGTAGTGCCGTAGATAGCCGTATTGCGCTGCCCTAATCGATTGAGATTCGGACCGTGGACTAATGCTAGACTGATTTTTTTTAAATGCATAAAAATCCTCACGCCTTAAGTGTAATGCTATCATAGCGCTTCAAGCAAACTTTTCTTCCTTTTTTTGGGTTTTGGTATACAATTTTAAAAAATGATTCCATGAGTAGACGGATATGAGCGAAACTCGGCTTAATCGAAGAACTACTAAAGGAGCCAGTGCAAGATCTGGGCGATCCTGTGGTAGCTGTACTTTATGCTGCACCCATTTAGACATCGAGTCCGAGCCTGGGTACTCCACCCTTTTATCCGACGGGACGGATATTGCGAAGCCCAAAGGGCAAAAATGCCGATTCCTCGGATCTGGCGGTTGCACTGTTTATGAAGTTCGGCCGCTAGTCTGTCGAGAGTTTGCCTGTGACTGGCTTCTTGGTGACAAAAATTTTAAAGAATCTGATCATCCGTTAAAGTCGCGAATCATCGGCGTTCGCGGTGTTAATTGGCACTTTGATGTAAAAGTTTAGGTCAGGTTTAGCAAATTAACTCGAGGCATGACGACTTTTCCCTTTAGCTAGGGTTCTTTTTTATTGTTTGATCCAGCCTTGATGCGTCTACTATTCAGATTAAGCTGGATCATTCTGCATATGGGGCCTCGGAATGTTTGCTAAATTTAACCTACTAAAATTGATTCTAACAGACAGAAAACAACTGATTATATAAAACGGAAAAAGTCTTTGCTTTATAATTGCAATCTTTAAGCCGGAGTACTTAAAGCCAGAATATTTAGTTCTGCTTTAAGATGCTCATGATTGTATCGTTTGAACCTTGATAGTTCAGATGGCTCTATCGGCTAGGATACATTTTCCCCTCAATGGTCCAATTAATCGGCTGGGTTTTGACGATTTCATTTTGCAACTCGCTGATGTTTTGAAAAACGTTTCTAGTAGAAGCATAGTTTCTCTTAATCATCATGGCAGCAGCGCTTCCCGCGGCGGACCCAGAATTCCACTCAATGGGTTGTAATCTCGTCGCAGCGTTAGCGTGGTAGGTTTGCGCCATAGTTTTTCCCGCGACTAAAAGATTCGGTATTTTTTGATTAGTGAGTGCCCTAAATGGTATAAAAAAGGGCAGGTTGTCGTGTTTATTTAGGTATGCTCTTCTGGGGCAATTTTGAACATTGTGAAAGTCAGCCACATAGGCTCCAATTGCAATGCGATCCACGAAAGGTGTGCCGATGGGGGATGACCCGGTTGCTGAGCCATCTAAATCTTTAAATTTAAGCAAAAAATTGTCTAAGCCCAGGCTTCTTCTAGTGTCTCTAATATAGGGCATTTTTGCGAGTCCATGATCGGTTCCTAAAAGCGCTTTATCAAGCTTGATGTTAACCATCTGATTCACGGGAGTTTTGTTTGCATAGTATGAGGCCCAAGCAAAGGCATGATTTTCCGCTCTTCTAAGAACGTCCAAATCAATCCCTCCTGACCAGCTTGAGGTTTCTGCTTTGGCAGCCGCTTTAGATTTAAGAAAATATCCACCGGGGTAGTCGTTTCCTGGAAACCAGTTTTGAAGACTCATATCACCAGCTGTAGTTCCGGTGCTTCTAATTCTCCTGTAGCTCCAGATTTGAAACCAATTAAATTTTCCAAATGAAAAAAATCCAGGCATGTCAGTTTGAACTTTTGGGATTCCGGATTCAAATTTTTCGCTACCGTCACTCGTAAGTGGGATAATAGTAGTATCTTCAAAGCTATCAGCTCTTTCCGCTAATGCAGGGGTTTCCATGGGGCTGTCAGTAAGAATCTCAGTATTTGAGGGATTTGCGGCATCTTGCATCTGTGGAGATTTTTGGTTTTTTGGGGAATTCGGGATATTTTTCTTAGCAACTGCCTCCAAGACAAAAGGATAGACGATTGCTTGCCCGCATTGCTCATCAGCGGTAAGAGAATCCTCTGTAACTTCGGTTCCTTGCAAATAGGGTGCATCTGCTAGAACTAATATATCTCCGAATTCACTAGCATCAATGATGACGGGGGGTTTATTTTTGGCTCCTGTAAAAGATATTACTTTTTTGCTAAAGAAATGGGAATCTTTGGTGCTATACCAATCGGCTAGATCTTGACTCAAAAGATTTCTGTATCCGCTACCTTTTTTGGCTGTTCGCTTCACGCCAAGCAAGGAAACGATAGACTCATTCTTTTTTGCAACAGAAATGACATTAGTTTCGTAAAAGACTTTTAATTTTGGTGCTCGTTTTTGGATCATGGGAAGAATCGTTTTTTGAAGAGCTAATATAGGTTCATAGCAAATGTTGGATACCCAACATTTGCCAGGATTGTTTCGAAAGGCATTTAATGCCTCAGTGAAGTCTTTGTTCCAATTTCTAATGTCGAGGGAGGCCTCTGGGAGTTTCATGTTATTTGGACGATGATGTGCAAAGTCAATCGCCGATACGCCACTTGCGGTCATTTGTCCAGCAGGCCAATTGGTCGGTTCAAGAAGGCAAGTCGATACATTGCTGTCAGCTGAGCTTAAAGCCGCAGCAAGTGCTGCCGTGCTTCCCCCGATGATGACCACGTCGCAGGCTACTGATTCTGACACAGCTAATTCTGAGCTGGTGTTTTTGTTAGGAACACAAGAACTCATGAGACTTAGCGAAATCACTCCAATTTTCTTCAAGAAACGCCCCCGATACGTCGTAAGTGTTGGTAATTCTGATTTACTTTGCTCTATTTTGTTCATGGCGCCAAAATCCTTAGGTGATACTTTTTTAGATTAAAAAAGGACTCCACCTCAAATTGTACCTTTTTTCCAGATGATTCGTATGGGCGGAAATTGTCTAGTCATCTGTCATATAGGAGATTTTAAAAGACAGATGTTACCAGTCTTTTGCGGGGAGAAGAGTTTCTTTAATTGATGTTCATTGTGCACCAAAATAAGCTGCGCATGTCTTGCGGGTGAAAGTCCCGCTTGCGGTCTCAGACAATCAGAGACAAGTCAGCAGCTTTATTCATGAGAGCAGGGGAATTCTCTTCAGGGGGTTCAATGTGCGCCAAGATCAGCGGCGCATGTCTTGCGGTTGAAAGTCCCGCTGCAGAAGGATGAGTCAGATCCACTGCACATCGAGTCTTGCAGTTCAGGAGGCGACAAATGAATTGAAGCGTAGACAGAGAAGCATCCGGGTGCCTAGAGCACTGTGGCGGGGACTGCTACAGCCGAAATCGGAAAGGGTGAATATTGTAGCTCCGAAAATGGTTATTTTTGTGCGTGCCGATGGAGCGCAAGATCCAGCAGGCAAAAGCTGACAGGTGGTAAAGCTGACGAATCCAACTGTAAGCGCGCACCGGGGTTTTAGATATCGGCGAGTTTGCAAAGACATGCGACTGAACTTAGGAAGCGTTCGACGCTCTTCTAGGATGGAAGTATTGGTGAGGCAGCGCCTTTAAAGCGTGAGAGCACCGAGAAGGTCCGCAGGCGGCAGAGTCGACTATAGTAGCGAAGAAGCGAGATAACGCCGAATGAAACACTGGCATTTGTTTACCATTGTTCTATCAAATTTGACCCGCTATTAAAAGGTACTGATTTCTATCTTAGTGTAAGCAACAATTGTATTCCCCATTCAGCTTTGAATGGGGCTTCTCCTGAGGAAATTCTTACAGGTATCGGGCCGAAGAGAAAAAGTCTGAATTAAAAGAGAAAATAATAGCAGCAAGACAGTTTAGGCTTGAAACCAACATAGCGGGCCGGTGTTCTCCCAGCTTAGCCTAAACAGCCCGGATTGTGGAGTTGGAATGCCCTTCTTAAAAAGTCTTAAAATGTCCTTTCAGCCTTCGGAAACTACTCATCAACAGTTGCCTACGGAAGTTCTCACACCAATTGCACAAAGCGCATGAATAGGTGCACTGCGACGATCCTTTTAATGTTCCTTTAAATAGTGGTGAGAAAGGTGGTGAGGAACTAGATAGAAAAGTCACATTTTCTATCTAGTTGCGTTTAATTTCCTAAGTAAGTTCACGAATGGTTGTGGCAACGACCTAAGCAAAGTCGTATCGAATTCATACTATGGTTGATTCCAACCCAAATTTAATAGGGTGCGAGGGGTGGATTTAGGAAAGTTTAGAATTCCCTTAGTGATTGAGTTTTCAATAAGAAAATCGGAAATCTCCTTTGGGGTAGCTGAAGTATGTTCCTCTAAATAGATAGCTGCTGCTCCACTCACATGCGGAGCGGCTTGAGATGTGCCTCCCCAAATGCTTGTCTTTCCATTTGGCCATGTTGATTTGATGCCTTCACCTGGAGCGATCATTTTTACGCATCTTCCATAATTTGCATATATAGGCTTTAGTCCATTGGACTGAATGGACGTTACGGTTAGGGCGCTGGGTTCGCGCGCTGGGCTGAAGCGACAGGCTTCATAATTGTCGTTACCAGCAGATACAACTACGGCCAATCCATGTTCGACCAATTTTCTTACGGCAGCATCCATGACTTCGTCAGCTTGCCCTCCCAAGCTCATATTGATCACGGACGGTTGTTTATGAGTACCTTGATCGGTGATGATCCAATCCAGACCAGAAAGGATGGTTGCTGTATCGGCGGTATCGCCGTGTCGATTGAATACTTTTACCGCAACTATACTGACGTCTTTAGCTACCCCGTAGGTTTTAGAACCTATGAGCCCGGCAACATGGGTGCCGTGGCCAAAACCATCTACATTTTCAAATTTTGTATTCCGTTCCGAGCTTACATCGATTCCCGCACGTACACGCCCTTCAAACTCAGGGTGAGCTGCAAAAATGCCAGAATCTACTGTGTATACGACAACACCTTTTCCAGAGGCGCGGTAGGAGTATGTTTTATCATAGCGCTTGGAAGTCTGATCAAGCATATCTATATTCCAATGCGGATCTGTTTGAACGGCATGAGGTTTAAATTGGTGCATGGAATGAATCTTTTTAACTCCGGCCAAGATTGCGAGCTGCTTCACTTCATTTGGCTTCAATTCGGATAAAAATCCATTAAATATGTGCCTATATCTAGTTATGATGGGGTAGCCAGAAAAGAGTGATTCTGTTTCTGGGAGAGTATAGTTTTCTCTAAGTTCTATCAAATACCTAGACTTTGTGGAGTCAAGGCCTGTAACTTCGGGCAATTCTTTAGAGTATCCAATACTACTACTAATCAAATACAGTAAAACAAGTCTAGATATGAACATTTAATTGCTCCGCAAAAAAAGTAACGAAATAGTTACCCCCATTATCCTCCTGGTCAATTGAATTCACAAGAATTTTTTGCGTTTGAAGAAAAAATTGCACTTTGTAAGTCTTTAAAGTCGAAGAATAAGATAAGAATCATGACAACCAAAACTACATCTATTTTTAATTTACACCTGTAAATTAGCTAGGTGTAGTATTAGCCCCAAAATGATTTAACTTTGGACTTGCGCCTCCTTAATTTTGAATTGCAACAGTCATTTAAAAGCATTTACAAATTAAAGTCTGCGATTGATTGGAGTTTTTGTGTGGAAGTAGGAATATTGAAAGATCGGGAATTTCATGAGATTGAGCCATTCGATTTCACGTAGTTTGAGCCACCGGCCGACCGGACCGAAGGGGCTGAAGCAGGTCCGGTATTGTGATTTCATACTAGCTCAATGTTTGTCGAGCCTGATGTGATCCTTGTAAATTTCTGACCGCCATTAGGACCAAAGGCAATCGTTCCCACAATGGATGAAGAAGTGGCCTGGACGTGACTTATTGTCGGCATTTCCGGCCTGAGAAGGCCATTGTAGCTCTGAGTCGTGTTCGTTATTTAGCTAACTTCAGGGAGGGAATACGGAAAACGCAACAAGCAATAACAACATCTGCAACGATTCATATATTAAGAACAAGGTAATCGACCACGACAAAGGCCTTGGCTCCCTACCCCTAATTTGTAGTAACGCTTCCTATTCCCATGGCTTACAGGCTCTATTCCAGTAAAAACCTATTTGACATAGTCTACAGAATCATCATCAAAGAGATTCATAGTTACTACAAAACTAAAGCTCTCGCCTTTGGCGTTAAGGATTTAAAATCAGTAGCCATAAGCTTTACCCAGGTTGCCGGGTTTGCTCTATGCTTTTAACCACATCTGCACATTTTATTCTGCGATGGCGTGTTTTCAGGTACCCATCAAAACGGTGTTGAAGCCTTCCGCTTTCGAAATCTATAAGCCGTTACCGACAAAGAAGTCGAAAAGCTCCTTGTAGAAATCTGCAGCAAAGAACATAAATTTCTCAAAAGGCAAGGTAGCTTAGATTACGAAAGAGAGATGCTGACCCAGAATCTGTCGCCTGCATAATGCTACAAGCAATCAGTCACGCTATTAGTTCCGGAACCTATTAGGTCCATCAAGGAGCCGTCATCAATCCATTTCTTAAATTTATCTATGGATGTCTGCTCCAATTTGCCGGATGTGGGCATGGTACCAGCCTGCATCTCTTCTAAAGAATTGGTCGCTTCAGCTTTGGCGTTTTGATAGGTAGACAGGTCAGGCATGGTCATACCTGCACCATGGCAGCTTAGGCAATTATCTTTCAGCAGTTTATCTATCTCACCAAGATAGATTATTTTTGGAGAAGTTGGAGAAGTTGGAGAAGTTGGAGAAGTTGGAGAAGTTGGAGAAGTTGGAGAAGTTGGAGAAGTTGGAGAAGTTGGAGAGGTTGGAGAAGCTGGCGTAGTCGAGGCTGAGGTAAGAGGAAAGTTCGCAGCTACCCAGTCTTTAAATAGAGTTAGATCGCCCGCAGCTAGCTTAGGACTTGAAGCAGGCGGCATAGGATTCGTTGTAGCTTCCATTCGTATAACGGCCCTACTAGAGCTAGCTTTAACACTATCGTATGTGTCCAAAAAAGGCGCCTTTTTAAGACCAGAGACAGGGTTATGGCAGCTTATGCATTTTGCGTCAATAATGGCTTTTATCTCGGTCTGATAGCTTGGGGTGGTGGCAAGAAAAAGGCTTTGTTTCGCAGGTTTAGGGCATTTTGCCTGAGCATTTGCCTCAGCCATTTTAGAATTGGGCTTGATAATTGGTTTGTCAGAATTGCTACAGGAACTCACAAAAATCAGAACCGATAAAATGGGTAGCGTTGTTATTGCTTTCACAGATTTACCTCCGCATGTAGAGCGATCCCATCGGCATTGCGGTCGCAAGCCCAGAGGAAGATCTTTTTAAGCAATTGTTTTAGGCGGTTACATCTATCTATTTGCTGTTTATTCCAAGAATCTTTTTCCGGGTACCATTTGTTAAGAGCCTTTGAAAAATGCGCTTGTTAAGGCTTTGATGCCGCAAAGCAGAGATGCCAAGATACGAGATTAGATAAAACCAGAAGACTTAGATTTAAAAGAGTAGCTAAGAGCCGGAATTCTATAAGTTTTTAGTGAGGATTTTAAAGTGGAGCGGGTAAGGGGATTTGAACCCCTGACCTTCGCGATGGCAACGCGACGCTCTAGCCAACTGAGCTACACCCGCTAAATACAGAAAACCGTTCTAAAATCACCAAAGTTCCTTTTTAAAGGAGATTTGGAGCGGGTAAGGGGATTTGAACCCCTGACCTTCGCGATGGCAACGCGACGCTCTAGCCAACTGAGCTACACCCGCATTAGAACAATTTGCGGTGGCTTTTATCTCCTCTAACTCTTCGTTTGTCAACATCAATTCGACTGGGTAAGAAATGTAGGGTCCAGGGCTGCCTTATTCTTGTTAGGCTTGTTTAAATATTGGGTTAAAGGGAGCTAGGGAGATGGAAGGAAATCCAGGACCGCTAAAAAGAGTTTTAAGCTCTATTTCAAAGTTGGTAGTACCTAGGAAAGCAGGGCAAGATGCGCCCGCGAAGGTACGACATTATCCCGAAAATTGGGGTTTCTGGGATGAGGTTTTAGTCCAGCCTACACAAAATGAAGCTAAAGTTGATCTTGCATTTGAAGCCTTGAGGGAATCTTTATTTACTATCCTTGACCAACAAAGAACCCGCAATGAGGTCCCGTACTCCCCAGGGTTCGTTAGTAGGGAGTTTGGACGAATCAACGGGGGGCGAAGGTATTTCTATATAAAAGGTTTCAATCAAACCGGCTGGCTATTTGAAAGGATAGGACTGGGCTGGACCTTAAGTCCTGCAGAAAAAATAGCAGATAGAAGTCTCTTTATCCGCCATGGGGATTCTTTCGATGTGGTGTCTGTTCTTGAGGCATCAGGTGGATCAGATCGCTTTCGTTTGCGCTCTGAGCGTTGGAATATCGATCATTTCAGTCTAGAGGGGTATTCTATGAAGTGCGCAAAAGCGTTGGGGCTGAGCGCTTAGAGTTAAAGCTGGGATCTGAAATGGAAAGATATGGCAAAGAGAAACAAACATTTGTTTCTTTCCCATAGTTTTAGATTAAACTAGAGGATATTTGATTGGTACTACTTTGGAGGACATTCTGTGCAATTTAATATCGTAGAAAAACTTTTAGGCATGACGCTTTTTGGATCGGAATGGGTACTTTGGCTTCTTTTAGCCTCAAGCGTACTTTCTGTCGCTGTCATTTTTGAGCGATTCTTTTATTTAAAGAAACTGTCGATTGATGTGGGCGGATTTACGCGTGAGCTTTCTGACTGTCTCAATGCTCGCGATCTAGAGGGTGCTGTTCGACTCTGTGAAAAGAGTCCTTCACTTGAAAGTCAAGTTGCATTAGTAGGCCTTAAAAACAGAACTCGCGGCCCAGAAGCGATGGAAGGATCGATGGACGGATTCCTCATCGGCGAGCGTCAAAAACTAGATAAAAATTTAGTGATTCTTGGTACTCTTGGAAACAATGCCCCTTTTATAGGCCTCTTTGGAACGGTTCTTGGAATTATTAAAGCTTTTAATGATTTGTCTTTAAATTCTGCGGGAGGCCCTTCAGTTGTGATGGCGGGTATTTCCGAAGCTTTAGTTGCGACCGCCGTAGGTCTATTGGTCGCAATACCTGCGGTAATTTTTTATAATTTTTTCAACCGCATTGTTAAAAAGCATGTCAGTAGTTCGGCGGCGATTAGTAAGTTAGTTATGACGTATAAAAGTCAATTGGGAGAATAAACATGGCCGGCGGAATTGCGGAAGGCGATGATGATGAAATTACTGGTATAAACGTTACCCCGTTAGTCGACGTAATGCTTGTTCTTCTCATTATCTTTATGGTCACAGCTAATTACATCCATCAGAGGTCCATTGAGGTAAAGCTGCCTAAAGCAGAAACAGGAGCCGCTAATTCGGAGACCAAGAATATATCTTTTACGCTAGATCAGAGCGGGGCTCTATATATTGATGGCACAGCAACCAGTTGGGGGGATGTCAGTGAAAAAATAAAGGCTGCACTGGCGAAAAATGGCGCGGGCTTACAGGCTATTATTACGGCAGATACGAACACTTCCCACGGAGATGTAGTGAAACTCATTGATGCTGTTAGAAAAAACGGTATAAATGACTTTGCGTTAAATGTCGAGACGTCAACACCCGCACAAAAAGCGCCTTGAGAAGGGGTATTTGGTGTCAAAGAATTCTAAATTATCTCCTTTGACTAGAGATGCGGTAAGACAGTTCCTTTCGCAAAATACGTTTCGACTCACACCTAGGTCTGAAACCGAGTCCTCTTCATCGAATGTCGGGCTTGTTGGAGTCGAGATTGAGATGCTCCCACTGAGGGGGAAAGATTATTCAGGTATTCCGCAACTTCAAGGTCAACAAGAGTCCATTTTAAGTTGGATCCTACCTCTGGGAGATGAGCTAAAATGGAAACAAAAAACAGAACCGAAGGAAAATAGTCCCGGCCAGGTAGTTGTAACGTTGCTTGAGTTGCCAGAAGGAGACAATGTTTCCTTTGAACCAGGTGGCCAAGTAGAGATTTCCTCGAAGCCGTATGCCAGCCAAGTTGAGATGGTGAGTCGGGTAAGACAACTGCGAACTCAGATAACTACTGCTTTAGGATTTCATGGGGTGAATCTGGTAGGGATTGGCTACAATCCCATAGCAACAACCGATCAAGTCGGCCTGCAAATGGCCAAAAAGCGCTATCGGGCAATGGACGCTTATTTTGAGACAATAGGTCCTTATGGCCGGCAAATGATGCGGCAGACGTGTACCGTTCAAGTCTGTCTAGATTTTGGCAGTGATCAAGAAACCATGGCAAAGCGCTTTTGGGTCGGCCAAATGATAGCTCCTATAGCTGCAGCTATATTTGCAAATTCTCCTATAGTGAATCGAAAGCCTGCAGGCATCGTGGGTCATCGTTCCAAGATTTGGCGGAATATTGATTCGTCTCGCACGGGACTTCTTTTTCCAAAGTCAAAGCTGATGGATTCACTGACCGCTCAGGCATGCGTAGAAACCTATGAGCGTTTCCTTTTGGAAAGCAAAGTAATATTTATTCAGGCTCTCGACTATGAGGTTCCCAAAAATCTTACCTTTGGCACCTGGCTCGCTGAGGGTTACAAGGGGATTTTTCCCAATGAGGCGGATCTCGAGCTGGCTTTGTCGCTACTTTTTTCAGAAGTGAGACCAAGAGGTTTTTTTGAATTTCGCTCTGTAGATAATCAGCATCCTGTCTGGCAGTTTGTTCCCACCGTCTTTTGGTCGACACTCATGTATAGCGAAGGTGCATTGAATCAAGCTTGGGAGCTGTTAGCGCCATTGCAATCTCGACTACCAGAATTGTTAAAACGATCCGAGCAAGGATTGAAAGATCCAGAATTGAGTTCTTTGTCTCAGCGACTAGTTGCAATTGTAGAGCAACATCTGGAAACCTTGCCAACTGCTTTTAGGGACAAAACAATAGAGCATGATTTCCGTAGGTTTTGTGATAGATATACCCTTAAGGGGCGAACGCCAGGTGATGAATTGATTGAGCTATTGGGTCAATCTCAAGGTGATTTAGGAAGTGGATTTTGGTCCAGATTAAATGAAAAATTAGCGCGGGGCATGTAGCTCTGGAAATTACTTATGACTTTGATAAGGTGATTTAATATGTCAGATTCAGATAAAGTAAATAAAAGTGAATTCGATGTCGTGGATCCGCAAAACTATGCCATGGAAAAGAGTCCAGAAGATCTTGAGGTCTATATACAAGATGTTGCTGACACCGTGCGCATTGGTCTAGATCAGTCCATAGCTATACTGACCCCATGGTTTTTTAAGAATATGCCTCAGACATACTATCAAACGACGCCGCGCGCCGAAAAGGTCAGGCATTTGTCTGCAGTTATTACCGGACATGTATTTGAAACAAAACAAACGGTGGAACTATGGGATAGAGACCGACTTAAAGTTACCTATATTGGTCCAGGAAGTGATAAGAAAATACTGACTGATATGATAGAAAAATTGGCAACTGTCCCCGTTAAAATGGGTGCTCTCTATTTTTCCCACGACAAGCTGTTATTTCTTTCAACCTTCCATTGCAAAGGTTATAAGCCAGTCGACTTATCTAATCGCTTCAACAAAGGAAAGTTAGATAAAGCCAGAACACTTATGTTAGCAGAATTTCCAGGTCAAGAAGAAGCTATTGATCATTATCTCAATTATGTCGACAACGATCTTGTGGTCTACGGCACGGTGGAACGACTATTTGTAATTTTTAAAATGGTTCGCTATATGGTCTCCCATGAAGGAGCTTATACCCAATTGGAGCCATTTGAGAATTCAACCAAAGGCAAACTGTCGATTGGTATCAAGGGAGTTGAGATTCCAGAGGTTGCAGAACAGGTGTTTCACTTGGTCAATCGATATGGATTTAAAATCCACCGCGCATTTTTAGCTCGGTTTGATGAGGGGTACTCCGATCCGATCGTAGTTATGGTTTTCGAAATCGAGGGGAATAAGGGAGAGAAAGTTGATAAGCTAAATCTTTCCATGGTCAGGCTTACGAAAGCGCTTAGGACATTAGGCTGGGTGGATTCGGATGAATACTCTCAACTCGCACTTGCTCCTTTAAATCTCTCCATAAATGCTGCCAACTTTGTTCGCAGCATCGCAGCTTGGGTTCATATTCAGTTAGGCAAAGAGAATCCGTACTATTTTTCTGAATACAAAGTTCATCAGACATTTTCTACTTATCGGGATATGGTTCCCGTGTTAGTGGAATTGTTTCGTATGCGGTTTGATCCCATGCAAGAGGAGCAGCGGAAAAACGGAAGTTACAATGTTGAGAGAGCGATGCTTGCGTCTAAGATAGATGATATTACAGACGCAGTAGAACGAAATATTATGAACTCTGCCTTAGTCTTTATCGACAATATTTTGAAATCAAATTATTTCTTGCAAACCAAAACCGGTTTGGCGTTTAAATTGAATCCTAATATTTTAAACTCTAGGTATTATGCAAATCGTCCATTCGGTATATTTTTCATAGTGGGCCGAGATTATAGGATGTTCCATGTGCGGTGGAAAGATATCGCAAGAGGAGGGCTTAGGGTCGTTATGCCACGCAGTAAAGCTGACTATGGCTACGCCCTCGCCGGATCATTTGATGAAGTTTATGGTCTCTCTTTTGCTCAGCAGCTGAAGAATAAAGATATTCCTGAAGGTGGCTCTAAAGCGGTTTTAATTCTTAAGCCAACAGGAAATCGGGACAGGGCAGTAAAAGGCGCCATCAATGCTGTATTGGACCTGCTAGTCGAAGGTGATGAAGCTGGAGAAGGCCAATCTCAGGCTCCAATTACATACTACGACAAAGAGGAAATCATCTATTTAGGGCCCGACGAGAATGTCACAAATGAGCTCATTTCATGGATTCCTGATCAAGCTGAGCGCCGAGGCTACAAGTACGCTCGAGCCTTTATGTCGTCTAAACCTGGAGATGGCATCAATCATAAAGAGTATGGAGTAACGTCAGAAGGTCTTAATGTTTTTGTGGAATATACCCTTAACTTTTTAGGTATCAACCCTCGTTCACAGAGATTTACCATAAAGATGACAGGCGGCCCCGATGGCGACGTTGCAGGCAATGAACTTAAGATTCTACACAGAGAATATGGGGAAAACTGCCGAATTGTAGGCATTGCTGATGGCTTTGGGGCTGCGGCGGACCCTAATGGACTTGATTGGACGGAACTGCTTAGGCTAGTAAAAGAAGAGAAATCTATTTCTCAATTTAATCCTTCCAAACTTTCTACACACCCAGAGTCATTTATTCTTCTAGCAGATAGCCTTGAAAATATTAAAAGGCGCAATGAGCTTCATTTCAGGATTAAGTCTGACATATTTATACCTGCGGGGGGGCGCCCTTATACTGTAAATGAAAATAACTCTAAGTTGTTCCAACTTGAAGATGGCACTCTCTCTTGCCGTGCCATAGTGGAAGGCGCAAATATTTTCTTTACGACGGAAGCTCGCAATAAGCTGCAAGAAATGGGTATGATTATCATAAAAGATTCATCAGCAAATAAAACTGGGGTGATTTGCTCGTCTTTTGAAATTATAGCATCATTGATTTTGAGTTCTGAGGAATTTCTTGAAATCAAGCCACTTTATGTGGCTCAAGTATTGAAAGTGCTCAGGCAAAAAGCGGCCGATGAAGCTAGTCTCCTTTTCTCTGAATATATGAAGAATGGAGAGAGAGTTTCCTTGGTGGATTTGTCGATGCGTATTTCCAGGGAAATCAATAGCGTTACAGATTTAATTTTGGATGAGTTTACGAAGCATCCCGCTCAAATCATCGGCGAGCAAGTCTTCGTGGATCTATTGTATAAGCACGTGCCACCAGTCATCCTAGAAAAATATCGAGATCGAGTGACGAATGATCTTCCAGAGGCTCACCGCATCGCGATACTTTCTGCCTATATTGCAAGTCTCATTGTATATACGGAAGGGTTGGGTTGGCTTGACAGTATACCAGAAGAAGACAGGTACTTAGCGTGCGTTACCTACATCCGCAAGCAACAAGAGACGCAGGGCCTTATAGATGCCATATTGCACTCTAACGTCGCAGCTAAGGAGCAAGTAGCTGGTATTCTAAGGAGCGCTGCGGCTAGGGAATTAACAAAAATTGCACTCACAAAGTCCCATGCGGTGAAGTGAGTTTCTAGATAGCATACAGGAAGTTCCTTTTTTGCTTTGTAGTGAAATGGCAAAAAAGGAGCTTTTATTCTATTTGTCCGGGAACTTCACTTATATTAACGTACTTTTGGCATGCTTCCGGCATTTCTTGGTTTTTAAAAATCACTTTAAACTGCTGCTTGCCTGCAGAACTCAAGGCACAGCCCTCATGAAATCGCCGACAAGGCGTCGCATATTCAATTTTAAACGGGTAGCCCTTTGGGTCTTTGCCAGAAATTTTAACGATTTCAAAGACAGGTGGTAAGCTGGCTTGCAGATTCTTGAGAGCCAATTTTTTAGCCTTTAACTCACTAGCGTTCTTGCTTATCGACTTCTGGTTTTCGTTAATAATATCCCCAAATGCAGCTAATTTGGATTCAAGAATCTCTATTTGGTCCCTTAGGGTGATATCTGTCGGTTTGCTTTTAAGCAATTCTTTCGTTTTGGTAAGAATCTCTCCTTGAGTTTTCTTCTCCCTTTGCAAGGTCTGGTTTCTTTCTTTAAGTAGCTGAAGTCGCGGTCCCGTGCTCGCTACTTCGTCATATAAAGTGAGATAAATGCCAGCTACCCTCTCCCTGCAAAGCTCTCTTAGGTTGTAAGGTGCTCCAAATGCGGATCCTGAAACGAGGATCAGTAGAAAGGCAATCTGCATAATCTCTTTCCCATGACGCAGTCTTGTTATTTTTATGGAAACAGCCTAAATTTATTGTACGCGTAGATTTTTTAAAGAGTAAGGCAGGAATCATGCAAAAGCAAAACTTTTTTACTGGCAATGATGATATTCTCTTTCACCTTAAGCATAGGGTCGATTGGGACTTAGTATACAATACTCTAGATCCTAAATACCGAGAGGCAGTTGGCGCAGTATCCGCAGAAGAATACAGAAATTCTTGGTTTGAAGTTATGTCGACTTTAGGCGAGATTTGCGGGACTACGATCGCTGATAATGCGAGAACTGTCGAAGAACAGGATATCTCACTTCACAATGGTGTTGTTACATTACCTGCTGCCATAGTGGAAAACATGGAAACCCTAAAGGCTGTGGGTTTCTCTGCTATTTCCATCAACCCTTCATTTGGCGGACTTGGGGCCCCCTTTGTATTTGAAGCGATTGGAATGGAGATGATCAATAGAGCCTGTCCCTCAACAGCTTTAAACGCTTGCTGGTTTGGTTCTATTGCGCACATTATTGAGCGATTTGGCACCCATGAAATGGCCGAAAACTATGTTACCAAAATCGCTGCAGATGCATGGTCAGGCAGTATGGCATTGACGGAGCCTGATGCAGGGTCAGATCTTGGCGCCATGAAAACCTATGCTGAAAAGCAAGCGGATGGTTCTTGGAAGATTTATGGTTCTAAACGATTTATTTCTAATGGTCCAGGCGAACTCAGTCTCGTGCTTGCCCGTAAATCTAAAGAAGATAAGGGTCTAGATTCCATTTGCATATTTCTAGCTCCAAGAACTTTAGATGGAAAAGATAACTTTGTAATATCAAAGATCGAAGAAAAAGTAGGCTTACATGGTTCAGCTACCTGCGAACTTAATTTTGATGGTTCGAAGGGGTGGTTAATTGGGGAGGAAGGCCAAGGCTTTCCCATTATGCTATTTTTAATGAACGATGCGCGTATCGCGGTGGGTTTCCAGGGCATTGGTTTAATGCAGGCCACTTTTGAAATGGCATCTAAGTACGCATCAGAACGCAAGACATGGGGTAAGCCCATTGCCCAGCATGAGTTGATTGCTGAGAAGTTGTTCGATATGGAATGCGAGTTGCGTGGGGCGCGCTCCATGGGAGTCCAGGCTGCGTTTAATCAGGCAATGATGTATGCATGCGAAGGTGCCTTGAAGCGTTCTGGTATTTCAGATGAAGAAAAAGCAGATTTAGAGAAAAGACTTGCCAAGCACAAGCAGCGAGTGCGCAGATGGACCCCTCTTATTAAGTACTACACAGGTGAAAAGTCTTTTGAACACGCAAGAAACTGTGTGCAAATTCACGGCGGGTATGGATTCACTAAAGAGTATCGCGCAGAATGGTGGGTGCGAGAGTCACTCATCTATTCCCTATACGAAGGAACGAGTCAGATTCAGGCTCTTATGTGCGTAAAAGATACCTTTAAGGTGGCCGTTCGTCGTCCTACGGAGCTGATAGAGCATGCATTAGGCGCTAAACTTAGGTCGTTTACAGGAGATTCTCTCAAAAAAGAGCTCTATTCTCTAAAGTCCATTGTAAGTTCCTCAGTGCTTGGACTATTACTCAAGATTACCACTTCAAATGTCATTCCTTCAGATGCTTCCATTAAAGATATCATTAAAGGATTGGCATCGGCAGGTAAGTCTTTAACAAAAATTGAAGACATGCATTTGGCGATGCTTCACGCGGAACGAATTTGCGAGCTTAAGTGTCTAGAAGCTATTGCTGAAGCTCTTATTTGGGATGCTGAGGTCGATTCCACGCGAAGAAAGTATGCGGAAAGATTTCTTTATCGCGCACTTCCAAAGGCAGCGATGCTAAAACAAGAAATAATGACTCACTGTCAAGTGATGGAAGATAGATTGGCCGGTAAGCTCTAAGGACAGGCCCCAAGGTAAGCTCACTCTGTAATTTGCGGAGCATACCTGGGGCATGGCTTCTATTAGTTAGTCACAGCTTGCGCTTTTTTAGGCGCAATACTTATCTGTTTATAAAAAACCTTAAAATTTAAAAGTTCCATGGGAAGTCTTCTAGGAATTTTCTAGTCTCTGGATTCCAGATTTTTTCGTATATCATAGGCTAGTCTCTTGTCGCGAGGGGGAGATTTGGGATTGTTGCCGTTGACTGCAATGACATGATGCCGAAGGCTTAAGTTACTTTTTTTAAGGTTCTGTTCGGCAAGTATTTTCTTTGAGTGAGCTTTACTTTCAATTTGAAATTCGGTTTTAAAATAGGATTTTCAGAAGGTTTACGATATGTCAGAATCAGAGCAAGAAGTCGCAGTCGAAAATATGGGACAAATTCTTTTGGGAAGTGTGAACCCTGCTTTGATTTCGAATGAGGTTAATGTTTTACCGCGAACAAAAAAAGGCAGACAAAAATTTTTGGTTATAGCACTCGTTCTTTTGATTGTTACGGCTTTTGCGTATTGTTTCATCGATCTCTCCAAGATTCAGTTAGGTGTTTCCATTCCCTTAAAGAGAATTAGCGAAATTTCTCTAAAGGTTCCGGATTCCGTGAGATTTATCGAACCTACTTCTGGGAAGGTAATACAGGATTGGGGGACATATAACGCTAGGTTTCAAGTCGAGTACACCAGCAGTTTTCGATCTGTGGGATGGGTAGGCTTTGTCTCTGATCAAGGCCAAACCATGCTGGATTTGGTGACCATTGGATCATCCATGGCAACTTTTGATAAGGGTCTTGCCAAAACTTTCCCTGTTCTGATGACAAAGCCTCATTTGAAAGACGGATATCATATGGTGATCGTTCTTTGCACTGAGGCTTTAAGCCTTGACAGTCGCCCTAAGTTTCATGAAGTAGAGGCATTTATGAGGATCAGCTCCATGGGCGGAAGGCTGCCACGGTCCGACTGTTCGGCTATTAATTTTAGAATTTAGTTTTTAAAGAGAAACTCCTCTTCTGCTGAAGTGGAGAAAGCTTTCCTTAAGGTAAGTGGCCCTATGCGAAAAAAAACGAGTGCCCGAGTTGAGCGGATTCTTTCGCTCCTTGATCCTAAACTAAGGGCCTTTGATCTATGTTCTGATCTAGGCCTAATTGGAATCGAAGCTTTAATGCAAGACAAAGTAAAACACGTGACTTTTGTAGAGATCAAGCCTCATTTAATTGAAGAAACCAAAAAAAGGATGACAACTCTTAGTCTGACGGAACGAGCAAGCTTTGTTCAGGCCGATGTGCTGCAATATTCCTTTCCTGAGGAAGCTTCAAATTTTATCATTGCAGGAGTCGGGACGAATTTGATTATATCTTTTCTGAGCAAAGCTAGGCAGAGACCAGGAGATGTCATAGTGTGCCATACCCATCAAAACATCGCTCGGTTTGAACACAAGCTTTCAGAACTGTCATGGATTCCAACCGGAATTTTCGATGTGGAAGTCGGCAATCGCGTCGAAAGAATTTGGTTCTTTAGGCCTTAAACCTATAGCCGGACTTTCGCCTATTCGCGGCACAAAACGATGGCACAGTAATAGGATAAAATTTCAAGGCAAGAAGATGCAATTCCCTGCTGTTTTTGAATTGGAAGTTTAGTTTAGTCAATAATTCTTGTTGCTCTTTTGGTTAGGAGCAAAACATGCGAGATGATTGAGTTCTCACCGGCTGTTCATTTAAAAAGGTAAGTCTATTGCTTTAGCGTCCGGGCGCGGAAAATATACCAATCCCCAAAGGCT
>CAIMVM010000112.1 GCA_903844895.1 uncultured Pseudomonadota bacterium
ATAGGGTCGTCTGAAATCAGCCGCACCCTTTAAGTATAGAGCCGTGCTTCATTTCAAGAGATCTTAAAGCAAAGCTGGCGAATAATCAGCGAGAAAATGCTAAATTCCTCTGACTCGGCGCAGGGCCCACAATTTCACCACTTTTTGGTGTTTTTCATGAAAAAAAAAGCCCTTCGCGGAGGCTTTTTAATCATACTTAAGTACTCGTTTTTTACACTTAATCAGCATGGTCGGGGTGATAGGACTCGAACCTACGACCTCATGCTCCCAAAGCAGATTTAGGGTAGTCGAGAGAGTGCTTTAATATCAATGTTTTAATAAAATTAACTGAATGTTAGGACTCTTATCTGGTTTGTTCAATTGTGACCAATTATGATGGTTTTTGATATGTCTTCCGCACTTTTTCTGCACTTGAAGATGAATGTAAGGCGCGTAGCGGCAAAGGCGGTCCTGAAACAAGGAGATCATCGGGGGAAGTAGCAACTTGGCCACGGGCCCTAAATTGGAAAATGTGCCCAAAGCTAAGAAGAGCTATAACGTAAAGGATTCGAGTGCTCAATTTGACTCCTAACGTAGCTAGCATCAACATACTCGTATCTAACACACTCACTAAGATCGAGCAATCATCCATCAAGTCGCCACTTTCAAGAGAGGCTTGCCGCCTAAAAAATCTTACCATGTCCTTGCAACATACGGTAATTTTTCAACTTCCAACTGCTCGTGGCGCGAATATTCATTGGCATACAATGGAAAGGCTTGGAAATGGCGCAGTGCAAATATTCTCAATTGGGCTTCAACACTCCACATTCTTGAAAAGTGTCAGCCCGATTGAGAGCAATTTGGGTCATGTTAGAAATTTAAGGTTATTTCCACCAAGACTCTCCTATCGCAAACCAACTCATGACGGCATTTTGTAACAGAGAAAGTTGAAGTCACTTGGGAATAAGCACCGAATCAATGGAGTAAATTCTTCCATTATTTGCTCTTAAATCCCAGTCAAGAACCTTAGCTTCATCACCATTTACAAATATTGAAGTACCATCATATCTCGCGCTCAATTTCTTACCATTTAGGGTTTCATAGTCACCAAGATCACAAGCTACCTTGCAAACCCAAGGTACAAAGTTAAATGTTACTTGTACTCCCAGGACATGATACTTAAGAACATTTGTCAAAGCCGTAATATCGCCAATAATACGCTGAAAAACGTCATTTGGAAGCTTTCTAAAGGCATCATCGGTTGGAGCAAAAAATCCAAGGTCATCTTTTGTTTCAATGGTTGACGTCAGCTTCGCCAAATCTAAAGCTGACAACAACGTCTTAAATTGACCCTGCTCCCGCAAAACCTCAATAATGTTTTCTTTGGGCAATCGCGAATTTTTTTGGTCGAATGTATTTGCATTATCGAGAGCAGGTGCTGCGTCTGCCATTGCAACATGGGCAGCCAATGTTAGCGTCAAAGTGGACAACAATTTGCTTAGCAACTTCATAAAAACTCCTTTATTACGACTGCGATTTCATCTGAACTATTCAGATCGAAGTTATCTTAGCGTGATACGCTGCGGGATGCATATAACTATATTTGCAACACGCATCGCATTAAAAGCTACACTGACAACCACTGAAAATCCTCCGCCGCGCGCTGTTTCCATCGTATTTATAACTGAGTTAGCGAATATTCAGTGATAAGTCATTAATATGTATTGAGTAACCGCAGTGCAACTACTTTTGGGTGATTTACCTTTTTTCTCGTCTGGCTTTAGAACTACTTTTTTGCGGCAAGGTGAGTTTGGTGCAAATACCCCGCTCCATTTGACCAGATGGGATTTTGGTGGAGGAATGATGGCACTTAGTTTTTCTATAAACTCCCCTGGTGTGAATAGAAGGTGCGATGTGCCATCACTATAGGCGGTCTTTAGCTTAAGTTTTACTTGACCTGACTTAGTGATTTCCAGACGTTCATTAGACAAGGGACCGCGGGAAATATATTC
>CAIMVM010000113.1 GCA_903844895.1 uncultured Pseudomonadota bacterium
AACCCGAAATGGTGAAAATCCCCGAACAAAACCACAAGAACTCAAGTCTCAGCCTTCTGCCCAAGCCAATCATAAACCGCTAAGCGACTTTGAAGGCCCCTATACCAGCCAAGATTGGGTATGTCCTCTGGACATAGACCGCGCAATACAGTTTTAGAGTCCCCTTGCCATCCGTTAAGAACCATCTCCTCGGTTGGCATGGATTCAAAATTTCTAAACGTGCCTTCGATTTTAAAGCCACATTTGTCATTAACGCGCGAACTAGCCACATTGTTAGAATTGTAACCACATTGGACTCGCTTTAAGCCAAGATACTCAAATCCATAAACGATGAGCGATCTTGTGACTGCTGTTGCAAGGCCTTGTCCAGCCATGGAGGACCTCATCCAGTAGCCTACTTCTAATCCAAGGGAGTTTAGAGTACGCCGATGGAAGCCCGTTCCCCCTAAAAAGCGATTTGTCGTGTTTCCAAACACGCCGAGTGCATAATCCTTGCCACTCCAGTAATCATAAATAGCAGTGATGATTCTTGCACGCTGACTCTCGACTGTTTGCGGAAAATGCGCCCAAGGCATAAATCGCCTCAGTTCCGTCAAACTTTCATCTATAGCCTCAACAATATAGGGGGCATCCGTCAATGCTAACGGCCTCAAAATGATTGTATCGTCACCGTTTATTGACTTTTCCAAAGATAAGGAAATCCTCGAAGCAGGAATCTGCAAAGATATAGACATTTAAACTCCTTTCCCATGACAGGAAAACCGCTGTTGAAATGAGTTGTGATATTAACAGATTGCGCAAATGATGGAAATAACGAAGGATGACCTAAGATTTTCTTGAACATTTTTAAGATTTACCAAAACCACCGCAACGGCCTACTGTTTCAACGCTAGATTCTTCTGAAAAGACTGTCCTCTACATAAGCAAGTATGATAATCTTACTTGTAAAACACTTGGAGACTTGTGGCATCTTTTGACCCAAAGCAGCGAAAATATGAAGAACCTCGCACCATTTTGATTCGGATTTTAGATGCCGGGCATCAAGCAATGTTTGCAGGTGGATGCGTGCGCGACAGGATTTTGAATTTGACGCCTTCTGACTTTGACATTGCATCTTCTGCCAAGCCCGAAGAAATCATACAGATATTTAGAAAGACATCGTTTTCCGTCATTCCAACGGGAGTTGATCACGGGACCGTTACAGTTGTAGGAAAATATTCCTCGACAGAAATCACCTCTCTTAGGCGCGATGTAGACACCGATGGGAGGAAAGCTGTCGTTGAGTTTGGGGCGAGTTTTGAAGACGACTCCAAAAGGCGAGATTTTACCATCAATGCCATGTATGAAGATATCCAAGGTCAAGTTTTTGATTTCCATGGAGGTCGAGAAGACTTAGCTAAAAATCACCTTCGTTTTGTGGGCGATCCCCATCAGAGAATCAAAGAAGACTATCTTAGACAACTGAGAATGATTCGCATCATTTCAAAGTTTGGATTTGATGTGGACGAGCAAACGACCTCAGCTCAAAACGGCCTATAGTGATGGAACCTCCCACCTTCTCTTCACTCCAGGAGAGTTTATAGAGAAACTAAGTGCGATCATTCCTCCCCCCAAATCCCATTTGGTTAAGTGGAGTGGGGTCTTTGCCCCTAACTCACCTTGTCGCAGTAAGATAGTTCTAAAACCAGAGGAAAAGAAAGGCAGGCCCGTCAAAAGCGACTGTACAGATGAGAGTCCTATGAAAAACTCTAGTTGGAGCAAAATGCTGGCTAAAGTCTTTGAAATCGATGTGACTCAATGTCAGCATTGTAAGGGAGAGATGTCTATAGTAGCCGCCATCATCAAACGCAATGAAGTAGCCCGTTACCTCAAGCATTTAGGTATAGAGCATGAACCCCCAGCCAGAGCTCCACCCCACTATCAAGAGGAGCCTTTTGAGTTTGGCTCCACAGACGATATCTACGAATGCATGTCCACCATAGATGACTGACAATGGCGGTCATTACAGAGCTTTGCTTAAAAACATTGCTCGCGTGGTATAGTCTAGGCAAACGGCTCCTTACGGGAATGGCTGATGCTTTCAAAAAAAACTGAGCCATTCATTCTGGACCTAAAATCGCTGCGAAATCTCACATTTAAGCAAAGTCGCTGCTAATCTATACAGCCTGCGGCAAAAGGGTTATACTTGGAAAAGTTGCTTGATTTTCCTACTAGCTAACTCTTCTGAGACGTCTAGCGGTGCTCAGGCTGAGTCCTCAGGAAATAGTTTTGAGGCAGCAGAAGTGTAGGCTTTCAAGTCTTGGAACACGTGCTTTTGAGTAAATCCGTGCTGGGGGGTGAATAGCGACGTGATACGTTTCCCTACGGGGCCTTGGGCGCTGCCTATGCTGGCGATTCCAAGACCATACTCCAAGCGGTTTCGCTCGGTCAGTCCGGTCCTTTACAATCTTATTTTTCCACTCACCATAAAAAGTTCACAAAAAACTTGCCGCATAAGTAGGCCAATCTCAAACAAGGCAGAATCAGATGATTGGTTTCGTCGTCAATCCGGGCGTCACACGCCTTCGCTTTCGTTAGCGAAGCCCTATCTATACCCTAGTATTTATAATAGCTTCGATTTAACGATTACAGCACGAGGACATACAGATGCTTAGACCATTTCGAGAAAAGTTGCGCCACAAAGTGTGCCTGCTTGCCCCAGCTGGATTGCGAAGTCTCGCGGCAAAAAGCGGGCTATCGTTGCCATAGCAAGAAAACTAAGTGGGAGAATCCGCCCATGCTTTAGGACCGGGAAAGAATGTGCAGCAGAAACCTACGCATAAAAGAGAGTTTTGAATTCGGATCAAACCAAATCTCTTCAATAAAAAAACGTTTGGACCTCTATGTTTTGCTCCCGAACCCATTTTTTTCCTTTGTGACGCCATCTTGAGTGGCTGCGAGTTTGGTAGTGCGAAACGGGAGCACCTTCTCAGAGAATAAATAAGCAACTTGAGGCGCAGTTACGACTGCTACCCCGAAGAACGGGGTGTCCAACAGAAGTAGATCAGTGGTAACCGGAAAACGTTAGTGCAAGTTGTGAAAATCCATTATTTTATGCCTCTGAATGGAGCTATATATAGAATTTTATCTTCTTCTTGCCATTGGACATAACAGAAAAAGCAACGCCTTTATTGATATATCCCACTTGATCACGGCCCTGTTTGAATCTGCAGCATCGGGCCTTAATTGAAGCATTTCTACGCGTATTGAACATCAAGAATGCAGGAGTAACTTGTCCTTTACAATTTGCTGTAAGCTTTTCCGCAGGTCACGTTTTACCGACACCAATAGATCGGAGACGAATAGTTGCGTTTCCGGTAAGCGTTGCGAGGGGCTACGCGTTTGCTGCGCTCTTCGGGCGTGTATGTTGCACCTCGAGTTGTGGAATTAAAAGAAATCTGCTATTTTTCTTGCACTTGGGCGTTTTTGGTGCCGAAGTCTACAATACAATGATATCAACCACTTAAGGTGAACATAAATTTTGATGTATTTCCAAACCGATCCAGGCTTGCCGCAGTGCAGCGCGGTAGGCTAGAATCAAGGATATCAATTATTTGAAGCTACACAAGAAGGACACATCAGATGTTGCAGTATGAAGGAAAGGCCATCGTGTTCGACCGCGACGGAAATCCCCTGCCTCACGATGAATATGATTTGAGCGCAAGAGTTGCTGAGGTGGTTGATAATCGCATCCGATTTTCAGAGGAAAAACGCTTTTCCAATGGCTTTGCTTTGCAAGGGGATTTTGAGTTCGATTTGCAAGGAAGACACGCTCATTATCCTGCAAAGGAAATTTCTTTGACTTATGTAAGCCCAAATGAGTGCGTTGGAACAATGTCAAATCACGGAGTACATTTCTCGGTCTCAAGCCATGTCGACTTCTCTCTTATACGCCATATCATTTTCAACTCCGAAAAGACGTATGTCGAAACATTGTTTCCAAAGGTTTCCGATTCTAGTGATCTGTCTCATGAAGAAACTTTGATAGTCAAATTTGTGCAGGAAAAGGCTCTGACGTTTCTTGATGTTCGATCCATTATTTTGTTTGGTTCCAGAGGGCAAAGAAGCCACCGCCAGGAGGCGGATTTCGACTTCGGCTTCGATGCTGTCGGACAAAAACGAGATTGGCTCGCACTGGCCGACTGCTTGCGTAATGAGGCTCCATCACTTTGTGAAATTCAGGTCGTCCCGCTTTCTCACCAGCTCAAATTTCGTTTTGTAGCTTCTATTTATAAAAATGGGCGGTTTATATATGTCAAATGCTAGAGATATCTTACTTGAAAAATACAAAAACAAAAGAAACACCTTCAACGAAGCTCTTACGCAGTTGGTGGCCTATGCGCTTGAAAAGCCTAAACGTCCCATTGAAATTGCTGGCCTCATTCAGGGGTTTGAATTCACTTTCGAGGCCGCTTGGAAAGTACTCAACGTGGCATCTTTGCTAAAAGGCGTTGATTGCGCAGGGCCACGTGACTCACTAAAAACAGCTTACACGTTGCGCATCATTGAGAACCAAACACTCTGGCTAGAAATGCTTGAGGACAGAAACCAAACAACTCATCGGTATGACGCCGGATTTGTCAACAGACTTTCAGGAACCATTCAAAAAGACTATTTGCCTATTTTCCAGAAGCTTCTTTCCACCTTGAGTAACTTTGATGGCGATTCCCATTTGCCTACTCCCTAAGTGTAGTAGCAATAGGCATTATTCACGTCCTAATTCGTCAAATTTTAGGACTCCGAAAACAAGGCCGACTTCGCCGGCCTTCCTGCAACGGACGTCACGCAAACCTCCAAAGAAATAAGAGATAACCGTCTTTTGCGAAAGGACTCCCAAACGATGTTCTCGAAGGGTCCCGCTTCCCATCCTTGAGACCGCGTCCCCATTCGCTTCGCACGAAGAAGTCTTCACCATTCTCAAAACCTGAGTGCTTCCAGGATATGCTAACCTATGAAGCCTTTGAGTCAGAAAAATCTTCATAATGGACAAAGGTCGGGGACGCGCCCTTCCAGATATTAAGTTATGACGATAGCGAACGTTGGGATCTTATCCCATCAGATATTTTAGCTGGTAAGCCACCCATGATTCCAATGCTTCTTAGAATGTAGTTCTCGCACTTCTAATGACTGACACGAGTATGGGAGTGGCTGCTTTCTAATGGATGGCAAGCACTGCTATTAACCCGAAATGGTGAAAATCCCCGAACAAAACCACAAGAACTCAAGTCTCAGCCTTCTGCCCAAGCCAATCATAAACCGCTAAGCGACTTTGAAGGCCCCTATACCAGCCAAGATTGGGTATGTCCTCTGGACATAGACCG
>CAIMVM010000114.1 GCA_903844895.1 uncultured Pseudomonadota bacterium
CTCCTTATTTTAATTCTAATCCGAGACATATAGCACCTGTCGATATCCGCGTCATCTGATAAAACGGCCCGTTTGTGAGGCGCATGGGTCAGGATTCCTCATGGAGTCTTTTGAACGCACCGCAGTTGTTTTTTCGCCTAGCTTCTCACATATAAGTCCTTGTCATCGGGAAGCTCTTTGATGGCGGCTGCCGTTTTAATGTATCAGAATACATTTTAATTATAGATTCTTCCTATGCGCTCTAGTCTGCTATCGACCGGCGGTGGGTGAGTTCGCGCTATCATAGGGAGCCGTCTCTTTATAGGAATATCCCAAGTGTCACCTTCGAGGGAAGGCCGATACTAGTTCCTGGTATCTCTTTCTTTCTGCCGGTCTTGTGTGCACATGTTATGTGAATCATTTTCTAATTTTTATTCTTATTTGAGCTCTCATCTGTACTCGCAGCCCTAAAGGGAGGGCATGCTGGAGTTTGGGTAATGATCCATAATTATTGCTTATTTTTTTGAAAGATCGGTAAAGGCAATACAAGTTGTCTTAAGTTTGCAATAGTATTGCCGAAAGATCCTACAATTCACGGAAGAGGATTTGCTATGAAATTTTTTTCAAAATCTGTTCTTATGCTTATGTTGTGTTTGACTTCGGTCCAGTGCAAATCTTTATCTGAGGGCGAAGATTCTTCGGCTAAAGAGAGGGACTCTAGTGCTGATCCTTTAAGTGAGCCTTTTGGTTTGCGAGTTAACTTAACGACCAACATGGCGACTTTTTTTGAAAACGGTAAGGCCATCAGAAGTTGGAAAGTTGCTTCTGCTCGAAATGACGGAAAATCTATTACACCTACGGGTAGATTCAGATTTCATGAGATGACCACTTGTGTTTCTTGGAAGAGTACTAGAAATGACGCAAAAACTGGACCTTGCACTTCAGACAATCCCCTAGGATTTAGGGCTCTTTGGTTTAATTCTAGCAATTATGGTCTTCATGGTGTCGACAGCTCCCACATTTCAAGTGTTACAAGTAGTTCCGCTGATTCTAGGCGTCAGAGTTCTGGTTGTGTCAGAAATCACCCAGAAGATATCAAATGGCTCACGGATAAAGTGGCTAGTCTTTATGGCACTAATCCCCAAGAGTTAGCAAAACGAGTTTCTGCTCGTAGGGAGACTTCATTGCGCCCTGTGGGCAGAGGGTTAGCATTAGAGATTGGTAATTGGAGCAAGGATGTTGCGATTGAGTCTTCGCCTAATGGTGTTGTGGCTAAAGTTCCGCCTTTTGCACCTTTTCCTGATGATCCTGCTTTCGTATCACCCATCGTCCCCGTTACAAAGGAACAAGGGGAAGCTTGCACTGCTGAGCAAGCTTCAGGATTTGTAAACTCAAAGAATCAATTGCCAGTTCTTTCTTATGTAGATAGACCCGGATCCCCTGTTATTGGAATTACCAAGCCTTTTGAAATTGTTTGTCCGACAGAAAATTATCTCAATGGCCAAGTTCAGGTATATTTTCCTTTGGCGCCAAGAGGATTTGGATGGGTAGATGCTAAGGAAGTCATGGTTTCTTGTTTTCAAGATCCGGTACTTGAGCATACCTCTCTTAACGAATGTCTTTCTAAAGAAGCCGATAAGT
Organism: uncultured Pseudomonadota bacterium; assembly: GCA_903844895.1. Taxonomy (GTDB): domain Bacteria; phylum Bdellovibrionota_B; class Oligoflexia; order Oligoflexales; family CAIMVM01; genus CAIMVM01. Next base: position 1,621 of record CAIMVM010000114.1, read on the forward strand.
CCCAGTGCGCTAAGATGTGCCAGAAGATTTGATGCCTTAAGCCAATCACCATTCTAGATTGGCCAGAGTGTCTCTGTTTCGTTGACGTTGAGTCTGTTTGATCTTCTGCAGTTAGCTTTGTGTGATGAGATAAGATTAGGCCTCTCAAATAAGTCGCCCGGACATCTAGAGCCAGGGTGTGACCTATAGTCTTTTCCGTGTCGGAATTATTTTTAGAACTTTTCTTAGAACAGTTTTTAGAACTTTTCTTAGAAAAGTTCTAAGAAAAGCCAGGTGTTGTGTTAGTAAAGAATAGGTCAGTATGTCTTGGTGTTGCCTATTTAAGTTCGAGAAGATTTCTAAAAATGGGGTCATCGCCTAATTCTGGTAGTTCTCTTTCAAAAAGTCCCCGTGTCTTAAGAGCTTCTCGAGAAAAAACAGGGTAGACTTCAAATGGGGTGGAAACGTTTCCATCGAATCTTAAGATAGCATTTTTTGCGCGTTCCATGTTTTGATTCATTTGGTTTCGAAACCAGGAAAAAAAGTCATCTATTTTTTTGTCGTCGTCAGGGATTCCATTGGATGGCCTTACACTTTCAATGAGGTTCATTGCTTCCATAGCGCAGCTTGAGGTAATTGTATTATAGGGTACTGATAACTGTCTTTCGGTGCTCTTGCGAATCCAGTTCTTTAAAATAGCAACGCGCTTTTCTGGATATTGTTGAAACGCCAAGAGGTATTGTTTTACAGTTGGTATTTTGGCTGGTCCAGTTGGATGAGCAGGGTCTTTCTTTTTCATATTGTCCATACGAACGGCAAAATCACTAAGGGTTTTTATTCTCCAAACTCCCATATATTCGTTTTGTAGTCCCTTGATTACATCAAACTGCGCACCAGTTTCGCCTAAAGCTTCCATGGACAGAACGAGTTGTTTCGTTTCGATTTTTGCTTCATCGGCGCTTCGGTTTTGTGGCGTCAGTAATACAGGTTTGGTAAAGTCGAGCCGGATTTGGGCATGGGCTGCTGGAATAAAATTCGATTCAAAATTTTCTTGTTGAAATATTATCGATCCTATATCCCCCACGGCTATCGGGATAGCAGCGACATAGAATTTGTTGCGGTGGGTTACATTTGCCAGAACTACCTTATTTTCGGTGTTGTCATAGCCATACTCTTTGGCTTGAGCAGAGTTGAGCACTACTATCGGACGAGCGGTTCGTGTATCAATACATCGACCCTGAGCTCCTTTGGCCGTGTTCTGAGGGAATCTTGAATCCGGTTCAAAGACATCATCTGATAGAGAGCAATGGTTTCTTTGCGGGGCGGTTGCTTTGGACTGCTCAAGTGAATCCGCATCGGGGCGTGCTATTTTGCAACCTAACGTCATAAATAATGTGAAGCACCCCAAGATCGTTTTTGTCACGCTAATTCTCCCTAAAGAGTATGACTAGATTATAACCCACTTCTCTTTAAGAGTGCTTTGCCGTGGAATTTCTTTTTAGTTTCATGCCCTTAGGCGTTCAATGGGGGATTTGGGTAGGTGCTTCGGGGGGGGGGATTACACTCATATTTTTGTATAGGAGCGACGAGGATGGGTGGATTTGCGTATTCGCATGTGGCTGACATTATTTTTTAAGGATCCTTAATAAACGAAAGGCATCGTGTGAACGATGCCTAAATCTTAAAACGAAAGATGAACTAAAATTACTTAGCAGCTTTGGCTTCGCAACCTTTTGCTTCTGCTTGAGTAACAGTAACGCCTTCTAGTTTTTCGCCTTTTGCAAGTTTAGCTACACATTCAGCAGGTGTGCCGTGTGCTGAGTTAGCACAAGCAGCTTCAACTGCAGTGCAGTCTTTATGTGCTTTTGCTGTTTTGTGAGCTTTTGCTGGAGCAGCTTTTGTTTCAGTAGTTGCTGCTGCTTTTGTTTCAGTAGCTGCTGGTGCTTTTGTTTCAGTAGCTAGTGCAAAGCTAGAAAAAGACAGAACGCCGGCAAGTGCTAAAAATTTCATGTGGATCTCCAATAGATTGAATTAAAATAACAACGAGGAACATTGTATTCTTTGTATTTTGAATAGCAACGATTTTGTCGCACTTGACTCTTTTTTTTTACGAACAGTCGGTTTTGTGGCTTTTTTTGGGGAGCTTCGCTCTGGTGTTTTTGCAATTTTTGCTTGGTATTGTTCCCCATTTTTACTTGCCGTCATCCCATGTTCTTCTGCTAAAACATGTAAAAGAGTCTGAGCTTGAGTCGATGTATTTGATGATTTTCCCTTATTTTTTGTGATTTTATGGTTTTGGACATCTTTTTGGGGCGGTAGCTAGGCTAGAGAGTGATTGATTTGTGTGCAGGATTTCTCGTCGTTGTCAGTTTTTGCTTCTGGTTTAAGCAGAGGGCTTTTTTTTTCCGGTGGCTTGATTCCGGACTTGCGGTGTTTCGTTGTCGCAATTGGGTTGGTTTTAACTAGGTAGATACGATTTAGATGTGCAGTGTGCTATTATGGATCTAATCTTTTCCAAGATTTTTTGAAAACAAAATTCTCATTTTTGAGGTTCGCTATGATTTTTTTCAAACGAAGTGCGTTGGCTTTTTGTGTTTGGTTGCCAATATTTTTCACTTTATGGTCTTGCCAATCATCTGACCCTAATGTGAGTACGGAGCAAGTTAGCTGGATTTCGGGAAAGCCTACCGGTACGAGACAGACTTATCTTCTCACCCCGACGGGCAAGAAAATATTTCAGGCTTCCCTGGACAGATACTATACCCAACCAGAACTGAGAGCCCAACCCGCAAATTGTGCCATTAATGTAAGTGACGTTTTAAAAACGGCTGACGCCAGTTTTAGCGCATATGGAAGTGAGCTTATTCCTGCGATGGAGGCTCGGATATTAAATAAGAAAATTCAGCTTAATGGAAAGTCCTATGGCTCTTCTATTTTTAAAGTGCCGCATAGCCAGTCCGGTTTTGTAGCTGCAATCAATAAGAACTTCAAAGGCGGTAAAATCCCAACGGGCACCCTTGTCTTTGGATGCTTGAGGCCTGACTGTTCAGGTGAGGCAGGGGATGGGCATATTGGGATTGTTGGGGACCTTGATGAAGAAGGCAATCTTCAGATTTATCATAATAACTGGTATCGCCCTGAAAATAACAACGGGGTTTGGGCTAAGTTTATGGTTTCTAAAGATCACTTAATCCGTGGTGTCAAGCGACAATGGATGCCTACTCCATGGCTAAACTTAACTTATGCAGGGGACAAATTGGTTGCCGCTAAGTCAGTTTTGCCAGCCATTGATGACCTGGACCCGTTTAACTACTTTGTTACTTTTATGGTCCTTCCTGAAATTGTTGGTGAGCTTGATCAAGGTCTGTTGGCTAGCGGGGCGGTTTTAGAGCGTGGCAGTCCAGTCGTTAAACGAGCAGGTATGACTTGTGAAGTTAGAACGGAGGATCCTGTAGGCATGAATGTGCGATCTAGCCCTAACGGTAATTTCCTTGGTACAGTCGCAAATGGGGTTAGGTTTGTTTGGCTTTCTGATGAAGGTCCTTGGGCGAGGGTTCAGGTTCGGATTGGGGGTAAGCTCTTTGGAGCGGGTGGAGACGGCAGTGAAAAGGCTTATATCCACTCTTCAGGTGTTTCTTGCCGCTAGAGGTCTAAACGGCCATCTTTGTGTTTTGATGACGAGGATTCTGTAGAATGGCTTTAACTTTGGGTAATGGCAGGAAGCTAATGCTACTCTGCCATGAAGTCTAGGCGTGTCAGAAGCAGAATCTCTGGAATAGCTTTTCTTAAACAAAATTCCTTATAGCAAAAAGCGGAGAAGCATCCCGGATCTCTTCTTGTTGTAAGGAAATAAGATCTCCCACATTTTCTTTTTTAGCGATCATTTTTTCTACGATGAAGGAATGAGAAGCACCTACTTTTTGAAGCTTTCCCTCGAGACAAAGAAAAAGCTCTTGGTCTATGGGTTGCCTTTCATAGACCGCTGGACGAACCATGCAGTTGATAAATCCGAATTCATCTTCAAGAGTTAGAAAAAGAATTTTTTTGGCTGTAGGGGGTGCTTGCCTGACGATAACTATGCCGAAGACGACGAGCTTTTCTCCATCGCGGCGAAAAGGAATTTGTCTTGATGTGGTGAGGTCGGAAGACGGAAGGTCATAGTTCCAGTAATAGACCTTTTGCACTTCGGCGGGATGCATGTAAAGAGATGTGTCTATGGCTTTGAAGTCGCCGTCGACCATTTCGCTTGGGGTCTCTTTAGGAAACTTGAAGCCGTCTTCATACTCGTCGAGAGTGCCAAAGCAGGGTGCTTTTAAAGCGCTCCAAATGGCGTCGCGGCGAGTTAATCCGAACTCAGAAAGAGCTCCTGCACCGGCTAGTGAAGCGATCGTCATGCGGTCTACTGAGCTTTCTTTAATAAAACGTTCATGATCACGCCAGAGTCCTTGCTTATTTCGTATGTGGATCATCGTGTCGATTGCAGGCCGTCTTACGCCTTTAATGGATCTTAGGCCCATTCTGATCGCGAAAGGGCGCACGCTTCCTGCAGTCGTCTCAAGGGAGTAGTCCCACTCGGAATGATTTACGGACGGTGGCAGGATCCGTACGCCATCCCGTCGAGCCGACTGCAGAAGGGTGTGGGGGCTGTAAAAGCCCATAGGCTGGGAGTTGAGGAGGGCTGCAAAAAAAGCCTCCGGATAGTGGCACTTAAGCCACGCCGAAGTATATGCGATGAGGGCAAAAGAAGCGGCATGGGACTCAGGAAATCCATAAGCTGAAAATCCTTCCATCTGCTTCATGGTAGACTCGATAAACTGGGGGTGAATTTTTTCTTTGATCATGCCGGCTTTGAGCTTTGTGAGCCAAGGACCAAGATCTCCTTTAATTTGCCATGAGCCAAGGTAGCGTCTCAGCTGATCTGCTTCACCAGGATTAAAGCCTCCAACAGCCATGGCGATGCGCATTACCTGCTCTTGAAACAGTGGGACTCCTAGGGTTCGCTTTAAAATGGGTATCAATTTAGGATGGGCGTAATGAATCGGCTCTTCACCGTTTCGACGCTTTAGAAAAGGATGAATAAAGCCACCTTGAATGGGGCCTGGTCGAATAATCGCGACTTGAATCACAAGGTCATAAAAGGTTCTAGGTCTAAGTCTGGGAAGCATCGACATTTGAGCTCTAGATTCGATTTGAAATGTGCCGACGGTATCAGCTCTAGAGATCATTTCATAGGTTGATGGGTCTTCGACAGGAATTGTAGCAAGAGTGACATGACGTCCATGATTCTTAGCCATAAGATCTATAGTTTTTTGAATCGCGGTTAGTATTCCTAAAGCGAGAATATCTATTTTAAAAAAGTTCAGGGTTTCAATGTCATCTTTAGACCACTGGATCACTTGGCGATTTTCCATAGTGGCCATTTCTACCGGAGAAAATTGGGTGAGGGCTTCGCCGGTGATAACAAACCCACCAGAGTGAATCCCTAAGTGTCTGGGATATCCTTTAAGAGCCTCAGCAAGACTTCCCCAAAGTCCCCAGGGGATTGATTTCTCTGGATTTGAGGCAGAATACTCTTTTTCACAGAAGCTTAGAATGCCTTCTGGTCCTTCTCCGCGCAAGGCAAGGGTAGACTTACCTTCGGAGACTTGGCTCAAGATATCCTCACAGATGCCTAGCGCTTTTCCGACTGCGCGCATGGCGCCACGAGTTCTAAAAGTTATCACATTCGCTACCATTGCGGCTCGATCGCGACCATAAAAGTCATAGATATGTTGAATGACTTCTTCGCGCCTTTCGTGTTCAAAATCCACATCAATATCTGGTGGATCTCCCCGTTCAGCACTCAGAAAACGTTCAAATAGAACGTCAAAAGATCCTGGATCTACAGCTGTGATGGAAAGCACATAGCAAATGACGGAATTAGCAGCTGACCCTCGTCCTTGACACAGAATGCCTTGTTCTCTCGCCCAACGGACAATTTCCCAAACTGTTAAGAAATAGTCTGAAAAACCAAGTTCTTTTACAAGTTGAAGTTCTTTTTTCAGAATATCTAAAACTCTTTTAGGGACTTCGATGCCATAGCGTGCTTTAGCGGCGTCGTGAGACACTTTCTCTAACCAGCTCTGAGAGTCAAAACCTTCAGGTATGAGCTCCTTTGGGTATCTGTATTTAAGTTCAACTAGGTCAAAATGAAATCTTTCAGAAAGACTTTGACTTATCTTCAACGACTTTTCAAAGAAAGAGTATCCGGAAAAACGCGCTTCGATTTCACGAAGACTGTGGAGAGATCTCTCGTCATTGACGAATAAATATTCAGAAGCCTCTTCAAGGGTAGAGTTGAGCCGGATTGCCTGAACTAAATCATGGAGAAATTTTTGAGAAGGATTTGGAAAGAAAGTATCTTGGCTTAGGATAAGAGGTATATCTAAAGCTTGGGATTCTCCAATGATCTTCTTTTGCCAAAAATCGTCATAGGGTGATAGGGTTCGTGTAAACATCTGGAATAAATTACCAGAAAAAGCTTCTTTAAATAACTTCAGGCGTTTAGAAAAGGAGTCGTCCTCACGCCGTAAGAGGCCGCGAGACGGCTGAATAAAAATAATTTCGCTATAGTCGAGAGATAGGATTTCCTCAGGGGAGATCCATGGCTTGTGTTTGCCTCTTTCATGTGCTTTTGAAATGATACGACAAAGGTTTCCATATCCCTTTAAGTTTAGAGGGTAAGCGATAACAGTATCCCGAACATCCAAAGATAGAGTTTGATTTTCGGCCAAATGCAGCTCAACACCATAAAATAGTTTGAAATCTTTTTGAAAATCATCATGTTTTTTCCCCTCTCGAAAAGCTCGGACAATTCCGTAAACCCCGTCATAATCACAAAAACCTAAGCCGCCATAGCCCAGAGACCTGGCTCTTTGAACAAACTCTTCAGGATGTCCAGCTCCTTTTAAGAAGCTGAAATTCGTATGGTTTGACCACTCATACCATTTATATTTCTTAAGCAAAGATGCCATGTTGATACCAAAATCCTTCCTGATCTTTAAACATCCAGTGACATTGTCCTTCTTGGTCCTGACTGCTGTAGTAATCTCGGCGACCAAAACGCCCCTTCTCCCACCAGCGAGAGGAAACCCGCTCTAAAAAACGTTTGGCCTTAGGTTCTTTGGCCGGTATCGGTAGTTTCCACAAAAAAAGTGGACGGTCTGAACTTCTAAAACATGTAGAGTTTACGTGACTTTGTCCTATCTCCATGGCTTTAAAGGAATGCTCAGGCCACGGATCGTCACTGAGTTCAAATCTAAGAAGAGGTGATATCAGTCGGTTGCTGAGAATCGCTACCTCGCTTGAGCGATCGGTGTCACAAAAAAGAGATTTAAGTTCCTGTCGAGCAAAGACATGTTTTGTAATCTTTAAGCACCAACTTTTGAGTCCTAGCTTGTTATCAGTCTTTTGTATCGAAGAGTCTAATGTCCCCCAAAAACCATGATGGATTTGCTTTAAAACGATTTTGGCATCTGGAAGATCCAAGGCGAGGTTCATAGGCGATCTAAATAGAATCGGGACGTTCAGATGCGTATCTTTGTCTAGATGAACGGACCAGCTCATTTCTAGCACTCTAAGGTACGCTGGTAGGTTGCTAGAAAGTTTTCTTATGTCTGCTCGAAGTTCTTCTTCAACTTGATCCCATTGATTTAGATTTTCATCTAAGTCTCGCAAAATTTCATACTTTTTAGATTCTTCCCAAGTTTTCCATGGAAAATAAATTTGCCGAATATCTTTTTCTGGAGACCACCAGGTCCATTCCCATAGTCGTAGACCCCAATCTGAGAATCTTCTCTCAATTTGGTTGTGGGGAATGTCAGATAATGAGTTGGCTTGTTTTATGCCAAGTCCAGCAAAGGAGGACTCCATTATATTTAAGACTTTTTCTAGCTTTTTAGACTCCTGTTTCTGATTTGTATCACGCAAGTGAAAACACACGTCACGGCCTAAGGCCCAAAATTGATCCCAGCGTGCCTTCGAATAAAGTTTGAAGGCGACCTGTGAGCTCTCTCCAACGAGCCCATTGATTTGTCTTTCTTCCATACTGCGGTGCAGCAGAAGGGCCCTCCATGGATTTTGCGCAAAGGAGGCCCGATAACAGGAGGCTTGACCAATGTGTGGCAGGGCTGCTTGATCAAACATCTTGTCTAACAGAGACCTTAGGGTTTGAAGCAGATCTTCACCGCCTACAGATTTCCAATAAGAGTCGACACTTTTTAAAGATATAAGCCACCTCTCAGAATCCCATGCCATAATGTCAGGCGAGATTTCAGAGAGACGAGTCCTTTCATGGGCTCTTGTGTGCTGGAGTGAAACGACCATAAAAGGGCCACTGAGGTGCATAATGAACTCCTATTCCATACATTTATATGGTATAGGTGAAATTCTTTCCTGTCAACCTCGTCACGAATTTTTTATCAGCTGGGAGCCAAAGTGACTCTGAAGCAGCGCTCATTGTGTTTTAGAAGCGCTGCATCAGGGCCGCTGGAGCTTACGCTTACCTTATGTCGTATGGTTGGATGAACAGATGAAGTCGCCACATTTTGATTTTGAAGGATGACGAGAGATTTTTCCTTACGTCTCGCAATCTGTGATAGGAAAGCTTGATCTTCATTTGAAAAAACGATGCTATCAAGGATGATTAAAGGGAAAATATCAGAAAAAAATACCTCTTTTAATTCTGCTAGGGGACTAGATGAATACGAAAAATAGAGTTTGGAAAGATCAACTCCTCGAGAAGCCCAAGAGCTTGCAAGGATCTGAACACTTTGCAGGCCCATAACCCATAAGACGCATTGCCTATTTTTCTGTTGACTAATAACCCACTTCAAGAGGATTTCCCGAACTCGACTTCCTAGAGAGCCTGTCCAGAGACTTACGCCTGGGAGTGGCAACCCTCCGCCTAAAAACAGATCAAGACTTTCATCGTCAGACGATAAAAAAGTATCACGAGCCATGGCAGAGGCTAGGTGAACGTGATTCCATATGGGATGAGACATAATTAATCTTTAATGAATTAGAAAACCCTTTGCAAAGCAACCACTCGTCCCACAATCTCAAAAGGGGACGTAATTAGATTAAAATCTGGGTTTTCTGGTTTTAGGGCCCATTTTCCTTTTACTTTAGCGAGTCGCTTTACGGTGGCATCCCCTTCGATGCGCGCAATGACAATATCTCCCAAAGCAGCCTCAGGAGTACTTTCTACTATAAGCCAGTCCCCATCTAAAATGCCTGCCCCGATCATCGAGTCACCGGTTGCAGCCAAAGCAAAAAGATTGTTTGACAGACTCTTTTTGGGCTTTGCATTTTTTGAAACAAGGCTCTTAGAAATCAATAGAGTTCCTACTTTTTCTTCAATGGCTAGAATAGGATTTCCTGCTGGTACACTGCCTAATTTGGGAATTTGAAAAAAATCTCCAACCGCTGACTTAGCGACTCCTAGCAGTTGTTCTGCTTTTTCCGTGAGCCTTAGAGAGCGTGACAAATGTTTCTCAGGTATTGATAAGAAGCCTTTCTTTTGAAGCGCTTTTACCACATCTTGTGCGGATCCAACAGCGCCGTAGCCCATCTCATGAGCCAACTCTCTTAAGGTTGGGCTAGCGCCGCTATCTTCTAGAAAAGAGCGAAAGCATTTTAGGGCTTTAAATTGGGCAGGGGTAAGGTCTAAGGTCTGCATGGGGAGACTCCTTTTTTTGAGCTACAGGTTAAACTGTATACCATACTGAAATATGGTTCAAGGTCTTTTTGAGCCTCGGAGGCCAGTTCCACAAATTGCACGGCCTTCGCAAAATATGGTGATCAAGCGATGAAGTTTCTGGGGGGTGAGCCTGACTCACCGGCATTTTATCGGCAGCTTTTCCATAACTACGACACAAATATTGGAATTTCGCGGGTTTAGTGGAGTCTAGTTTATGGATGCTCTATCAAGACAATGAACGCAAGACGCGAATCCTCTCTAAAAGCGGGGGGTGAGAGTGATAAAAGGCTGAATAAATAGGATGCGAGAGAGGCATAGCATGACTCGTCTCTCGAAGTTTTAATAATGCATTTACAAGCTCGTCAGCGCTTTCATAAGTTTTCGCAAATCTATCTGCAGCAAACTCATTGCGTCTACTCATCCAAGCAGATAGGGGCTGAAAATAAAATTGAATCAGTCCAAACCAGAGAGAAAATACAACTAAAGCGGCATGATATGAAACTTGGTGAAAGCCCAGAGCTTCATAGAAAGGAAGAAGAGGTAAGGCTTTCGATAAAAGAAAGAAAGATACACCCATCATAGCTATGCCGCGCAAAAGGCCCCAGCGTACATGCTTTAACTTAAAATGACCCAGTTCATGAGCCAAAACGGCAGATACTTGTGTGGGGGTCATGGCTTGAACTAAAGTATCAAATAAAACAATTTTCTTCTTTCCAAAGACACCCGTGAAATATGCATTTCCGTGGGAGCTTCGCTTAGAAGCATCCATGACAGAAACGTCGCCAGCTGGAAAATCGACGCGAGCAGCAAGTGCTTGAATTTTTTCTTTGAGCTCACCTTCAGGGAGGGGCTGAAACTTATTAAACAAGGGGGCTAAAAAAGATGGAAATACCCAAGCTAGAAAAATACTAAAAAAAGAAACTAAAGCCCATGCCCAAATCCACCAGCCATCACCCAGACGGTCCATCACCCAAATGAGCCCAGAAATTAATAATCCACCAAGAAGTGAGCCAAGAAGCGCGCCCTTAAGGACATCAGCAAAGAATCCCTTTAATGTTTGACGATTAAAGCCGTGCTTTTCTTCAATTACAAAAGTGGAATATAAACCTAAAGGAATGCTTAAAAAGGAACTTAAAATAGATAGGCCAGCAAAGAAAACGAGTGCATGAGATATGCTTCCCGTCCATAAGCTTCGGGATACTTGTAATGACCACTCATCTAGCAACCCAAAGCCACCCATGTACCAAAAAATTGAAAAAGCCAAAAGCGACAGCCAAGAAGATATGAGTCCAAAAGACTGTTTGTCTTTGGAATAAGAACTCGCTTTTTCTAGGTCTGAAGTTGAAATCCCTAAAACTTCAGAAGCCTCCTTTTGACGTTCAGGATTTTGAAAATAAAGGCGATTAATAAAAGAAAGAATGGTTTCCATCACTTCCTGGATACAACGGAATATCCAAAATACAGCTACCAGCATAAATGAGCCCCAATAATCAAGTAATTTAAGTATAAATATGACGCACTAAGAATTGCATAAAAACCCTGATTCTGCAGCTCAAATTTAATCCCGAACTAGTCTTCTCTAACCAAAAGCTTAGAAACATAAATGGACACAGCTTTCTTGCTGCAGGATCGAATTGCAGGATCGAATTGCTGTATCGAAACAAGGCTCTCTTCAAAAAAAACTTTGAGTGCTAAATCACTCAAAGTAGAAAATTGCAAGGGACGCAAAAAAGGGGGGGTGAATGGGGCAGCAAAAATAGCATTAAAACTAGACAGCAACAGACCGTTATGGCGCGAAAAGAAGGAGTACGCATAGATTTAATTGCGCAAAAATTAGGCGTGCGCTGTTGCCGAGACAAAATGTAGTAAATTCCTGGGAGTGCTGGCAACTACGCTTGAATTGGGCGGTAAAGATGCAAAGAATCGTGTATGATGTTGGGACGTTGTGTGTTTTGAGAAGTTTGAGTAAAAATGCCCCGAAGATACAGCCTTAAGAAATTCGAAACTGAGGTTGGCAAAACGGAGATAAGAATGAATCAAGTAGTCGAGTCACTCAAAGTAGTAATTATTGATGATCATGAAGTAGTTCGAGAAGGACTGGTTATTGTCATCAACAGCCAACCCGACATGAAAGTGGTGGGCGAGGCAAACACAGCAAAAGAGGGACTTGAAATCATTCGAAAGACGAAGCCTCATCTCATTATTACGGATATTTCTTTGCCTGGTGAAGATGCTTTCGAATACACAAAAGAGTTTCGCTTGGCAGCGCCGGGCACTAAAGTTATATTTCTTTCCGCCTACACAACAGATTTTAACCTTGAGAGAGCCATAAAGTCTGGCGGTGCAGGTTTTATTGCAAAGTCTGAACCTTCCATGAAAATTGTAGCTGCTCTAAGAGAAGTCTTTAATGGGAGCTCTTATTTTTCATCTGAGGCAGCGGAAAGAATTGTCAATTTGCCACATAGCCAGGTTGAATTAGGCAAAGTGGTTATAAAGCGCGAGCTGTTAAGTCCGAGGGAGCTTGAGGTTTTATGCAGTGTTGCCAAAGGATTGACCGCGAAAGAAATTGCAAAGTCTTTAAGTATTAGCTCCAAAACAGTGGAGCGTCATAAGTCAAATATCATGGCAAAGCTAGGCATTCACACCCAGGTCGATTTAACCAGATATGCGATTCGAGAAGGCTTAATTCCTGCTTGATTTTAATTTGGTGTGACACCTTCAGTTCCCAAGCTAGGGCGCTCTCGCGCCCTCTGGCAAGAGAGTCTGGCTTGGCATTATAATATGATGAGCCCACACGAAAGAGACCACTTAACGAGTTCATTTTGATTTTTAGCACCAATTTTACTCATGATATTGGACTTATGAGCATCAATGGTTTTTTCAGATACATTAAGAGTTTTTGCCACTTTTTTAACGGAATGTCCTTGGGCTAAGAGTATACAAATCTCTTCTTCCCGCGGAGTTAAAATGGCAAGTGCGAGCCTGGAATCAAAGGGATTTTCGGGCATTTTCGCAACTTCTAAAAGAAGCTTCGTAAACGACTCTAAATTTTGAAGTTTTTCCCAAATGCCCTGTATCTGTAGGCTTGAGATGTATTTTGAAATCGTGTCTGAAAAATGGCCGGAGATGAGGATCACTTTTAGATTCGGGCGGATTTTTCTGATTTTAGGAATAGAATTTAGGATGCAATTTGAGGCGATGTATATGTCCAAAACTAAAATGTCCGCGTCATTCGTTTCAAACCATCCAAGACAACTGTTTACTTCTAGAAATGTGGAAACCACATTAAAGTCCCCTAAAGACTCTATCTGTTCCTTCAAAGCAGAAAGGATCACTTCATGATCATCAACAATAACAACTTTAGTGGTCATAGCGCCCAAAAAAAAATAGTGCACTTAAAATGCACTACTTAAGTATACTTTTAAAAAACCATTCATGCATAAGGGCAATTACCCATTAGCGCTTCTTTTTTGCCGTTTTTAATGCATGTCTGATTCCTGCAACAAGGACATCAATTTCGGCCGAAGAGATGTCAAAAACCGGAGTAAATCTTAGAGAATTAATCCCTCCGTGGATGACTCCAATGCCATTCTTTCGCATAACGGTTTCAATGCCATCCCAACCGACAACGTCAAACATGTCTCCGTTGATTTCACAAGAGACTAGAAGACCGGTTCCTTGCACGCCCGTGACAACGCCAGGAAACTCAGACATGAGGCCTCGTAGTTTAGTTACAAATTCGCTGCCGCGGTGACGAATATTTAATCTAAGACCTTCGGTTATATTATCTAAAACTGCACATGCAGTTTCAAGTGCTTTGGGGTTCGCCGTCATGGTGTTTCCGTAAATCCCCTTGGCGTAAAGCGCAGACACCCCTGGAGCCATGGCTAAGACTGAGAGGGGGTATTGACCGGCATTTAAGGCTTTGGAGAAAGACTCCAAGTCCGGAGCCTCGAGGTTTTCAAATCCTGGATAGTCACAAATGGAAAGATAGCCCTGAGCTCTTATTCCAGCTTGAATGGAGTCCACAACCAGCAAGGTCCCCATTTTCTTGGTTAGCTCCCTAGCTGTTTTATAAAACTCCGGAGTTGCAGCCAGTCCTGGATTGCCTTCGCCCATTACAGGCTCCATGAACATCAATTCAAAAAACACTCCATTTTGAGTTGCTGCTTCAAACGCTTTTTTTAAGCCTTGAACGTCATTAGGCTCAACTAGCACTAGGTTGTCTAATCCCTTAAAAGACGCGAGGTTTTTTTCATAACTTCGTCGCGAGGAGTCGCTCGCCTGTGCTGGGCGTTCTGTCCTGCCATGAAAGCCGCCTTTTAGGGCGAGAAACTTAATTTTCTTCCCTTCATGAACAGCACCCTTTGAAGTTAATTTTTCAGCGTTTACATCAGAAATTCGCGTCGCGACGGTCATCGATTCAGAGCCTGAATTCATGGCGATAAAATGGCTATAGGGATGCCTTAGCGCAGGAGAGCGGCGCTGACCTATCTCCGCCTGCATTTTTTCAATGAAGCGAAGCTGGGTAAAGCTTGCAGTCATGATGTTAGCCATCACATGTTCTTTTGACAAAACTTTCAAGACAAAGTCGGGTGAATGACCTGATCCTAGCATGCCATATCCACCTGCATCATAGATCACGGCCCCACAGGTGGTGACGATCCAAGGTCCTTTAGCGGATAAGGCAAGATAAGGATTAATGGCATCCGCTGCATAAAAATTTACAAAGTTCTTTTGAGTAAAGGTAATGAGTTCTTTTTCGGACATCTTAAAATGAGTGGGAAAAAGTAATTTCCATTCAGCATAATTTGCCTCTGCCGTTTTGATGGCATAGCCAAGTCGTGAATCAGACGCTAAAAACTGTCGGATGGTGTCATCTGACAATCCAACTGTGAGCTTATCTCCAGTTTCTTGGCGAATTCTTTGAAGAATTTCTAGCATTTCGGTAACCTTTATCGCGTAAGAAGGGGGTCGATACAATTAACGTAATCCATCAACATGATGTACATCCTTAAATGTACTAGAAGCCAAGGCAGCTTCCAATAGCGTAATACTGCCCAATGGGGCTTATTTTTTGGTAAAAAACAAGCAAAATGCCAGATAAATTGGTATATCTGATGCTTCGGAGGGCAGAATGCTTAAAACTATATCGGTAATGCGTGCTGAAGAACTAAAGCAGTTAGAACGAAAAATGAAGACACAATTCGCCTTACCAGAAACAGCCCTCATGGAGTGCGCAGGACTGCAAAGTGCTCTATTTATAGAAAAACACTACCCAAATGGCGAAGTCTTTATATTTTTAGGAAAAGGTGGAAATGCAGGTGATGGCCTTTCAGCTGCTAGACATCTCTATGCTTTAGGGCGCGTAGTGAAACTCATATACCTAGAAGGAGACGCGCTATTTAAAGATGCGAGTCTCGTAATGTATGAGTCTATAAAGGCATTAAATGTACCTAGAGTGAGTGGGGTTGATGCAAAAAAAGGTGTTATCATTGACGCTGTTTTTGGCTCTGGGTTTAGAGGCCCCTTGTCGGAGCCCTATCTTAGCTTTTTTAAGCAAATGAAGGGAAGCTCTCTCGATGTCATTTCCTTAGATGTGCCAAGCGGTTTTGAGGCAGACTCAGCGCAAATCATCGAAGGTGCGGTGCAAGCCACCCATACGTTGGCATTTGGGTACTACAGGTTGTGTCATGTTTTGCAGCCGGCTCTATCCTCCATGGGAAGGCTTCACCGAATGGCAATCGGGCATTTTGCTCCCTCTGGAGCTGATCTTCCTAAGATCCAGGTCGTGGAAAAAGCCACACTGCCCGAGCGCAAGGAAAGCGGCTATAAAAATACCTTTGGACATGTTCTCATTGTTGGCGGATCAAATGGCATGATTGGAGCGCCCATATTGGCAGGCATAGCAGCTTTGCGTTCAGGCGCCGGCTTAGTTTCCGTCATCGTTCCTGAACTTGCATTGAGATCGTCTAGGCCAGAGCACCCACCGGAGCTCATGGTACTAGGATTGCCAGGTTCTCAGTGGAATTTTGGTCCAGAGGATGCTTCTTTTGTCTTAGACTACATTCAAAAACGAAACATCGACTGCATGGCCTTTGGTATGGGGCTTGGTCGAAGCGGTCAAACAAGACCTTTCCTTTCAGCGCTCGTAGATCAAACCGATATCCCCTTGGTCATCGACACCGATGGGTTGGCGGTGCTTGAAATGTGGAAAAAACCACCTCAGAGTCGTCGCATTATAACGACTCCCCACCCTGGTGAGTATAAAACCTATTTCCAAAATGAGGGTCAATCTGTTGATGTCGCGGCACTAGTACAAAAAGCCAAGAACCTGGGTATTCAAATCGCATTCAAAAGCACAACTCCCATTGTTACTGACGGCGATCGGGCCTGGATCATTCCCACAAGCTATTCTTCCCTAGCGAAAGCTGGAAGCGGAGATACTTTATCGGGAATTCTTGCGAGTTTTCTGGGACAAGGTTTTGGGGATTTAACTGCGCCATTAGCAGTTTGGGTCCACAATCAAATTGGGCGAGAACTGAATCGACGGGGTGACGCTTATGTTTGCACAGCCTCCGATATTGCGCATCTCTGTCATGATGTCTTAAAGAGTATGAGAGAGATAGGTGGCGACCTATAAGTCAGGACATATACGCCAGATATAGCGAAACGTAGACTTCCTTCACTATTAAAATAAACCAAATCAGTCTGACCTGAGACTCCTTTTGGCTCTAGAGTGCATAGACTCTAGCATGCCTGCTTGATGAATTTGCGCCAGTTTTTGCTTTGCTTTGAGCGAACCGCCACAATGCGGAATCCTCCTGTTCAAGGATCAACCATAGGATAACTGGCACTGCTAATTAAATGAAATTGGGTGCGGCTGATTTAGAACGACGCTATTTTAGCTTTTTTATGTGATTTTTATTGATTACCGAGGGCTTTTTATATTTGGATAAGTGATTTCTCTCTAGCTCTTTCTGCTCGTGAAATATCCAATAGTCAGGAAAGTCC
>CAIMVM010000115.1 GCA_903844895.1 uncultured Pseudomonadota bacterium
AGTCTTCAACTCACCTAACATAGTTTTTTCCGTGTCTGCAGGAATCAAACCGGAAAAAAGGTCTCCAGAAAATGAACCTAAACCATACAAACAGGGCGCTAGGATTTAAATATACCCTATCATTGAACCCGAGGGGTTACCTTATAACATTAAATTTTACGTGTTTATCGAGCTAGCCCATAAGAATCAGATGACGTATCATTTTTTAAAAAAAGTGGCCGATTTGATGTAGAAACTAACTACATCAGAGACTTGCGGTCTTTTTGAACATGCACCTTAGCCACAAAATTCGCTTCTAGCTGATTCAGAGCTAAATTAATAGCCCAGCATTTTTTGGCGTTTTTCCTCGCCAACGGCCTCATACCTAGCAAACTTCATGGTATAGTTGCCGCGCCCCTGGCTTATAGATCTTAGATCGGTTGAGTATCCGAACATAGCCGACAAAGGAGCATCAGCTTCCACGACCTGAAGCTTCCCCCGCAGCCCAATTGTTTTTAGCCGAGCTTTTCGGGAGTTCATATCATTAATAATCCCTGATAAGTATTCTTCGGGGACACTTATCTCTAGCTCCATGGATGGCTCCATAAGTTGAGGACCGAGCGCTCTACAAGCATGACGCAATAGATTTGCACTCGCCAAGCGAAATGCGGTCTCTTCTGAAAGCATTCGGTCATATTTCACGTCAAGCAAAGTACACTTTACCCCAATGACTTCAAATCCAGCAATTGGCCCTGCAAATAATCCCTCTTTTAAGCCCGTTTGAATAGGCCCTAGAAGATGGGGCGGCAGTTTATCACTAGGAAGCTTATTTACAAAAATAAGACCACCCTGTTCAGGTGTGGGCTCAACATGAACAGTAACACCGGCAAATTGCTTTAAACTGCCCACCTCACGATCCACGAGCTCATCAAATTTTCCTGAGCTTGTAATCGCTTCTCTGTAGGCCACTTGCGGCGCACCAACATTAGCATCGACCTTAAACTCTCTTTTAAGGCGATCTACAATAATATCCAAATGAAGCTCACCCATTCCTTTTATTAAGGTTTGGCCAGTTTCATTGTCCTCTGAGACCCTAAAGGAAGGATCTTCATTCTCAAGGCGTTCAAGAGCTTTCTTTAGCTTTTCACTATCAGCGGTACTCTTGGGCTCAATTGCTACAGATATAACAGGTTCCGTTACGTTAAGAGGCTCGAAAGCAATGGGATGATCAGGACTGCACAATGTATCGCCTGTACCTACAAATTTAAGGCCAACGACAGCAACGATGTCTCCAGCCCGCATTTCATTGACTTCTTCCCTTTGATTGGCCTGCATGCGAAGAATCTTTTGAATCCGTTCTTTCTTGCCAACACGAGGGTTTAAAATAGTATCCCCTACTTTCAGACTCCCTGAATAACATCTTACAAAGGTGAGTTGACCGACAAAGGCATCGTTTAAAATTTTAAAGGCGATGCTCGAAAATTTCTCCTCGGGTACCCGCTTTCGTGTCACAATCTTTTCTGGATCATTCACATCAAATCCAGAAGCATCAGGCAAATCCAAAGGACTAGGGAGATAATCGATAACAGCATCCAGCAATTGTTGAACACCTTTATTCTTAAAGGCAGAGCCGCAAAGCACGGGAACAAATTTAAAATGAATGGTGCCTTTTCTTAATGAAGCCTTAATAAGATCAACGGGAACTTCTTCTCCTGCCAAAAATAATTCCATGACCTCATCGTCATGTTCCGAAAGAGTCTCAAGCATAGTCTCGCGGGCAAGGGCCGCCTCGACCTTCAAGTCTTCGGGGATTTCTGATTCTTCAAAATGCGAGCCATCATCTTTATGCCATTGATAAGCTCTTTGAGTCACAAGATCCACCATACCCTTAAATTGGTCTTCGCTTCCTATGGGAAGATGAATGGCGAGGGGAACAGCATGCAAACGCTCCTTCATTGACTCCACTGACATCGCGAAATCACCGCCTACGCGATCGAGCTTATTGATGAACGCAAGTCTTGGTACTTTGTACTTATCGGCTTGCCTCCAGACCGTCTCTGACTGCGGCTCTACACCGTGGACACCGTCAAAAACTGCTATAGCACCATCAAGCACACGAAGGGAACGCTCCACTTCAATTGTAAAGTCTACGTGCCCAGGGGTATCAATAATATTGATGCTGTGATGTTTCCAAAAACAAGTTACTGCAGCAGCAGTAATCGTAATACCACGTTCCTGCTCCTGAACCATATAGTCTGTCGTTGCCGTTCCTTCATGAACTTCACCGATCTTATGAATCTTGCCTGTGTAATACAAAATTCTTTCCGTAGTAGTCGTTTTTCCGGCGTCAATATGCGCCATAATTCCAATATTTCTTAATTTATGTAAATCAAATACTGGAGCTTTAGACATGGAGGACCCATCCATAAGTTGAGAGAAAAAGGAAACGTATCATAAGACTAAAGCTCAGACGAGCCAATCCCTTTACGCAATATTAGGCGTACAAATAACAAAGAGTTTAAATAAAAAAAAGCGCACCCTAAGGTGCGCTGATTTATCATTTTTACCAGCGATAATGAGCAAAAGCTTTATTCGCTTCAGCCATCTTATGGACATCTTCGCGGCGCTTAATAGTAGCACCACGTTTTTGTGACGCATCCATCAACTCACCAGCTAATCTCTCCATCATAGATCTTCCAGCTCGGCCCCTAGAGAATTCAATCAGCCAACGTAAAGCCAAAGCTTGACGGCGCTCTGCGCGAACTTCAACGGGAACCTGGTAGTTTGAACCACCTACACGTCTAGATTTAACTTCGACGAGAGGCTTAACATTATCTACAGCGATTCGGAAGACTTCTACAGCAGAGGTCGCTCCAAAAGCCTTTGGGCCTTTTGACTCAATGATTTCAATGGCACCGTAAAACTGCTTCTCAGCAGCTGCACGCTTACCATCAAGCATCATGCAGTTGATAAATTTAGAAACTAAAACATCATTAAATTTTGGGTCGGGTAGTATTTCCCGCTTTTTCACTTCGCGACGACGAGGCATTTATAAACTCCTAAGCTTCACACTCTACTTGATTTTATGACCTAAGACTTCTTAGGGCGTTTTGCACCGTACTTAGAACGGCTTTGACGTCTGGCATTAACTCCCTGACAGTCAAGTGTTCCGCGCACTGTATGATAGCGAACACCTGGAAGGTCTTTTACCCTTCCACCACGTATAAGAACCACGGAGTGTTCTTGTAGGTTATGTCCCTCACCACCAATATAGGACGTGACTTCTAGTCCATTAGTCAAACGAACCCTTGCAACTTTACGTAACGCGGAGTTTGGCTTCTTGGGAGTCGTTGTATAAACGCGGGTGCATACACCACGGCGCTGAGGACACGACTTGAGAGCCGGCGACTTGGAATCATACTCGACTTTTCTGCGCTTATTCTTAATTAACTGGTTTATAGTAGGCATTATGTTCTTTCCTGCATTACCAACGAAACATGAGGGGGACTAGTTAACAAACTATTTGACCTCATGCAAGGTTTATTTATGTTATATCCAATATTTTCTTGCAGCACGATTTCAAGAAAACACTAAACATCCTAGTGGGTAGCGCCAGCAACAAGTGCTTCGCCGTCAATAATCGGGTCATCATCAATAATTTCTGCCCCAATTCCGCGATACCAAGCTGCCCCAGTTCCCGCTGGAATTAGGCGGCCCATAATCACGTTTTCCTTAAGACCACGGAGGTAATCCACACGGCTATTAATAGCCGATTCTGTAAGAACCTTAGTAGTTTCTTGGAAGGAAGCAGCCGAAATAAAGCTTTCCGTAGAAAGAGATGCCTTCGTGATACCTAACAATACGGAGCGCCACTCAGCCGGAGCTTTACCCTCGCCTTGTAGGCGGTCATTGATTTCAAATACTTCTCTTTTAGAGATGGTTTCGCCGGCCAAAAGAGTGGACTCTCCTGGAGTTATAATCGTTACCATTCTAAGCATTTGCCTTACGATGGTTTCAATATGCTTATCGTTGATTTTCACACCTTGTAGACGATAAACTTCCTGAATTCCGTTAGTTAGGAACGTGGCCAAAGCAATCTCACCCAGAATCTCTAGAATATCATGCGGGTTAGGCTGGCCATCTACGAGAGATTCCCCTTTGCGCACAAAGTCCCCATCCTGAATCAATAAGTGCTTACCTTTAGGAATCGCATACTCTTCGGTTTTGCCATTGTTCGCCGTAAGAACAACTTTTCGCTTACCTTTGGTGTCATCAGCAAACGTAATCGTTCCGTCAAACTTAGCCATTACCGACATATTCTTCGGCTTGCGTGCTTCAAAAAGCTCGGCAACCCGTGGAAGGCCCCCGGTAATATCTTTTGTCTTGGTAGTTTCCCTTGGGATTTTTGCCAAGATCTCTCCAGGACGAATCGTCATTCCATTGTCTACGTTAATCGTACAGCCAGCTGGAATCGGGTAAATCGCCGATCTTCCGCTAGGTAGCTTCACCGTATTGCCAGATGCGTCAATAAGCTCAAGACGAGGCTTAAGGCTATGATTTTTGCCTTCCGTCACCAACTTTCGCGTCATAAATGTAACTTCATCTACGTTTTCTTCAAGGGTCTTACCCTCTACTAGATCTGCGTAGCGTACACTACCCTCTGCTTCAGCGACGATCGGCACCGCAAACGGGTCCCATTCACCGAGACGATCGCCAGCCTTCACATCTTGTCCATCACGTACAGAAAGTGTCGAACCGTAAACGATAGGGTAATTATCTCTAATTTTGCCCTCAGCATCTACAATCTCAATCTCGCCGTTTCTAGAAAGGACGACCAGACGACCTTCAGAGTTCTCAACAGAACGAATATCTTTAAATCTAAGCTTTCCAGAGAAGCGGCTTTCCACAGTTGAGTTTTCAACTTTGTGGGTAGCGGTTCCCCCGAAGTGGAAGGTTCTCATGGTCAACTGAGTTCCTGGCTCACCGATGGACTGAGCAGCGATAACACCTACTGCTTCACCTACATCAATGCTGCGTCCTGTCGCCAAATCTCGACCATAACACGCCGCACAAAGGCCTCTGCGATCATCACATGTAAGAGGAGAGCGAACTTCAACTTCTTCAACGCCTGCTTTGTCCAGCTTATCACACAATTTTTCATCTAATATTTCATTGAAGCGAACTAGAATTTCACCAGTCTTTGGGCTCTTAACATCGTGGACAACAACACGTCCCAAAACGCGATCTTTAAGGGCAATCTTAATGTCTGTTCCTTCGCGAACCGCAGACATTTTAATTCCTTTGCGAGTTCCACAATCTTCCGACAAAATGATGGCATCTTGAGCAACGTCTACAAGACGTCTTGTCAAATATCCCGAACTTGCTGTCTTAAGAGCTGTATCGGCCAAACCTTTACGAGCACCGTGAGTCGATGTGAAATACTCGAGTACGTTTAGACCTTCTCGGAAGTTGGACGTAATCGGAGTTTCAATAATGTCACCACTTGGCTTTGACATGAGTCCACGCATCCCCGCCAACTGACGAATTTGCTGTGCGGAGCCACGGGCGCCTGAGTCGGCCATCATAAAAATATTATTATGGGAAGGAACCGTATGTTTATCACCTACAACGTCCGTAACTTCCATCTTAGCGATGTTGTCAAACATCTCTTTCGCGATGCTCTCTGTTACCTTCGCCCAGATATCAACAACCTTATTGTAGCGTTCTCCTTCAGTCAAAAGACCTTCTGAGTACTGCTCTTTAATCTTCTTAACTTCCGTGTAAGCACTATCAAGCAACCGCTGCTTCGCTTGAGGGATAATCATATCTCCGATGGAGATCGAAAGACCGCCTCTCGTAGAGTAGTAATAACCTACGGAACGAAGTGCATCAGCAATGAGAGCCGTTTGCTTAGGACCACACTTACGGAAAACTTCATCCACAAGTGATGCCAATTCTTTCTTACCCATAGTTCTATTGATGAAACTAAAGTCGACGCCTACAGGAACAACCTCTGAAAGAATTGCTCTTCCTACCGTAGTTTTGACAGTCACCCCACCCAATCGAACATGTATGGGAGCTTGTAACTCAGCCTCTCCATGATCGAAAGCAGCTCTAACTTCTTCCAAGTTTGAAAACTTGCGATATGACCCTTTGGCAGTGACATCTTCTCGAGTTAGATAATACACCCCAAGTACAATGTCTTGAGAAGGTACAATAACCGGAGAACCAGAAGCAGGTGATAGAAGGTTATTTGTAGACATCATTAAAACGCGTGCTTCAATCTGAGCTTCTGTCGAAAGCGGAACGTGAACGGCCATCTGGTCACCGTCAAAGTCGGCGTTAAACGCAAAACACACCAATGGGTGAAGACGAATAGCTTTACCTTCAATTAAAACAGGCTCAAAAGCTTGAATACCAAGTCTATGGAGAGTAGGGGCACGGTTGAGTAGTACCGGGTGCTCTTTAGTCACTTCTTCAAGAATGTCCCAAACTTCAGGGCGTTCTTTTTCCACAAGTTTTTTAGCAGACTTAATTGTAGAAACGACTCCATGCTCTTCTAGCTTCGCATAAAGGAACGGCTTAAACAATTCAATGGCCATGCGCTTTGGAAGACCACACTGATGAAGCTTAAGCTCCGGGCCTACCACGATTACAGATCGCCCCGAATAGTCAACTCGCTTACCTAGCAAGTTTTGACGGAAGCGACCTTGCTTTCCTTTTAGGAAGTCACTTAGAGAGCGAAGTGGGCGCTTATTGGGACCGGTAAATACTTTACCACGTCGACCGTTATCATAAAGAGCATCCACAGCTTCCTGCAGCATTCTCTTTTCGTTTCGCACAATAATATCAGGAGCATTAGCTTCAATAAGTCTTAAAAGACGATTGTTACGGTTGATAACCCGACGGTACAAATCGTTCAAATCAGATGTCGCAAACCTTCCGCCATCGATAGGAACGAGAGGCCTTAAGTCTGGAGGTAGAACAGGAAGAACGCTAAGCATCATCCATTCAGGTTTAGCTAAAAACTCACCTTCGGGAGACTTGCGGTTAAAAGCTTCAACCACTTTAATACGCTTTTGAAGCTTCTTCTTCGCTGTTTCAGAAGTAGTTTCTTGAAGCGCTTTACGAATATCATCAGCGAGATCTTCTACTCTAATTTTAGAAAGAAGCTCTAAAACCGCTTCCGCGCCAACGCCGTAACGAAACGATGCATTGCCTAGCTCAGAAATATACTTATCTAAATCTTCTTCAGAAAGAACTTCCCCGATGGCTAAGCCCGTCTTTTCTACTTCACCTGGATCTAGAACCACGTATGCTTCTGAGTATAAAACTCTCTCCACGTCTTTCAACGTGATATCAAGCATCGCACCAATACGGGAAGGAAGAGACTTCAAAAACCAAATATGTGCTACGGGTGTAGCAAGGTTGATGTGGCCTAAACGCTCACGTCGCACCTTGGACTGAATCACTTCCACGCCACACTTATCACAGACAATGCCGCGATGCTTCATGCGCTTGTATTTTCCACAAATGCACTCATAATCACGTACTGGGCCGAAAATTTTTGCACAAAACAAACCATCTCTCTCTGGCTTGAATGTACGATAATTAATCGTTTCTGGCTTTTTCACCTCACCAAAAGACCAGCTTCTGATTCTTTCAGGTGATGCTATAGAAATCTTCACAGCTGCAAAGTCTAATGGATCTTGCGGCTTTTCGAAAAAGTTAAACGAATCTTTAGTCAAGGAACACCCCCGAGACAGTTTTTAGGTATGTAAGACGGGGAGAATAGCCTCCCCGCTAACGGATTATCTACTGAATATTCTCAACACCAATCTCTGCCCCACTAGACTTCATCAAATTCACATCAAGCCCTAGAGACTGAAGTTCTTTGATTAGTACGTTAAAGCTTTCCGGAAGACCTGGCGTCATTACATTTGAGCCCTTCACTATGGATTCATACATGCGAGTACGACCTACCACGTCATCTGACTTAACAGTTAACATTTCTTGTAGAGTATACGCAGCACCGTAGGCTTCCATTGCCCAAACTTCCATTTCCCCAAGGCGCTGACCACCAAACTGTGCCTTACCACCTAGTGGTTGCTGAGTTACAAGAGAGTATGGCCCAATGGATCGCGCATGTATCTTTTCATCTACAAGGTGGTGAAGTTTAAGAACATACATAACACCAACAGTTACCCGGTTTTTAAACTTATCACCTGTAAGTCCGTCATAAAGATCGACCTGACCATCGGAATCGACACCCGCTAATTTTAGAGCATTCTGAATTTCAGACTCAGTTACACCATCAAACACAGGGTTTGCTACGTGGACACCGTTCTTAAACTTACGAATAAACGATTTCAGCTCATCATCAGAACAAGTCTTTAAGAAAGCAGTGACATCATCTTTAACATTTTCTGTATCCCAAACTTCAAGGCACATACGCTCTAAGTTCTTGCGATCAAAAGCCGTGTCCACGATGAAGTTTAATTGCTTACCTAGGTTTTTCGCAGCCCATCCCAAGTGGGTCTCTAAGATCTGACCTACGTTCATACGGGAAGGAACGCCTAGTGGGTTTAGTACCACGTCAACCGGTGTACCATCAGCTAGATAAGGCATATCTTCTTCAGGAAGAATTCTTGAGACGACGCCTTTGTTTCCGTGGCGTCCGGCCATCTTATCGCCCACCTGAAGCTTGCGCTTAATCGCAACATAGACCTTAACCATCTTGATGACTGTAGGAGGAAGCTCATCGCCTTTAGTAAGCTTCTTCAAAGCTTCATCCGTCATCTGGCGGATTTGATTCACTTTCTCTTTAAGGTTCTCTAACACTTTTGCTAAAAGCTTCTGCTTTTCTGCTGTGTTGACAGAAAGATTGAACCAAGCTTGGTAACCTGTCGCCTCTAGAACCGAGCGGCTAAGAACCGTTCCTTTAGCAATAGCAACCGTGCCATCTCGATCTTTGACATCTTCAGCTGCTTTTTCACCTTCAGCGATACGTATAATTTTACCTAGAGCAGAATCTTTAATAATATTAATACGGTCAAATTCATCTTTTCTTAGTCTTGCAGCTTCTGATTCTTCAATCTGAGCCGATCTTGAATCTCTATCCGCGCCTTCACGAGTAAACACTTTGGCACCGATGACTGTACCAACTACACCCGGAGAAACTCTGAGTGAAGTATCTCTTACGTCACCAGCCTTTTCGCCGAATATCGCGCGAAGTAGCTTTTCTTCCGGACTTAGCTGCGTTTCACCTTTAGGGGTGATCTTACCTACTAAAATATCTCCAGGCTTAACTTCCGCACCAATGCGAATAATTCCAGCGTCATCGAGATTTTTAAGTGCTTCTTCACCCACATTTGGAATATCTGCCGTAATTTCTTCTGAACCAAGCTTCGTATCACGAGCAAGACATTCAAAAGCCTGAATATGGACAGAAGTATAGAGATCTTCTTTAACCACTCGCTCTGAAATCAATATGGAGTCTTCGAAGTTATAACCGTTCCAAGGCATGAAGGCGACGGTAACATTCTGTCCTAAAGCGAGCTCGCCCATTTCAGTAGCGAATCCGTCAGCAATAATGTCACCTTTTTTAACTTGCTCACCAACACACACGATCGGCTTTTGATTAATACAGGTATCAAGGTTTGATCTTCTGTATTTGTGAAGAGGATAAATATCAACATCCGCACCTACGTCAGTAAGTGTATCACTACCTTCATTCTCAATCTTGACAACGATACGTTCAGCATCCACGGAAGCAACAATGCCGTCCCTAAGAGCAACGATTGTAGCACCGGAGTCATGGGCAACAACCCTTTCCATACCCGTGCCAATCAAAGGAGCTGCCGTCTTAATAAGAGGAACCGCCTGCCTCATCATGTTAGATCCCATGAGAGCACGGTTGGCATCATCATTCTGTAAGAAAGGAATCAAAGAAGCTGCGACAGAAACTAGCTGAGTCGTCGCCACATCTCTTAGGTCAGCCTCTTCAGCTTTAACCGTTTCTGTTTCACCATTACGTCTTGCGATAATGAAGTCGTCCGACTTAGCTCCACGGCTAGATGCCTGACTAATCACGTGCTCACTATGCTCATCTGTAGCATCATAGTAACGAACGGAACCAGACTGATCTCCCTTGATGGACTCATAAGGAGTTTCGATAAAGCCGAAATCATTAACCCGAGCGTAAGAAGCTAGAGACGAGATCAAACCAATGTTTGGACCTTCTGGGGTTTCCACGGGACAGATTCGACCATAGTGAGTCGGATGTACGTCACGAACCTCAAACCCAGCTCTGTCCCTTGAAAGACCGCCTGGCCCTAAGGCAGAAAGGCGCCTCTTATGGGTTACTTCAGATAGAGGATTCGTTTGATCCATAAACTGAGACAACTGAGAGGATCCAAAGAACTCTCGCACCACGCCCGCTGCAGGTTTATTGTTAATAAGATCGTGGGGGAGCATGCTATCAACGTCAGTCAATTGAAGGCGCTCTTTGATAGCGCGCTCAATTCTTAAAAGACCTATACGGTACTGATTCTCTAAAAGCTCGCCAACAGCCCTTACACGACGGTTACCTAAGTTATCGATATCGTCAATTTGACCTTGTCCAGTTTTGAGTTTAAGCAAAACCTCTACGGTCTTTAGCAAATCGTCTTTGGTTAAGGTTCTCTGCTCAATCGGCAGCTCTAACCCTAAACGACGATTCAGCTTCAAACGACCTACGGCACTCAAGTCATATCTATCTTCGTCAAAAAATAGATTATTGAATAATGTCATAGCTGGTTCAAGAGTTGGCGGTTCGCCTGGGCGAAGACGCTTATAAATCTCTAGAACTGCCATCTCTCTTTCAGTACGATTGTCTTTTGCGTCAATTTTGTCACTGAATAGAGTAGCTCGGAACGATTCGTCGACGTTCACGCCGTCGATAAACAATATCGAAAACTGCTCTACGGCTTCACTTTGAAGACGAGCTACATCATTGGCTTCAAGCTGGTGGTTAAGAGGAAAAAGAACTTCACCCTTTTTAGAATGAACCGTCTCCGCTAAAACTTTACCTACTAAAGCACTTGGCTCTAGAGTCTGATACTCAAGCCCTGCTGCTTCCAATTGCCTTACGGCTGCAACAGTGATTCTGCGATTTTTCTTAACCAATACTTTTCCGGACTTTGGATCCAAAATATCTTGCGATGCTTTTTGTCCGCGAAGAAGCTGAAAGTTCAATTTCTTCTCAATTTTGCCTTTTACGATCCGAATCAGTTCTTTCTCATAAAAACGAGAAAGAAGCTCTCCAGCAGAGTACCCTAAGGCTCTAAGTAGAATCGTTGCCGGCATCTTCCGACGACGATCAATTCTTACGTGCAAAATATCTTTAGCATCGAACTCAAAATCTATCCAGCTACCGCGATAAGGAATTACCCGGGCTGTAAAGAGAATTTTTCCTGAAGTACTATTTTTTCCTTTGTCATGGTCAAAGAATACACCAGCTGAGCGGTGCAACTGAGACACAATCACGCGCTCAGTACCATTAATAACGAAAGTACCGCTTTCCGTCATGAGAGGAATCTCACCGAAAAATACGGCCTGTTCTTTAACATGGCGCATGCTTCTGGCGCCAGTTTCTTTATCTACATCCCAAATCGAAAGGCGAATGGTGACATGAAGTGGCGCAGCGTAGTTCATACCACGTTGACGACATTCTGAAACCGTATACCTAGGTTGATCAAAATTATAACCAACAAATGCAACTTCCGCCGTATCGTTTTGATCCTTTACAGGAAACACGGACCGAAATACAGATTGAAGACCAAAGTCTTTTCTGTTGGCAAAGCTATGTTGGGGTGAGTCTTGCAAAAATTGCTTGTAACTATCCCTTTGGACCTCGATGAGGTAGGGCATTTGGTGTGCGGGACGAATCTTCCGGTAATTCTTACGAGGGCGCGTATAAGAAGCGGCCAAGGTAGTCATGTGTACTCCCAGCTAATCATAATGGCGAAATACCTGAATATTCAGGATAATTTACGCAAATTCCCAAAATGCACAAACACGGGCAAGCGCGAGTATAAAGAACTCGGCCTGCCCGGTCAAGTACGAACTGATTACTTAAGTTCAACCTTAGCGCCAACTTTTTCAAGTGTAGCTTTGATTTTTGCAGATTCTTCTTTGTTCGCGCCTTCCTTAAGGGTCTTTGGTGCGCCTTCAACTAGGTCTTTAGCTTCTTTTAGTCCTAGTCCTGTGATCGCGCGAACTTCTTTAATCACGTCAATCTTCTTTTCGCCAACAGAAACGAGTACAACTGTAAACTCGTCTTTTTCTTCCACTGGAGCTGCTGCAGCTGAAGGAGCTGCCATCATCGCCATTGGTGCCGCTGCTGATACGCCAAACTTTTCTTCAAGCTCTTTTACCAATTCAGCCGCTTGTAGAAGTGTAAGGTTTTCTAGAAATTCAACTACTTGTTCTTTAGTTACGCTAGCCATTATTTTCAGCCTCCGATAAATCTCTCGATTAAGTGAGAGAGTTTAAAACATGTTAAAATTACTACGCCTTTTTCTCTTTAATTGCATTGATGACCTGAACCACGTTTCGCGGAACGCCTTGAAGCACGCCGAGAAGACCACGATGCGGAGCAACCAATGAACCAATGATTTGGGCTAATAACACCTCTTTTGGTGGAAGGGATGCAAGTACCGAGATATCACTCTTGGACACTGCCTTGCCTTCCATGACGCCGCCCTTGATGACAAACTTTTCGTTGCCCTTGGCAAAGTTATCAGCTGCTTTTGCGCCTGCTGCAACATCGCCGTAGAGATAAATAATCCCTACTGGTCCCTTAAGTTTGTCGGAAACGGCCTTAGAACTCTCTGCTTCTGCGTGAACAGCTTTCTTAGCTACGCGGTTTTTCGTAATACGAAACTCCGCATTCGCCTTGCGTAGTTCTCTTCGTAGGGACGTTAGTTCCGCTACTGTGAGTCCACGATATTCTGCCACGATAGCAGCACCTGACTTATTGAAGCGTCCTGCGGATACTACCCGAAGTGCTTCTTTTGCTGCACGATCCATTGCCATATTTACCTACCTCGCGATTAGCGGAACTCGGACGGATCAATCTTCACGCCCGGCCCCATGGTTGCAGATACAGCCATCTTCTTGAGATAAGCGCCTTTTGAAGTTGCTGGCTTAGCACGAACAATCGCGTCGATAACTGCGCGGGCATTGCCAACGAGCTTGTCGTGATCCATTCCTACTTTACCAAATGGCACGTGAGCAATACCGGCTTTGTCCACACGGAACTGAGCACGACCCGCCTTTAACTCGCGAAGCGCATTTACTATGTCAAAAGTCACTGTTCCAAGTTTTGGATTTGGCATAAGACCACGCGGTCCTAGCACTCGACCTAGCTTACCAACAACACCCATCATATCTGGGGTCGCGACAACCTGATCAAAATCCATCCATCCTTCACTGATCTTTGCAGCAAGATCATCACCGCCGACAAACTCGACGCCTTCCTTGCTTGCTTCTACTGCCTTGTCGCCTTTTGCAAAGACAACAATTCGCACAGTCTTTCCAGATCCATTGGGAAGCGGAGTCGCTCCACGAACGTTCTGATCAGCCTGGCGGGGGTCAACTCCCAAATTGATCGCTAGGTCCACCGTTCCATTAAACTTGGAAATCGATGTCTCTTTGGCAAGTTTTACAGCTTCGGAAAGCGAGTATAACTTGGTGCGATCGACTTGAGCACTGACTTTACGATACTTTTTGCCTCGTTTTGCCATGCACACCTCATAGTAGTTCTAACGAGACAGCCCTTGGGACCCGTCTCTCCTACCGTTTTATTATTTAACCTGCAGTCCCATTGAACGTGCAGAACCCAAGATGATTTTCATTGCCGCTTCTTCGTCGTAGGCATTGAGATCTTCCATTTTCATTTTGGCGATCTCTTTGACTTGCGCCATGCTGATCTCACCACAAGTCGCCTTGCTAGGCGTCTTGGAGCCACTCTCTATCTTGGCAAACTTCTTAAGAAGGTTGGAAGCAGGAGGACTTTTTGTGATGAAAGTAAACGACTTGTCAGAATACACGGTGATGATAGTTGGCAATACGTCGCCAGCCTGCTTTTGCGTTTTTGCATTAAACTCTTTGCAAAACGCCATAATGTTCACACCCCTTTGGCCCAGTGCCGGTCCAATGGGTGGTGCAGGGTTAGCTTTTGCTGCTGGAATCTGCAGCTTAATAAATCCAGTTACTTTTTTAGCCACAATGAGCTCCTATAAACCATATTCATTATCCAAATCTTGAATGTACTCAAGGAAGGGAGGCAAACCTTTACGCACCTAAATGCGATCTGTCAACAGATTTCTTCAACTTTTTGAAATTGAGAAATTATGTCAACTTTTCAACCTGGTTAAAACCAAGTTCAACCGGCGTTTCCCGGCCAAAAATACTCACTAAAACCTTAAGCTTCTGCTTATCAGCTTTAACTTCGTCCACAACACCATCAAAATTAAGGAAGGGACCATCCTTTACCTTAACGACTTCACCTTTGGAATAGATGGCCTCAATTCTCGCTGGGCCAGCTAAGGACAATGCTTCCTCTTTCACTTCACCGAGGAAGCGAAGAACATCTTTATCCGTCATAGGACGGGGCTTCTTCGAGTTACCTACAAATCCCGTAACCTTTGAAGTGCCAATGACACATGCCATCGTGTCATCATTTAAATCCATTTGTACGAAAATATACCCGGGGAATGAAGTCTTCTCGACTCTCTTCTTTTTACCGCTTCTCAATATTTTTTCTTGGGACGTCTTAGGAACAACCACTTCACCGAAGCTCATTTCAAGCTTCTGACGGGCGATACGATCTACTAGAGTCAAACGGGCTGCATCTTCTGACCCTGCATAGGTATTGACGATGAACCATTTGAACTTTGGATTCAGAATGCTATCGTTTATGCTTTCAGAATGACCTTCTGCAATTTCCATTTCAACCTCTCCATGAATCTATCAAGCAATAATAAACTTAAGAACCCAGGCCCAAACCGTATCAAATATAGATAATATGACCCCAAAAATCGCGCAAACAATAACTACGACTTTTGTCATTTTCCAGGTATCCGGCCC
Organism: uncultured Pseudomonadota bacterium; assembly: GCA_903844895.1. GTDB lineage: Bacteria > Bdellovibrionota_B > Oligoflexia > Oligoflexales > CAIMVM01 > CAIMVM01. Next base: position 15,112 of record CAIMVM010000115.1, read on the forward strand.
AGTTGGCCAATTCACCTTCTTAACTTCAGCGATTGTAGAGAGATAATATTCGGTTCGCGTACTGTCACCAGCTGCAATCCATACTCCTGCTATCCCAATCGCAAGGCCGCCTATTGTTGCAGCCAACGGGAACCAGCTATCGTATTTTTCGAGCCATCCAGTTTGTATACCAACTGTAATAATTGCTTTATAGCCGATGAAAAAAAACAAGGCGCCTGCAACTACATAAGAGAGGTTCAACCAGAAACGTTCGTCTTTTGCCATCATAATCTCCCAAAACTAGACTCTACAAACGTGATTTAGAATGCTAAGTTCAAATGAAATTCCGAACTGTAAAATTAAGTTTTAAGCAGGCGAGGAGGGATTCGAACCCACAACCTACGGATTTGGAATCCGCCGCTCTACCGTTAGAGCTACTCGCCTTCTTATGTGAAAAAGGGCTAAGCGCCTGAACGCCAAGCCCTGATTTACTTTAAACAAACCAACAACTTACAGAAATACTACTTAATGATCTTAGCGACAACGCCCGCACCAACGGTACGGCCGCCTTCGCGAATCGCAAAGCGTAACTGTTCATCCATAGCGATCGGAGCGATAAGTTCTACATCAATAGAAACGTTATCTCCTGGCATTACCATTTCTACGTTATCAGGAAGTTTAATGGAACCTGTAACGTCAGTTGTACGGAAGTAAAACTGTGGGCGGTATCCCTTAAAGAACGGAGTATGTCTTCCGCCTTCTTCTTTTGTTAGAACATAAACTTCAGCTTTGAACTGAGTATGAGGAGTGATTGATCCTGGCTTAGAAAGTACTTGGCCGCGGATAACATCTTCACGCTTCGTTCCACGAAGAAGAATACCAACGTTGTCACCAGCTTGACCTTCGTCAAGAAGTTTACGGAACATTTCAACACCAGTACAGATGGTTTTTTGAGTGTCACGAATACCAACGATTTCGATTTCTTCGCCAACTTTCAACTTACCTTTTTCAATTCTTCCGGTAACTACTGTTCCACGGCCAGAAATTGAGAAAACGTCTTCCACTGGCATTAGGAATGGCTGTGAAAGTGGGCGCTCTGGAACTGGAACATATTCATCGACAGCAGCGATGAGTTCTACAATTTTCTTAGCCCAAGGGTCGTCTTTAGTAGCAGCGTTTAGGCCACCCAAAGCAGATCCGCGGATGATTGGAGTATCGTCGCCAGGAAACTGATATGTGCTAAGAAGTTCTCTAACTTCCATTTCTACAAGGTCAAGAAGCTCAGCGTCATCGACCATGTCGCACTTGTTAAGGAAAACCACGATTTTTGGAACGCCTACTTGGCGAGCCAAAAGGATGTGCTCACGAGTCTGTGGCATTGGGCCGTCAGTTGCAGCAACAACGAGGATGGCTCCGTCCATTTGAGCAGCACCAGTAATCATATTTTTTACGTAGTCGGCGTGTCCAGGACAGTCAACGTGTGCATAGTGGCGCTTATCAGACTGATATTCTACGTGTGAGGTATTAATTGTAATACCGCGAGCTTTTTCTTCTGGTGCCTTATCGATTTCATCGAATGCTTTCACCGCGCCACCGTACATAAGTGACATAACCTTAGTAATAGCTGCCGTGAGAGTGGTTTTTCCGTGGTCAACGTGACCGATTGTACCAATGTTTACGTGAGGCTTACTGCGCTCAAACTTTTCCTTCGCCATGAATTCCTCCAGAGGATTATAGACACGTTTCAATTAGATCTTTTTACTTAAGCACTTCGCAGCAACTTTACCACTAAAACTGCTGCTATCTCCAAATTGCTTTCACAATCTGATGGATTTGTTCTGGAGCCCGAAGCGGGAATTGAACCCGCGACCTCACCCTTACCAAGGGTGCGCTCTACCCCTGAGCTACCCGGGCAGTTTAGAACGCGAACAACACTTTTATCTCCCTTACCTATTTAAGGCAAGCAATAAATGCTTGCTGCGCATAAGTATTAGAGATGGAGCGGGAGACGAGACTCGAACTCGCAACCCTTAGCTTGGAAGGCTAATGCTCTAGCCATTGAGCTACTCCCGCTCATGTGTCCACTTGGTGGAGGAGACTGGAATCGAACCAGTGAAGCGTAAACGCAACGGGTTTACAGCCCGTCCCCTTTGGCCGCTCGGGCACTCCTCCGCCGGGTAGAAAATCTCTGGAGCTGGTGATGGGACTTGAACCCGCAACCTTCTGATTACAAATCAGGTGCTCTACCAATTGAGCTACACCAGCCTACTTCCCTAACAATATATTTTTAACGACAAAAATTAGGGAAACAGCTTATTAATGATTTTAACAAGGCTTGTCAACTGCCAAATTAGAGAATTCACTTTATTACCTGCTGCTCAAAGAAGCAACAAGTATCCCCGCAGCAACGGAAACATTCAAAGAATCCAACTTGCCAGATTTTCTGGGTATGCAAGTGATTTTGTCGCATTTTTCACGTAGGAGTCTGGATATTCCTTTTTCTTCATTTCCGAGAATGAGGCAGTTTTTAGGATAGAAACCGACCAAGTCGACAACAGATTCCCCCTCCATATCAGCGCCGAGGATCCAATACCCTAT
>CAIMVM010000116.1 GCA_903844895.1 uncultured Pseudomonadota bacterium
ATCAAGATTGAAAGCCGCCGAGTCACCGCTAATGTCGCTGTTCATAGATTCAGCCTATTTTAATTTATCTAAAATTTTCAATAGGTTGAATTCTATCAGCAGTAATTAAAAAGACGAATCTCTTTTTCGCGGGAATGTGGGCTCCAAGAACAAGAGGAAGTGATTTTTTAGGAATAACATCAATCCGTTTCAGCCAAAATCAGTTTCACATGAGAGATTAAGCCCGGGACGGTCATTAAATTTTAAGGAAAGAATAGAGATGAGTGGTGTGATGGTAAGGAAAAATGGCGCGCTCGGAAGGATTCGAACCTCCGACCCCCAGATTCGTAGTCTGATATTCTATCCAGCTGAACTACGAGCGCGTATTTAAGGACCATTTCACACTTGGCACGGCAGCTAGGGCCGGCGCAGAACGGTTTATAGCCAACTAAAATGCACCGCGCAACTACATTCTGCAAAATATTCTTCAAGCTTCCTAGAAATCAATAAGACTCCCTCCTTGGAGAACGGGCCTTTTGATTGGCGCCCCCTAGAGACCGCGAGGTTAACTTTCAAAAAGCCGCTGCGCTTGACAATAAGAACTGATTCATTCAATATTCTGTTGAGTTACAAGAAATACGAAGGCCTGCTAAAAACATCCCTAAACCCGCCGAATGGGTCTTGACAGGCCGGCTGGTGTATTATATGAATCCGCCCTGTTCGGTAAAACCCGCTAAAAAGAGAGAATTTATGTATCATTTAGGCCATCTAGAGCTTCATTCAAAAAGAAAAATGGCTCGCCACGAACTGGAAATCATTTCTGCCGCCCGCGTCAGATCTCTTAAGCAAAGTAGGCCCCAGGCTTTCTATTCGACTCTCAAATCTATCCTTTCTAGGCTTCCCTTCGCTCGCCCGATTTTTTTGCGCGCTTGAGCCATAAAAAACAGAGCATCTAATTTTCAAGTCCACAGGAAAGCTCAAGACAGCTTTCTAACAAATCCTATTTTTTCTTAATTTGCCTCATCATCCATGGGGTCTTTTTTTTGTCCAAATTGTAGATAACGCCTGAACACCATGAGATTTGCCGCTTATTTCTTACGCTCGGGCGCGTCGCGCGGTCGCAAAGATGTGCTGCAAGACCTAGAGGTGGCGTTATGCAACATCTGCTAAAATGACTTTCGAAAGTCTTTCTTTTGGCGCGTAAAGGCTTCCCTAACGAAATTACCAATAGCTCTTTTCTCGTCTATGACCACTGGTCAACGATCTCTTAGAAAAATGCTTCGCAGCACAAAAATTGTGTCTTTTTGGCCCAAGAAAAGAATCCCCTCCAGACTATAAAGCACCTTTTTCATGATACTATAATCTTCTCATTCCAACCTTTTCTAGTCCGGAGTAAATTATGGCTCAACTGTCGTCTCGTGGCGCTTTATGCGTTACCACCTTGTTTTTGGGACTAGAAGCCTGCACACCTAGTCGCCAAGTGCTTCAAGAGGAACCCGATGCCAATATGGATGGAAGCTCCCTCGCCGGAGTCGCAGCAGCTACGCCGAATTCGGGATTTTGGAATCGAGATGGCCAGCTTAAGTCCAGTGAACTCTTCGCCCGTACCCAAGGCAAAGCTCTCGATCCTGGTCTTTCCCAAATGGATTTTATGCGTCCCGTCTTAAAGGGCGTCCTTTATCGCGGTGGTTTTGATTCCACCAAAGGCCAGGGAGTTGCCACGGGCGGAATGACTGCTACCCATCAAAAAACATTGTGCTCCAAAGGTGTCACCCATTCCTTTAGCTACCTTGATTTTGGCACCAATCAAAATTCAGGAAGTACCTGCGGTCCGGCCAACACTCCTTGGGAGTATGAAAGAGGGGACGAACGAAACTACACCAAATTTTTAACCTCTGTTTGGAACGCCATAAACGACAAAAAAACAAAAATATTTGTCCATTGTCGATGGGGAGTCCATGCCTCTGGTTTTGCGGCAACAGCAGCTCTTCATCAGTTTTGTGGCAAAAATAAAGATGGTACTACAGCGGCCATTAACTTTGGTACCGATGAGGCTGCTTTCAAGTATTGGGATAATGCCAGAAATAAGGCGCCCTATTCAGACGGCTGGTACGACAGACATTGGAAGGCTTACCAAGCTAGTAACCCCCATTTTGACAAACTGATTACCCGTGCGCAGCAAGATGAAATTTGCCCTAAATAATAGAGTATTTCTGTTTTCCATGAACTTTAATTGCATTTACACCACAAGAAGGAAAAGTAATGAAGCTCTCTCAAAAAAAGCTCCCCCTATTGCCCCTTATCCTAATGGCCGCGCCCTTAGCTTGTAAAAATCAGGTTCAAGACGACTCTGATTTTCAGAGCCTTATCGCTCAAAACAGCATCCCTGCCACAACATCCTTTAAAAGCACCGGCGGCATTACGGAAAAATGTCAAATTCTTCCCCAGATGCCGGGTGGCGACTATAGCAAAGAGGACCTTGACGATGAAAAAGAGTTTTGCGCGATTAATTTTTACGCCCCTGAAATCGGTCTTTGTCCTAAGACGGTAAGCACTAGCCCAGGTACCTATGTTTTTAAAATTGCAAAAGCTGGCTTAAGTCAGTCTGCATTCGAAACCACCAACTGTAAAGATGTCCGCTCCATTGGCCCAGAAACCGCTGATAAGCTTGCAGCATTTAAACAAACCATGAATGCCCAAGCGACAAGTGGCACTTTCTCCACCTCATCTCTACTCTATTATCATTTTTCAAGGTACATCGGTGCTACGGTTAAAGTTCCAGTAAGTGTCTATAGAGAAATGGATAAGAACGCCCATTTCAACCGCGTCACCAAATTAGGTCAGGCTCAGACATCAAAAGGAATGATCGCTGCAGGGTGGGACGTTTTAGCCAAAGCCGAAGTAACTCCAGATAGCTATGCGCCCACATTTGAGCTTTTCACGGCAGACAAATCCAAAATTTACGGCATTCTTTTGCGAGCTGGCGGCGAAAGATATGGAATCGAAATCAATGGCGTTCGTTCAGGATGGGGCGTAGCCGATAGTGAAGACTTTCAAAGAACTCCAGCCTATGAAGCATTAAAAAGAAATGAATCCATTAAATCTGCTATCGTTAACGGAAAAGCAAACTATGGCGCTGCTGTCGCTGCTTTAAAGCAAAGGGATCCAGAAAGTGCGAAGGCCCTCGATGCTTTGATGTTGCGTGTCAAAAGTATGCCCAATGAGCAAATGGCATTTTGGATGACAGAAGTGTCTGAAATCGTGCTTTTTGACTATATTTTTAGTCAGCAAGATCGTATCGGAAATATCGATTATGTTTGGGAATGGACTTACAAAGAAAACGATCCTGAAAAAAATCAAATGGTAGTAAAACACAAAAAAATAGATCGTAAATTTAAAGATGCTCCTGGATCCCAATATGAAGCTCTATCTAAAAATCCACCGGCGGAGATAGCAGCGCTTAAGCCAATTCTTTTGCAAAGAACGATTTTAGGTGACAACGATGCGGGAGGAAGATTCCAGTATTCAAATTTTGCAAAAAGAACAAAAATGTTGGAAAACCTAAAACACTTCAACGGAAAGTCCTATTCGAAACTTTTGGCATTAAACGCAGACTTGCAAAAAAAGGGAGCCATTTTTCAATATCTCGTTAAGAACTTTCCCCTAAGCGAAGCAGATCAAGTCAAACAAATCATTGACAACACCAAGTTAGCCTCTGACGTCTTAAGAGCCTCTTGCAAAGCAGGAAGTCTTCAATTGGACCTAAGCCCTAAAGAGTTCTTTTTAACTGGTGAAGTAAAACCGGCATTTAATTGTGATGGTGCTGCTCTTTAATGGAATCTAGTGCCTTACAAATAGCCCTCCATGATTGGAGGGCTATTTTATTTTAAGAACATTGATGATTTCCCTTATTTTTAAGGGAAGTCTCCATTCCAAGATTCCTTCTCAACGCTGCATCTAGAAGATTCGGTAGCCTTGCTCACTACTTTCGTTTGTTAGTCATCTAGAGGCCGCCGGGAATCTTAAAGACTTACGCCGCATATCGATCTATCCAAGAATATTTTCTCAAGTTGGGGAGTGAACTACAGATTATTTTTGGCAACGCTCAAAAACCCTCGCCAAATATTTGCGTCAGTGCTATCGGTGGTATGCATGGCATTCCAGAGATCTTCTGAGCGAATCCAAACGGGCTCATATTTGTGTTGTGCCACATCTAAAATTAAAAATCGATCTGCTTTAGAATGGTACGCTGCCAAGGGCGAGTGATGTCCAGCGCCTTCTTGAAATGCGATCTTTCGGTTGTAGTTCACAATTATGGAATCATTTTTATTTTTAAGATTTTCAATGGCAATGGATTTAAATTGTTCCAACGAGGTCCTATTAGAAGGATAGATGTGGACTTTCGCGCCATGAGAAGATAACAGCGCGCCCAACTGGGAAAGCGTAAGCCCATTTTTCTCAACATCTTCACGATTTGCCATCTTGCGATCTGTTGGTTGAAAGAAGTTATCTTGCGTAAAAACCTGATAGTTGTATTGAGCGGCCAATGGAGCTGAAATTTTAAGGGCGTTGAGCACTGTGACAGCGCTTGCTATCCCGCAGAACGTTGTTGTTTGTTGCCACTGAAAGAAAGACAAAAGCGGCAGAAGATCTGCCCTCGCGTCGGCGGTATAGGCCAGGCTCTCTCCCTCAGGTGTGGTTAGGCCTATGAGCTCCTTAGCAAGCGGAAGACTTCGCTCCCTCAAGGGCGCGCCTGTATACCCCTCGGAGCGAGCTGATGGCTCACTCTGAGTCTTATCAGCATATCCCTGCGAGCAGCTGACCGTTATCAATATCAGAGAAAGAAACGACAAAACGTTATTCTTGAAATGAGTCATGTGAGCACCTTCGTAGAGTTCAGAGCTTTTTAATGGGCAACTAGTTTGTCTCTATTTTAGCAAGTCAGACTGACAACTTCATCTCGTGTTTTTACAATTGGGATAATTATCTTTCCGTTTATTTTCTATTTTTAAAATGGAAATGGAGTCCTTCTTGAAGATTCCTGTATGGGAATATCTTCCTTAGCGAGATTGATCGGGGGCTACTCTGAAATGCTGAACTTCGACTTAAAAAAAGCCTGCTTTGCTTAAGATTTTCTATTCCTAAATTTTGACTTGTTTGAGAAAGGCGGCTATTTCGCTCTTGCTGTATCATGGCAACATGAACTACTCCACCCAATCCTCACAAGCCCTGGGGACTTGCTCCGGTATGGGATGGAGTTTCGTGTTTCACAGGAAAAGAGTTCTTCTCCTCCACACCTGAGGCCGGTTCCCGACCCGTGACAAAGCCTGTCAAAGCATA
>CAIMVM010000117.1 GCA_903844895.1 uncultured Pseudomonadota bacterium
CGCATTGTGTTGGATGGTGTGCCCATTCAAAACCTCAGCCTGCACGACCTTCGACAACGCATTGGCATCGTGCCGCAAGAGCCTGTTCTTTTTTCAAGCAGTGCCATGGACAACATCCGCTACGGCAAACCAGATGCAAGCGACGAGGAGGTGAAGGCTGCGGCCGTGGCTGCATTTGCTGACGAGTTCATCGTCGACTTGCCAGATGGCTACAACACGTTTCTGGGTGAGCGAGGTGTGCGTTTATCAGGCGGTCAACGTCAACGCATTGCCATTGCGCGCGCCATGCTCAAAAATCCACCGCTCTTGCTGTTGGACGAAGCCACCAGCGCCTTGGATGCACACAGTGAGCGAATGGTTCAAGCGGCTCTCGAGTCGGCCATGCGCGGTCGAACCACCTTGGTCATTGCGCACCGACTTGCCACTGTGCAAAAAGCTGACAATATTTTGGTCTTGGAGCATGGCCGCTTGGTTGAGCAAGGTAAGCACGCAGCGCTGGTTGAAATGGGCGGTGTCTATGCCGGCTTGGCAGCGCTTCAGTTCAACGCCTGATAAGCGGCAGGTGTCTTCAAGCCCGATGTGTGCCTTGACATCTAGGCTTCAATTTCAGTTACAGTTTTATGATCAAATGGAAGAAAACTTTCCCGACATAGGTCTAGTAGAGTTATACAATGCTGAAAAAATGAACTATGAATGGATAGACACTTCCTCTAGTCTGTTTAAAAATCATATGAAGAATCATATTCAAAACAACCTTAAAAATACAAAGACTATCTTCAAAAAATTAGGTGGTGAATACTGTGCCATAAATGTGCAAGAGGCCTATATTCATAAACTAGCTGCAATGTTTAAAAAATAGCAGCTCTAATATTAGTGTTGGAATAAATTTGCGTTCAAAAGTTCTTAAAATATGCCGATATATGGCTCATTTTATTAAGGAAACTTCGGATATTTCTGAAAATCTGGTTCACGCTTTTCGAGGAACGCATTCTTCCCTTCCTGGGCTTCTTCCATAAGATAAAACATTAAGGTAGCATCTCCTGCGAGTTCCATTATGCCTAGCTGTCCATCGAGCTCCGCATTAAATCCACGTTTCAGCATACGGATAGCCATAGGACTTCGCTTCATTATAGTTTTAGCCCATTTTATAGTTTCTCTTTCTAGAAAATCGATTGGCACTACTTTATTAACTAGGCCCATATCCAAGGCTTCATAGGCAGAATATTGCTCACAGAGATACCAGATTTCTCTTGCTTTTTTCTGGCCTACATTCCTAGCCAGAAAACTAGACCCAAAGCCTGCATCAAAACTGCCTACTTTAGGCCCTGTCTGACCGAAAATAGCGTTGTCTGAGGCGATACTTAAATCACAGACTACATGTAGCACATGACCGCCGCCTATCGCATACCCATTCACCATAGCTATGACAGGCTTAGGCATAGAACGTATTTTTTTGTGAATATCAAGCACATTGAGGCGTGGCACGCCATCTTTTCCTATATATCCACCGACTCCTTTTACCTGCTGGTCTCCACCACTGCAGAAAGCCTTTTTTCCCGCTCCAGTTAATACTACAATACTGATATTCGTATCTTCTCTGCAGATATCAAGTGCATCCAGAATATCAAAATTGGTCTCAGGTCGAAAAGCATTATGCCTCTCAGGTCTATTAATGGTAATCTTTCCTATTCCATCATGGAATTCAAATAGAATGTCTTCGTATTTTTTAATTTCTTGCCACATTTCTTAAATATTGAATTTTTAGTAATAAGTGTTTTTAGAATGAGTTATACAAGACTAATTAATAAGCTCTTTCTCCGTTATCTTCAAAATAATTAATAAATGACTGATTCGCTACTCGATTACCACCAGGAGTAGCATAGTTTCCACTGAAGTACCAATCTCCGCGATCGTTTGGACATGCTATTGCTAAATTTTCAATTGTCTGAAATACTAACTCTACTTCATAGGTCGCATTTTCAGGCGTCACAAGTTCACCCGCTACTTTTGTCAACTCATCATTATCGAATATTTCATAAAAATTTTTGAGTATGTTTTGAATCTCATTAAATGGTTTTTGATTTTCAAGAATACATTTCTGATAAATTTCATCTAGAAAAACCAATTCATTTCTTCGCGACAATATTTCTTTTGCTGCTCTGAAAACTAACAGATCTCCCAATTTACTCATATCAATACCATAACAGTCTGGATAACGAATCTGAGGAGCAGAAGATACCACCATAACCTTTTTTGGTTTTAATCGACCGAGAATATTGATAATGCTTTGTTTCAAAGTCGTGCCGCGCACGATAGAATCATCAATAATACAAATGGTATCCTGACCTGGAATAATAGAATTGTATGTAATATCATATACATGAGAAACTAGGGCATTTCGACTTTGGTCATTGGTTATAAATGTCC
>CAIMVM010000118.1 GCA_903844895.1 uncultured Pseudomonadota bacterium
AAAAATTGAGTAACTTGAATGGGTTGATATTGTTGAACTCCTTGAGTGCCTTGAGTACCTTGAGAATGTTGAGTCACTTGATACTCTTGCGAGAATGAAGGTACTCAAGCATCTCAAGGTATTCATAGGGTCAGAGTTGATCTCCTTGCCACTTAGCTTCTTCAGCAGTTCTGAACCATTGGCCTTGAACAATAGATTGGTTGACAACTAAATACCACATCCCCGTTCTGGCTTTTTTCACCGTCATAGTGCCGCCATTTCGATGGCAATGAAAGCCGCCAGTTTTAGTTGAACGCCAGCCAGTAGGAATAGGTGTTCGCTTTATGAGCAGATGCAATTGCTCGTTCAGTACAGCCATTTCCATGAATGCCATCGCTTTTTCAGGAGTGCTTAGTCCTTCTTCAATGAACCTGTTGTCGTATACGCCGAACCAAAGACCTGCTCTTTCAAATACGGTCATAACATCGTCTGTATCAATAACGTATACAAAGTTACCATTTGAGTTTTCACGCCAATCAGACATTTTGGTCTCCCTCCAACTCTTGCGCCAACTCAGCAGCAATTGCAGAAATACTTCCCTTCAAACGATGCTTGCATAAAGTCCATTGCCAGCCATTGCTGACCTTGGTGCTGTTTATTGGCAATTCTTTCTTTGCACGATTGATGCTTGGCCATGAAAGTCCAGCAGCCTTAGCCAGTTTCTGAAGTTGATCCACTGTAACTGGCCCATTAGTAAGTTCATCTTCCAAAAAAGATTTGGCATCGTCAACAACACTTTCTTTGTTTGCCTTTGGTGGGGCAAGTATTTCACTAACTGACCGATTGGTTGTTTGATCCCAAACGATGTACGAAGATTTAAATGTTTGACCACTGTACTTAATCAGTTTTTCTGCAATGTGGTACTGGTAGCCAAGTCTGTCGTCACCAATGTTGTTCTTGACGGGCAACATAAACCGTTGCTTGGTTATAGTGTCTTCAGCTACCATAAATCCCACACGCGGTGCTGCAGTCCATGCTGTTGAACCAGAGAAGCGCTGTTGCGCACCACCGTCAGTTCTCTTGTTTAGATGAACGATTAACAGAATCATCGCTCCGGTCTCTTGCGCCAAGTTGCCAAGTGGCATTAGCACCCGTCGAACGTCACTGTCTTTGTAACTATCAACCTTCGTGCCAAGGTATGCACTGGGTGGATCAATAATGATTAGACGAACATCACCAATTTCAAGCGCTCGATCTCTAAGGTCGGCTATGTCTGAATCAAGCTGAAACATATCCACTTCAACACCTTCACGGGCCACACCTTCAACGATGTGTACTTTTGAAATGTCAGCACCAGCCGCGTCAAGCCGAGGCCGAATGGTTCGTGCGGCATCGTCCTCATTGGCAAGAATGATTACTGAGCCAATATTGCTAAACCCACCAGTTCCCGGCAAGCCTTTCCCGGTCGTAACACCAGCTGCTAAGTTGATCGAGATTTGACTTTTACCCAGCCCCGGTTGACCCCCAATGACGGCGAGCATTCCAAGGGGGAAGCTTTGATCGACAAGCCATTCAACGTGCTCAGGCTCAATATCAGCAGCGCAAACCGTTTTTAGTCTTCCACTTTCAAACTCCTTTGGTTTGGGTTTTGAGTTTGATGGCAATTCACCTTGGTAACCAGCTTGCCGCGCGTGATAAACAAGTGTTCCAAAACCAATTCCTTTTTCGTCATCAAAGCTGTCCCAGACTCTGTTAAATGCGCCTTCTTTCCATGAGTCACCATTAGCGCTCCAACTTCTAGCGATTTCGTATGAACATTCCCAACCAGTGGCAGCAACAGACCAAACTAGATTTCGCCATTGGCAATACTCCAAGTCTGGGTCAACACATTCAAGCAACGCTTTGACAATCTCAATGTTTGCTTGCGTTTCAGCGCTTTCAAATTGTTTTGCTTTGTCGTGCTTGTTTCGCTTCTTTTGAATTGCTGGAAACTTTAAAAGTGCGGCATCTACAGCGGCACCAAAGTCATCAAAGGATTGAAGTTCTTCTACCGCTTGTTTGTAATGGGCAAGTTTTGGTACTTCAGGATTTCTAAAATTCAAAGTGCCAGCGACCCGAAGAATTCTTGCTGCATCGCTTGTAATTGGGTCTGCGTCCAAAAACATTCGCCCAGCTAAGTCCTGAAGTTTGTCAGCAACCGGTTGCCAGTCATTCCTTGAGATTTCTTGGGACAATGACCAAAGAGCTTGAATGCCATAACCTGTGTAATGAATTACTGTCGGCTGCGGGAGTGACGTTTGTTCAATGAACGCCTCCAAAGCCTTTTCAACGTCAACTACCGATTCGTACTTGCTACCTTCATGCGCATCGACATCAAGCCATAGTGCACAGAGTATTTCCGCGTTGTCTTGAGTTCTGGCGGCCGAGGGGTTGGAATAGGTGGCCATAGACACCCAAGTTTCTGCGTTGGTTCCGTGTGAAACAATTAAAGACAAGGCTTCCGATTCGTCTTTGAACCTGACTTCATAAAATTTGCCATTGACAGGCTTAAACCCTAGAACCCCGGCACCTGCGCGGACCAATCTTAGGTATGCGGCCTGTTCAACCGGCTTAAGTTGTTGATTTATATTGATTTTTCGTTTAAAATCGGTCATGTGATTTCCTAGGTGGAATCATGCCGAGCGCAAATTTGTTTGTGTGTCTGCGACTCGACAAGGTAAACAAAGCCCCACCAGTTGACGCTGGTGGGAATCCTTGACTCTTGAATCGCAAACAAGTTTCACGTGGCTGTTGTCCCACGACAGACACTACTGGCGGTCTGAACCGTAGCGGCTGCTTCCTCTATGCCAGTGGCACCGAAATTGTTCGAGGCTAATGCAAACTTCGTAACGCAACTAGTTGATGCGCTGCTTGAATTGTAACAATCCAACTTGCAATTTAGCAAGCGTATTTTTTAAGCCAACGTCGTCACTAAATCCGATGAGCGCAGGTGTGTATATCGCTGCAACATTGAAAGCGTTTTGTGGCCACTTACCGTCCCCACCTTAATGGGGTGTAGCCCCTACTCAAATAGCCCAGTCACTGCTTCGTTGCATAAATTATCAAATCCCTGATCCTTTGTGCAAAACACTGTGTAAAGGTGCACGGATGGAACCAACTCCAATTTAGGGGGTGCCGGTGTACTTGGGTCAGCTCTAGCTGGATTTTGAAGGGGTACTACACCCCCCTCTATACGGATGCTGAGCCGCTCAAT
>CAIMVM010000119.1 GCA_903844895.1 uncultured Pseudomonadota bacterium
CTAGATGATCAAGATTGAAAGCCGCCGAGTCACCGCTAATGTCGCTGTTCATAGATTCAGCCTATTTTAATTTATCTAAAATTTTCAATAGGTTGAATTCTATCAGCAGTAATTAAAAAGACGAATCTCTTTTTCGCGGGACTGTGGGTTAAAAAATGGTTGCGTAAGGTAACTAGGCTCTGACAAAAGAATCATTGTATCTAATTCTCTTGGCGCCTCTATCTATGTCTTCCTCCCCCCCCCCTCTTAAACGATGGAATGCTAAAAATGGGGAGATATTTTTTAAAAAAAAGCCTATGAAAATCATAGGCCACTTGCAAGATAAGCTGAAAACTATTTTTCCATGGGTACCTGATTGCCGTCGCTATCAAGGACCTTTCCTTGCTTATTTTTGTACTCTTTCCAGACTTCTACGGGGACCGCCAAGGTAATGTAATAGTTTGTGGGATCAAGATCGTCAATAGCTGGGACTTCAATCGAGACATCATAGGCAGTTCCTACATGGGGAGGATCTCGAAATATGTTCATCCAAGAGGTAGACATAAATTTTCTCTTAAAGCCCAAATTGTACCAACTTAAAGGGATCATTTGGGGGTTCCAAGTGCCGTTTTCATTCTCCGGGCGATACCAATTGTTGTGGTAAAGTTTAAGGGCACCGTTGGAATCGAGGTCTCCGACCATAGCAATATGGCCATCTGCAGCGTTGCCTGTGCAGTTCTTATAGAGGCACCCACCCACTAGGGTTCCCGTGGGAATTTTATTGATAAAAGTCTTAGCAATCACTTCAGCAATGGCGGCTCTATTTTTAGGAAGTGGTACAATCAGCCCGCCTCTCGATTTAATTGCTGCCACTAAACCAGGTACCAAAGGCGAATTATAATTTGGAAATCCCGCAAGACTCATGACTTTGGAAATGTTTCGAGCACACTGCGCAGGTTGGGCGAAGATTTTAGCGTTTGCCATCTTTTCTTGCTCTATTTGCCATTTTAGGGCCGCAGCCATAAGGATCTCGCCCGTTGGGGTTAAAAGTTCATATTTTCGGTCTTCAAATAAGCCCCGATTGTTTCTCTTTTTGTCCAAAGCTTCCTCGTCTCGACTCTGGGCGCCTTGAATTTCCCTTCCCTCGGAATCAAAATTTCCATGGGCATTGTCTGTACTATTGGGAGATTCCTCTGAATTTTTTATGTCAGAATTGGGCATGTCTTTACCCGGTGTAGATTTTGCCATCTGGTTGCGGCGGGGCAAAGATCTATCTTCATCCTTTTTGACGAAGCCGCAACTCGCAGAAAATACCATTGTCACTAAGAGCGCGCCGTGTAGGCCAGCAAAATTAGAAATTCCTATATTAGAAAAAACATTCATTTGTGTTCCCTTTGGTATCCTTACGTTTTGATGCGTAGCTGAGGTTTTGCCGCAGGTGTCCAATATGATAAGATAGCAGATTTTGCAATGTAATAGTCGAACTATTTATTAGGCTGTTTTTGTCTTTAAAAACAGCATGTTGCAGTCGCAATCTGCGTCATTTTGAGCTCAATTATATTGCGGCCTTAGCGATGCTTTAATAAATTGGGTCCTAGAGGGTAGTGCTTTTAGATCCATCTTAAAGAGCCAATTGGAAAAGTGGCCCCAAAACCAAATTAAAATATAGAGTAGCCTCACAATCTAGTTTAGCTATAATTTGGGCATGAGATAGTGTCCTTTAAGAAGCCAAAGACGAGGACTCGGGGGAGTTGGGGGAATTTGTGTGGCTTTAACGTTGCGTTTATTAATTTTTATGGGCCTTTTTTTGAGACTAGAACCTCTATTTGCTAAAAGCAATCTGACAGTCTACACCTATCAGGCTTTTAATTCTGGATGGGGGCCTGGGTCTGAATTAAAGAAGCTGTTTGAGCAGAAATGTGGTTGCACGTTAAAATTTGTTTCAGCTGGGGACGGGGCTACTTTGATTGGCAAGCTCAAGCTTGAAGGTCGTTCTAGCCGAGCTGACGTGGTCTTAGGGGTGGATAACTCTGTGGTGTTAGATGCTATAGAATCCGATCTTTTTCTTCCCCTCGTGGCTTCTAAGGCGCCATTGCAAGTGCCGATTCCGGATAAAATTCGTTTGCATGCAGTGCCGTTTGACTTTGGCATGATTACAGTTATGTATGATTCGCTAAAAATAGCAAACCCGCCTAAAAGCTTAGATGATCTGCTAGAGAGGGCGGAGTTTAAAAAGAAATTGATTTTACAAGACCCAAGATTTAGTGCGCCTGGGTTGAGCTTTTTGGGCTTTTTGAGTTCTACTTACGGAGCGCGTTTGCCAGAGAAACTTAAACTCTTAAGAAATCAAACGTTGATGGTCACCCCAGGATGGAGTGAAGCCTATTCACTTTTTACCAAAGGAGAGGCTCCGTTAGTTGTGAGCTATACGACTAGTGAATTTTACCATCGTATTGTAGACAAAAGCAGCCGCTACAAAGCTGCTATTTTTCCAGAACATAGTATTAATGTAGAGTTTGCCGGTATTGTAAAAACAACTAAAAATAAGGCGCTTGCTACCGCATTTGTCGATTTTCTGTTAATACCTGAAGCCCAGAAAATAATTTCGCAAGCAAATTGGATGTATCCGATTATTCCTGAATCTGAAATTAAGGATTTGAATCCTATTTTCTATACATCAACAAAGCCTAAGCTAAAGGAACTCAGTTTTTTAACTACGACAGATCGAAAGAAATTAAATGACATTTGGTTAGGTGAGTTTAGGTAGGATGATGAAGAGATGGTCATCCTTATTGGTTTTTGCCTTTGTTATATGGGGAGCGCTTGCGCCTCTTACTTGGGTTATCTGGCAGTCTTTGGCGGGGATCTTAAATACATCAGAAAGCCTAAACTATTCTCAACTTTGGGAGATGCTTAAATTTACCTTGCTGCAGAGCTTTCTCTCAAGCTCTATAAGTATAGTTCTTGGTGGAGGTTTAGCTTTTTACTTCGCGGGAAGAACTGTTCCCTTTCGAAATCTCATTAAAAGAATAAGTTTTATTCCTTATTCCTTTCCTACTGTCGTTGTGGCGATAGCCTTTATTCTTTGCTTTGGTCGATCCGGATGGATAGGCCAATGGTTCGGGGATGATATTTCCTTGATGTACAATACATCAGCAATTGTTGCAGCCCACGTATTTATGAATGCCCCCCTCGTGTTTACGACACTGCTTTTAGCGATAGAGTCATTGCCGGATATTTATGAAAGACAGGCTAAAGTACTCGCTTTGTCAAATTATAGTAGGTGGAGATATTTGGTTTGGCCTGAATTACGTAATGACATTAGGGGATTGTTTTTAACGATAGCTTTGATTTGTTTTACCAGCTTCAGCATCGTCCTTATTTTGGGAGGGGCTCCTCAATTGGCAACTTTTGAGGTAGGTATTTATTCGGCAATAAAGTCAGAAGGCGATTTTGGAAAGGCTTCTCTTTTGAGCCTTTTGCAAATTCTACTTTCCGCGCCGCTTATATTGCTTTGGAAACGAGTGTTGTCCAAACAAAAGAGGAGCGTCCTAA
>CAIMVM010000120.1 GCA_903844895.1 uncultured Pseudomonadota bacterium
GGGACTTTCCTGACTATTGGATATTTCACGAGCAGAAAGAGCTAGAGAGAAATCACTTATCCAAATATAAAAAGCCCTCGGTAATCAATAAAAATCACATAAAAAAGCTAAAATAGCGTCGTTCTAAATCAGCCGCACCCATACTTAAACCCGTAACTAAGAAGCTCGCTTTCGCTTAACAACTTTAGCTTCGACTGAAAGTTTTAATCCCATTGTCTTCAGCAAAGTAGCCAAGGTTTCAATCTTTGGATTTCCAGATTTTGACAGGGTTTTGTACAAGCTTTCACGGCCAAGATCGGATTTTTTCGCTACGCTTGCGAAACCATGTGCTGTCGCGACGTCTCGCAAAGCCAATAGAAAAGCTTCTACGGCATGATCATCGTCTTCAGCTAGATGGACATTTAAATATTCAGCCGCATAAGTCGAATCCTTAAGCCGTTCATTTAGACCTTCCTCGTAGGGCACAGTTTTTCTTCTACTCATATCAATCCTCCAAATACTCTGCCCAATATTCTTGAGCGAGCTTTATATCCGCGACTTGTGTTTTCTTATCCCCTCCGATAAGGAGAACCACAACCTTTCCTGAATCCTCACCAAAATAGACCCTGTAGCCGGGGCCAAAGTCGACTTTAAGTTCTTTGACTCCTTGCCCAACTGATTTACTATTTCCAAGGTTTCCCATACGTACCCGTGTCAACCTCGAATCAATGATTGCGGCAGCCTTTCTATCTTTTAATCTTTCCAGCCAACGACGAAACGGAACTCTACCCTTCTGGTCGATGTATTCTACAATTTCTCTTGGCATATTCCGCACTGGTTAACCCCAAAATGGGACATATTCAAAATATCATCTGTATCCTACCAGATACATTTTAGTTGGTCAAATTAATTGATGCTGTGTAGCAATTCAGAACTTTTTGTACTGCAGCGTGTCAGGGTATTTTGCTTGTTTATGAATGAATATTCGATAGGATTACTCTAAACTCTCTTGAAATGAGGCAAGGCGCACCGCACTAGCTTCGATTCTAGATTTCAGGAATTACAAAAGGAGTATAAAGATGGCCGTCCAGTTTCGGATCGACCCTCAGTTTAAAATGGGAAATCAAGATAGATTACTTGAACCGAATTATCTCTTCTCCTACTTCTAGTACATAGGGTTGATTAGATTTTTCACAAGATTCCAAAGCAAAATTAAGCCGACTATCCTTGGAACTATGGGAAAATTTCAAAAAGCGATTGGAAAGATAATACATTTCCTCGCCCAGATTAAAGGTATAGTCAGAATACCCAACAAACACGCTTGTGCTTATCTGAACATCAAAGAAATCTATCTGATCAAAAAGGTAGCGGCTTTCATTGAATTCTGGCTTTTTGTAGACTAACTCCCAGCTCTGTTGTGACTTTACATTTAGGTTAGCACCGCCGTATGTATATTCAATAGTCGGAGAGTGGTTTATTTGGGTAGCATAGGTGTAGTCTAATACAACCTTATCCAGTCTTGAAACCGCAAGTTTCTCTTTGGTGACGGGATCGATAAAAGCCTTTTCTACTGGAGTCCCAAGCTTCGCCAAATCTAAAGTCACTTGTCTAGTTTGTAACTCACTTGTGTTTTCAAAGCATAGGTATATCCTCCACAGAGGAGTATGATTGGATCTTTCTAAATCATTCCAAGGGTCACCCTTTCCTCCTTCAATTACAAAAGCAACTGGGAATTTGACATTTGTGTCTACTAAGCTCTGAGCTAAAGCAGACGCGGAAAAGGTCGTAACTGCAGCAAGACTGACGATTCTCTTCATTTTTATCATGATTGATTTTCCTTTGCAGATATGCCTATAAATTAGGCAAGGAGGGTGTCTTATCATACGGCCGGACTTGGTGCACTGCGGCTACTCAAAACAAATTAATGGCTTATCACTGAATATTCGCTAACTCAGTTATAAATACAATGGAAACAGCGCGCCGCCGAAATTATTGGAAGATGTTTGAATTTGGCGCAGCGCTATGAGATCTTTAAAACCTCTAGAAATGGAAGACGTCGACGGACGTCAAAACTTAGAACCATTATTTCATGCAACATCGATTCGCAAGTTTAGACCTTCTCTACTCAATAGGTCTTGAAGAGCAAGTTTTACAAATAGAGCTTCGCTGTATCCAAGTTTCTGTGCAAAAATAGCAGCACGTGCGGGGCTTAGGCCTTTTCTGCTCTTCTCGAGATCGCAAAGATGAGAACGAGAAATTTCTAAAAGACTGGCAAAATCAACTTGAGACATCTCTTCGCTTTTTCGGATAGACACAAGCAAGGTCGCAATAGTGAGCGGGGCACCAGCCTTTCTCTCAAGAAACTTCATGGTGTCACTTTTTGAAAAAGCATTTTTGCCTTTAGGACTAATAGTCATGCTTATTTACCTCTTCTATCAATACGAACTCAATTGAATTGTTTGCGCTAACCTCGTAAATTGCTCGGTAC
>CAIMVM010000121.1 GCA_903844895.1 uncultured Pseudomonadota bacterium
AGCATGCTCGCATTTTTTGCCGGATTTTTTAAATTCAGTAGAGATCCTAACAGATAAAAACCTTATCATTCAAAGATACGAAATCGGACTTTCGGCCCTTTTAGTTTCAAAGGGATATCGTATCCAAGCGCTTTTTTCATATGGGGAAGTCCTAGAAAAGGCCAAAAGTTATGGCGATAAAATCCCTTATTATGCAAAAATATTCTCAGAGCCTGTGAATCCTACAATTTTGATGTGGCATATTCTGATTCAACATTTTAACTTTCCATTTCTAAAGAGAGAGCTTTTGACTAAAAATGTGGCTCCATCTCCTATTTTGGATCGTTGGGAAGAAATTGTGGGAGGCGTTAGTGAATCTTCAAAAAAGAATATAAAGAGATACCTATCAGATCTAAAATAGAAATATATTAATTTTTTAGTCTTGTCGGATAAATAACTAAAAATTAGAACTCTTGGGAGTTTTCTTAAATATGAAAAGTAAAATCGCCATTATCGGCGCCGGACCAATGGGGCTCGCCGCAGCCTTTCAATTCGCTAAAGACGGTCATAAACCAGTGGTCTTCGAAGGCGCTGATCGTATTGGCGGCATGACCGCTACCTTTGACTTCGGCGGGCTCAATATTGAACGGTACTATCATTTTCACTGCACCAGTGATACTGACTTCATGAAACTTCTAGAAGAGCTTGGAATCAGTGATAAGCTCAAATGGAAAGCCACAAAAATGGGCTTCTATTATAAAACTAGGCTATCTCCCTGGGGAAATCCCATTGCTCTTTTAACGTTTCCCGGTGTGAGTCTCCTTTCAAAAATTCGCTATGGAATCCATGCGTTTTATTGCATCAAACTCAAAAACTGGAAAAATCTGGATAGCCAAGAATCCACGGCATGGATTCGCCGTTGGATAGGGGAGGAGGGTTTCAAAGTATGGTGGCAAAAATTATTCGAATATAAATTTTATAACTATGCGTCTGAACTCTCTGCAGCTTGGATATGGAGCCGAATCAGACGCATCGGAACTTCAAGGTATAATCTTTTTCAAGAAAAGCTCGGATATCTCGAAGGCGGATCAGAAACCTTTCTAAGTGCCATGAAGGTGTACATTGAATCCCGCGGAGGTGAATTTAGACTTGGAGAACCTGCTATAAAGATTCTTCACTCGGGCGAACAGTTGTCTGGCATTCAGACTCCAAAAGGAACTTATGAATTTCAAAAAGTCGTGAGTACCATTCCCCTTTGCTATATCCCAAGTATTTTACCAAACCTTCGAAAAGACCTTCTAGATCAATTCAAAGCCCAAAAAAGTATCGCCGTGGTATGCGTCATTGTAAAACTGAAAAAACAAGTAACTGAAAACTTCTGGGTCAATATCAATGATGACGATATGGATATCCCTGGCATGGTAGAGTATTCCAATCTAAGACCTTTAGATTGCACTATTGTCTATGTTCCTTATTACATGCCATCAGAACATCCTAAATATGCGGAAAGTGACGAAGTGTTTGCCGAAAAAGTAAAATTGTACTTAATGAAAATAAATCCGTCCTTAATGGATTCAGACTTTATGGAAATCAAATGCAATCGCTATAAATATGCACAACCCATTTGTGGGCCGAAATTTCTAGACACACTTCCACCTTATTCACTTCCCATCAAAGATTTGTATGTGGCTGACACCACCTACTATTATCCTGAAGATCGAGGAATCTCGGAAAGTATAGGCTTTGGTAGAAGAATCGCGGCAGAGTTAGGAAAAAAATAGAAAAAAGCGCCTTACTCATTAATCTCTTTTATAGACTTTCTATTTTTCATGAGGCCATTCCTATCTAACTTTTATAAATGGCCTCATGATATCTTATTCAGCTAGGCAGTAAATTTCGATCTTTTTAAGAACAGCAGAGCCAATATTGTCCATAGGGTCAATTCTTATATTGCTGCGGTCGTTTAGAAGCGGAAACGCAAATTGGGCTTTAATTTCGCCTGATGGATACCACCTTCGAAGTGAATGGTCCTCTTTAAAGTCCATGCTTTCGCTCCAGAATAGTTGCACCCAGCCCTCATCTTTGCGTGAAAGATAAACATTTAAGCCGACATGAGAATGCGGGGCGCAAGAAATTTGATCACCTAAGACAACGTATGGATCGTCTCCAGTAGAGGCCATTTCTAAATTTCCACCAGAAAAATTAGCCTGGATTCCCGAATAAGGTATGGTTTCGGGACTTATCTTAATTTCCATTGGCACTGGAGGCGGATTAGCGTGCAGACCTTCCCCGGAAATGTACCAGCCAGGGTAGGTTGGCCATTGAGGGTGAAT
>CAIMVM010000122.1 GCA_903844895.1 uncultured Pseudomonadota bacterium
GATTACGAGACACGTCTTGGGGCAAAAAAAGTGAAGCTCTTAGAGCGGTAGGAATAGCATAAACAGGAATTGTTTACAAATTAATCACTACTTAACAACTCGAAATTATTATCGTTTTCAAAAAAGTCCGATTTGCCCTGGCTCTTTTAATGGTTCTGTCCGCAAGGTTAAGAATACTAGCAATTTCAGATATTATGATAGAGGGCTCCTTTTTAACGGTTTCATGTAGCGGGAATATCTTGAGATGGCGCAGGGACTTGGATTTTATTTGCCTATCCAAATCAACAATAAAATCCATGTTTTGCAAAAAATATGCCGGGAGCTGCTGATTAAGTGCTATCATTATTTGACTTTAAATGTCAATTAATGATAGCACATAGCAGCAGGAATGGGGAGGCCTCTAAAATATGGCACATGAAAGAGCTCGGTTTTTGAACACCCACCTAAAGCGCCAGGGTAAATTATGGCCCGTAGTCGGTGTGGTGGGGCTCAGGCAGTCTGGCAAAACCACAATGCTTCGAGACCAACTACAAATTAGCAGTTACGTTACACTCGACGACGACGATGACTTAACTGCAGCACATGCCGCACCAAAGGTTTTTATAGCGCGGCACTCTTTGCCATTGATCATTGATGAAATTCAAAAGGCGCCAAAGCTTTTCGATGCCATAAAACTTTTGGTAGATAAAAAGCGGATTCCTGGTCAATTTTACATAACGGGATCAACCCAGTTTTCCGATCGTGTCGGAATTAGAGAATCATTAACAGGCCGAATTGGGCTGTGTCAACTTTTTCCAATGACTCTAGCAGAGGCGCAGAAGCATCCGCCACTAACATCTCTTCCAAAATTGAGCTCCGCTCCAAGGTTTTCTTGGGAAAGTCTATTACAGCATTCGTCTAAGGGCGGCATGCCCGTTCCTATGTTTCTAAGAGATGAAAGCCAAGTTAAAGATTATTGGAAGGGATGGCTAGAAACCTCGATCTACCGCGACTTGGCAATTTGCTTCAAAAAATCATATCAGCCAGAAACTACTAAATTGATTTTGCGGACAATGGGTCGAGTCATGGCAGATGGCGAAATGCCTACATTGTCTCATTTTGAGATCGATAGTAGGCGACTTCGCAATTATTTAGAGGCAATGGAGACCATATTTATGGTTCGCCGAATTAGTTGCCATGAGCGTGGTGTAGGCAAAGATGTATGGGTATTTGGAGATTCAGGACTAGCTGAATACTGTATCGGAAATAGTAAATCAGACCAGGCAACACTTAGTCTGATTCGTCACACTTTATGGAACGAGACCTCAGCACTCATGGGTTATGTCGGCGTGTCGGATAATCGGCAGTACTTCAAAAGCGCTCGCGGAACTATGGTTGACTGGGTCTGGGATAATATTCCCATGAAGATTGTGACCTCCCTCAACCAACGCGCATTTCATGAGCGTGCATTGCGCGGGGCTATGGCTGCTCTAGACGCTAAAACAGGGTATCTAATTGCCCCGACTGATCGCCTCGAGACTCCACCAAAGGCAGGCGGAGTGGGCGTTTTGCCATGGGGCATGTGGAGCTAACTTCCTGGCAATCCTAGTTTCAATTTGACGCCTCCTTCAATGCATAAAGAAACAATTGAAGGCGCATATTTACTGGCTAAGAATCAATTTCCATTACTAAAGGTCTAGTGTATGACAGCACTAAAGTTGATCTGAGTGACTCTATTTAAGTGTGACTGCCTTCTAGAACCTTCACTAGAAGCTGCAGATCTTCAATTTGCTGTTTTAACATTTCAATTTTTTATCTCGATTAGTTATCTCAGTAGAATCTACATCGTTGAGATTTGAGAAACTTTGAAATCTTGATCGTCCCCAATTTGACTTTGAAAGTTGCGACAGGATCAAAAGCTATCCATTTGCACCAATCCTCCTCTCGCCTTCACCGCTCGTTAGAAAACCTTCATCCATTGCCAGAGCTACAGCTTTCAAAGGACTTGGCTCTTCTTTTGAAGTTTGACTTCATAACCGACAGTGCCCATGAGAGGGCACTTAGTGGTCCTTAAGTTCTGGGGGTGTCATGGAAGTGGTCTGTCAGAACTGGCTTAGGATCTAGAAAAAGAGGAGGACTTATGCCTTTTGGATCAGAAATTTTAGGGGGAATTTTGGTAGGCCTTGGCATGGCTATACCGCTTTTATATGAAAGTCAGATATCAGGAGCGAGTGGTTATGCAGCTGCGAGCTTAAGACCCCAAAGTCCAACCGGAAGAGCAGGGCTTTATTTTGTGGCTGGTCTCGTTCTGGCAGGGCTGATTTGGCGGTTTGCGGGAGGGCATCTCAGTGCTGCAGAGGAAAATCATCTTTGATTTCCAGGCTGGATTCTAGCTGGGCTATTGGTGGGCTTTCGAGCCCGCTTAGGCAGAAATTCAAGTCATCTAGCGCTCCCCAGCGAGAGCCTGGTTGGTTTATTAAGACACCTCATCATTAAGTCAACGGATACTGCTCAAAGCATTTGCCTGTGTTGATCTGCTAACTTAGTTTCCTTTAGGGAACTTGTGATTCCGCTTGCAGACAGGTCATAGGATTTTTCTGAAAGCGAATCAAGGTCTAGTCCATCAATATTTGGCATCTTAAGAAATTCAGACTCGGTAAGGGCCGAGCCAATGATAAGTGTATCAAAGAATTCTCTGCCAAAAATCTCTTGGTTCCTCCGAACCATATAGTTGATTCTCTGGTCTCGAGACATCCCCTGAAATGCGGAGGATGTGGCTACGGTGCAAGCCGGTCACCTATTTCGGTTTGCCTTAAGCCGACAACTAGAAGGAGCGTTATCAAAATAAGTCGAATAGGTCTCTCAATTTCGATGAGTTGATTTCATTTGATCGGCTTAGATGCCAAACACCTCATGAAAGAAATTCATTCTTTTCTTAATTTCTTCTTCTAGAACCTTTGACGTCATCTGCTCAGGAAATCGTTCCTTAAAATCTTGAATCTCGACTGGCAGTTTTTGATCAAGTGCTGAGAATAGATTTTTTGCCTGCTTTGCTAGAAAATCATCATTAAGTCCTAAATCTAAAGAAAATTTCTGGAAAGTTCTGATTTTAAGTTTAAACCATAGGTTTTGCTCACCAATCTTAAAAGAAAATCTTTGTCCCACTTCTTTATATATAGATGTGGATAATATGTCGTAAAAAGGAGCAAGTCGGATGCCATTTGTGGTCTGTAAAAATGCTAGATTTTTGGAATGGGAGTCATTATTGCCAATGACCAGATTTAAAAGAAGCCATTTCAAGAGCTGATTGAGATCTGGAATGGGGGATGCGCTATGACTTTTAATGAGTTCATAGTTATCTTTAAAGGTAGGTCCTCCCTCGGTTTCATATTTTTTAAGAGAGGTTAATCCCTGTGCCTGACAAAAGTCTTGTTGATGAATTCGACATGCCTTGCCTTTTTTGTCTATGAATCGGTCGAACCTTTGAGTGACGAAAAGTGGAAACTCCCCTTCGATAATATCTACATGTGGAACATGGAGACCTACAGCATTAGCAAGTTTCATGCAGAAATATTCATTATATGGTGTATCGTGTGTGGATTTAAAATTTCTTACAGCCGGCTTAATGATATGAGTCGTAGGAGTTCCATCGAGAGGAAGGTAAATCTTTTTCTGCTGGTAAATGATGGCAAATTTGTCTTGTGCGCCAGCTAAAGAAAATTTGCCACCTTCGTGGTTCAAAATCTCATCGGCAAGACTTTTCTTGTCTTTTAAATAACCATAGATTGTAGATAGCTTTAGCTCTTTTCTAGTCAACTTACTTTTGGAGAAAGAAATTTTTGCTGGTCTTATTTTGAACGCTCCTGCACAATCTCCACCGAACTCCTTTAGAAATCCGAACTCAGTTTGAATGCTGTTCTTGCCGTGTTCCTGGGTAAGAGCTCTTATGTTCCCTTCTGGCAAGAGATTCTCAAAAAAGGACTTGGTTACCAAATGTCCAAAGGGCTTTTCTGAAAGAGCCATTGCGATCGAAAGGGGAAATCTGGATGGGTGTTTTAGCCATGAGGTGTCATATTGAAAACTTAGTCGCTCATCGCCATCAAAAATGAGAGTCCCTACCTCAAGTTCCTCGTAGTAGACGATAAGCTTATTCATTTACTGCCTCTCTTACGAAGAACCAGTTCAAATCCCAAAAGTTTCGCAATCTTGATTAAGCTCGAAAATTTTGGGTCATTTTCCTCTTTTTCAAGTTTTACAATTCCTACCCGGGACAGACCTGTGTAAGTGGCAAGATCTTCTTGTGTGACATTCATTTGTGAGCGAAGTGCTTTAATAGTCGCTCCGATAGTTTTGGCATCCATTATAATTATCTCTTTCATGTGTCCTCCAGTTTACTTATGCTAGCACAAGGCCCGCTCGCTATCAAAAAGAATCCTTCAGTATACTTTTTAGGGTGAAAAATGACTAATTTCAGCCGAAAGTATACTAAAGGATACATTTAGCCGAGGCGACTGCTCGAGAAGTATGGACGCAAAGCACAAAATGAAAGTTAGTGAAGATCCAAAAGCTCAAAACTCTCGTGAAGAATTTAGGGAACCATGGCACTTGCGGCGATCTCATTAGAATCCACTCGAATCATATTTGGTACTTTTGCAGCCAATCCAGATATCATTTTTACTCGTTCAACAGCATCAGGATGGAACACTATTATTCTTTAGTAAACTCTCTCACCAAGCACGTAAGTGATGAGTAAGGCAAATTATATTGGGCTCTATTTTTCTTGTAAATATTCCCATTTGTAATACTGTCCCTTGTGCGCATAGATTTGGTTTTGCAAGTAAAATTTAAAGGATTGATTTTTGACTAGGTGCGAGCGTTAGAAAGTCGACCCTATCACCGACCCTATCACCGACCCTATCACCGACTCTATCATCCTTGTCTATTTGCTTTTTAAAGAAAAATGTAACCCAAAAGCCAGTGCCATCATCTTTAAACTGAGGTGCTGGAAGGCCGGTATCAAAGCATGCAGCAAGTATTTTTTCAATGCCCCGTCCCCAGGATTCTATCATTCCGGCTAAAAAAAGGAGTTGGCTATTTTGGGAGTTAAATGGCTGAAACTGGTGTTTGTATTTTTCTCTGACTTTGGGTCGAGTCAGTCGGGTAACTGGTAACCAGTACAATCCTCATTTTTTATTAAGATCCCAACTCACCATTCCAGAGGGCCTCTACAAACTCTCGCCATGGCCAGACTTCAATCCCGTCGTCAAGACGTCGTCTAGAGCTATCAAGACTCACGATGATGCGCCTTTTACAATGGGGATAGTCTTGATAGAGGGCACGGAGACCGCCAAGATGATTGCTGTTCATAACTTTAAGCTCCGAAGAAATTCCTCTATGGGCGTTACTTCAATACCATCCGTTCGTAGGCTGGAAGTCGCGACTCGAGCAACTAATGTCTTTCGTATTTGAGGAAATTCCTCTTCAAACGCTTTGATACCTATAAAATCAGCCTCCTTTAGCCGCTCTCCGCTTTTCACTTCAATGGCCCAGAAGGGCGCTCCATCGCGAGTAAGAATGAAATCAACTTCTTTGTGATCCACGCTTCGCCAGTAAAATAGGTTTAAGTTCTCTCGAACGTTTTGTGCGCAGTAAATCTTTAGGTTCTGAAATACATAACTTTCCATCGCAACGCCAAACTCTGGCGTGGCTTCGGAAAGTGAAAATCGGTTCAATATCGCATTAGATAGGCCACAATCAAAAAAATAGAATTTTTTACTAGTCATTGCTTTGCGCCTATGGGTTTCTTGATAACATGGAAGCAGATGCCCAATGAGTGTGTCTTCAAGAACTCCGAACCAAGAAGTTACAGTGGACTCGCTGAGTGCAACGTCGCTAGCAACGCCACGCATCGAGATTTGTTGGCCTGTTGCCAGAGCTGCGATTTCTAAAAATCGGGAGAACTTTGGCAGGTTGCGCGTGACCCCTTCTGCTCGAATTTCGAGTTCAATGTAGACGTCAATGTATCGGCGAAGAATAGCTTTGCGCTGAGCACTCTTGATAACTGTCGGTAAGCCTCCCCACTGCACAAGTTCTCCAATTGTGGGAGCAAGTTTTGGATCGCTGGTAGCTTCGATATAGGACAGGGGCCAAAATGTTCGAAGTCCTGCTCTTCCTCCAAGAAGGTTTTGACCAGCGCTAAGGAGTCGGCGCATGCTGCTTCCCGTGAGAATAAATCGAAGGTTTGAATGCTTGACTTCGGCTTCGAAAATTTCACTCTGAACAACATCCAACAACGTTGGAATTTTTTGAACCTCATCAATAATGACAATGGGAAATTGAGGCGACTTTGCTAAATATTGCCGAATCATTTCGGAAAGAAGTTCCGGCTTTGCGTTTAGCTCGCGAGCCACTCCGGGTTTTAGCAGGTCAACGACCAATGCTTTTGGAAACTCTTTGGCGAGTTGAGTCGTCTTCCCAGTTTGGCGCGGGCCAAAAAGAAAAAAGCTTTCCGTCAAAACATCGCCTAAAAGATTATAACTTCTTGTAAACATTAATATAAATCTCCAAAAATGCTTGCTATCACCACGGATATTTTACTTAATATCCGTGACTTAATCAAGAAGAAAGGCCCTTCTCTCTGCGGAAAATGTAAATTTGCAGGTTACGTGTTTGACAGGCCGCCGAGTGCTTAGACTCTGTAAAGCAGAATGAGTGATCCATCGCTAAGAAAACAACGGAATGCTCTGCCCATGCCATTAGTTTTACTAGTCCGTTTTCCTTTAAATATTCTACGGCTCTATGAACGGTTCTTTCAGCAATATTAGCCATTAAGGCTAAATCAACGGTCGTTACTTTTGGATTTTTAATAATTGAATCCAGTACCATTCTCTGAGACGTATTCAGCATGTGTTTATATTTTTCTCTGATATTTTCTCTGACTTTGGGTTCGAGTCAGACGGATAATTGGTAACCATTACAATCCTCATTTTTTATTAAGATTCCAACTCACCATTCCAGAGGGCCTGTACAAACTCTCGCCATGGCCAGATTTCAATCCCATCGTCAAGACGTCGTTTGGAGCTATCAAGACTCACGATGATGCGCCTTTTACAATGGGGATAGTCTTGATAGAGAGCACGGAGACCGCCAAGATGATTGCTGATCACACTTTTTGTTTCCTTTGCTTCAATGGACAACTCCATGTCATTGACAATGAAGTCTACTTCGGGCCCATTGGCCACGGACCAAAAACTCATGTCCCAAAAGCATCCGCGATACTCGTTGTAGCAACATAGCTCATGAAAAATCCAGTTCTCAAATGCTTTACCAAAAAGCTCCGATTGAGGTTCCAGTGAGCGGCGCTTTCCCAGAAAATTTACAACTCCAACATCATGGAAGTAAAACTTAGGTAACATGCGTTGTCTTCTCTTCGGCCTCAAAGTATAGGCATTCAGCCAGCTCCCAAGTAAAGTGTCCTCCAGTATTTGATAGTGATCACGAATCGTCTGACTGGCGCCCCCTACATCGCGAGCGAAGGTTGACATATTCACAGATTCCGTGTCTGATAAAGCGGCCAGGCGCAAGAACTCACTAAATGCAGGAATACTGCGTACGGCAGACTCAGCGGCAATTTCTTCCTTAAGATAATTGCCACAGTAGCTTGCTAAGTCAGGCCAGACATCCTGACTCGAATAGTGAGGCGGCCAATAGCCTTGGTTGAGGGCTCTTACTAAGTTGAAGTCGGGACCTACTTCAGCAGCAGACAGTCCATAAATTTGTCGGCGGTGCGCTCGTCCTCCTAGAAGATTGGCGTGTGTTCGTTTCACCTTCCGCGCGCTAGATCTGCTCCATGCGAAATGGATCCTATGGTTCTCTATGAGATAATGAACTTCATCTAATAACTCAGGTACTTTTTGAATCTCATCGATGACCACCCAAGACGGTTTGGATTCGGAGATTTCTTCTCGCAAAAGATGAGGCATAGCCGCATACTTCCCGAAAACATCAGATTTGAGCAAATCGATCCAAACACCGCCTGGAAATTGATCCCGAAGCAAAGTAGTCTTGCCCGTCTGACGAGGCCCAAAGAAATAAAGATTTTTGACTATTCTTCAATAAAAGCTGATGTTTATAACTCAAAATACCTCCACTTGAAACTTACATGTATATTTCAGGTGCTAGTTATTATTTTGACAACCTGCTTTAAATACTAGACTTTTTGCACCATCTGCGCTCATCTTTAACAGTTGTGATTTCTGCGGCAAATCTTCCTTTATGACCCATTCCTTCCATAGTATCGATCCTAATTCGAAGCTTTCGCACTCTGGGAGTTTTGTCTATAGGCACCCTTGGAAACACTCCACCCATCAGAGCAAAAACTGAAAGCCTTCATCCATTGCCAGTGCTACGCTTTCAAAGTACTTGGCCCTTCTTTTGAAGTTTGATTTCATAATCGACAGGGCCAACGAGAGGGCATATAGTTGCCCTTAAGTTCTCAATTTTCTAATGAAAAAATCGAAGGTCTGACTCCGGTCTTTAGCGCGGTCTCTACTTTATTCCGTAAACTTTAGATCCATGATTACTTCGATCCCTTCTTGCCAAGGATATACCTCTACCCCATCGGCTGTAACTCTTGCTTCCTCTTCCTGGCAAAGCACGAGTCGTCTTGCTCCAGGAAAATCACTCTTAGTATTTTTTAGTGCTTGGAAGTCATCACTCGTGAGATTCTTTGAAGATTTGATTTCAATAAGAAAAGTAACTTTTCCAGACACTTCAATTAGTAAGTCAATCTCTAATCCGTCTGAAGTCTGTAAATAGCTCAAGCTTATTTGCTTTTCTGAATAGGAAACTCGCCTATGTATCTCAGACATTAAAAAAGCTTCGAACACCTCCCCATAATACGAGCTTCTAGGTGTTGGTTCAACATCTAGCATCTCAGCAAGAGATCGTTGTACTCCTATATCAAAAAAATAGAATTTAGGTGCGCTACGTTGTCTTGCTCGCACACTCCGATGATAGGAGTCTAGAAAAAATCCGACCAGGGTTTCTTCAAGAATAGAAAAATAGCGCTCGACGCTTTTAGCATCTACCCCTGCATCACGTGCAATTTTTGAATAGTTAAGTGAGCGCATGTGGGACATGGCTGCTACAGGAAGAAATTTTCGAAAGGGATCCATGTTCCGGACAAGCTGTTCCAGCTGAATTTCCTCTTTGAGATAAGTATGAGCATAACTCTTCAAAAATAGTTTGCAATCTCTAGGGTTATCGTAGGAAAGCACTTTGGGAAGCGTTCCAAACCGAAGGGCTCTTTCTAAATCAAAAGTTATTCCTATCTCCTTTTGACAAAGAGGATACAAATGAAACGAAAATGACCGTCCAGCAAGTAAGTTAGCTTGACCGCGTTTAAGCTTGCGCGCACTTGAGCCTGAAAGGGCAAACTTAACCCCATCGTTTTCAATCATGCCATGAACTACATCTAAAATTTGAGGTACTTTCTGAACCTCATCTAATATGACCCACGGCTGCTTCTCGACACTCCACAGTTGACGTAAACGAGATGGTTCAAGGCTTAATTGATTTTCAAGTTCCGGCTGCAGGAGGTCAATCCAAAGAGATTGGTTCGTTGAAAAATGCTGTTTCAGCAAGGTAGACTTTCCAGTCCCACGCGCCCCAAAAACAAAAAAGCTATTTGTATTGGATAGTTGAATTAGTCTATCGTACATACGTCTGAAAATACCTCCATATAAGACATTAAGTCAATAATTTTGATTTTTCCAGTGTTTTTATGAAGTTATTCAAGACTTGCCCGAATCACTGCCTGGCTCTGAGGCGCCGACTATCTCCACGGTGCTATAATTCTAGATAACAAATACATCACACCAGAATCTAAGAAGTCCGGTTATGTGGCACCACTGAAAAGAAAGTTGTTCAACTAAGCGAAAGAACACGAAAATTGGCTTCGTCTCCGGGTTATGCACTCTTGTGCAATTAGCCTTGCCTTGTGCATTCTTGTGCAATTAACCTTGCCTTGTGCATTCTTGTGCATTATGCTCTCCTTTGTGCAATTAGCAGTAACTTCTCTCTAGAAGAGTATATTGGAAAGGAATCTTCGATGTTTGGAAAAGAGATTCTTGACCGAGAGTCAAAAACACTGGAGTACAAGCGGGAATTGCCCGCGAATCTGGCGGGCATAATTAAGACATGCGTCGCATTTTCTAATACTGCCGGCGGCCGCATTGTTCTAGGGGTTGAAGATGAAAACCGGAGTGTGATTGGCCTGACCGATAGGGAGATGGAAAAGGCGCTCGAGATCTTAGCTTCAGCCATTTACGAGGCAGTAACGCCAGCTGTTGTACCCGAGGTGTTTAACCTAACCATTGATGAAAAGCATCTGATCATTGTTGACGTTGCTCGGGGCAGCAGTCCACCCTATTTTATCAAGCGGCTTGGATCGACGAAAGGTGTTTTTGTTCGAGTAGGACCAACAACTCGACCCGCCTCACTGGAGCACATTCACGAGTTAATGAGTTTTCGAAGTCGATACTCTTTTGATGAGGAATCCCTCCAGGGCTCAATGGATGAACTTGATGCAGGACTCATAGAGCAGGCATATGGCCGCTCTCCAAGTCGTGAGCTCTTGATCTCGGAAAAGGTGTTGTTTAAATCCGTTGAGAATCAGCCCGCCTTGTCGCTGGCAGCCATGGTCGCTTTTGGAAAACGACCTGACAGACAAATCCCCGAAGCTGCGGTTATCTGCACGCGATTTCAAGGAACATCTGGACGAGACATTGTCGAGTCCAGCGAGATCCACGGGCCGATCTCCGATTTGACATCGCGTGTACTCGATTTTCTTCAGCGGCATTTGGAAAGAAACTTTAAATTGCGCGGCGCAAAGCTCAGCGGAATGGAATTGATCCCTTTAGCCGCTTTACGCGAGGCGGTTGTCAACGCATTGATTCATCGAAAATACAATGTTCCCTCTCCTGTTAAGGTGGCCGTGTTTGACAATCGTGTAGAGATTTTTAGCCCGGGAGGACTTCCAGGCCTGATCACGTTAAAGCAGCTGGGTGACGGGAGCAGCCATTTGCGCAACCCTCTTCTTGCAAAGTTCGCAAGACGACTCAGGATCATGGAGAAACTTGGTTCCGGAGTTCGCGTGATGCTTGAAGAGTGTCAAAATCGGGGTATCGTACCGCCTGAGTTTTTTGAAGATGGCGATTACGTAAAAGTTGTGTTTGGCACCGAGCGGAGTCAGCAAAACGCACAAGAGCTATCAAGCGTTATCGCGGACTTGTTCCTAAGGCAGCAAATAGTTCGAGTGAGCGAAATCTCAAAATGTGTAAAGGTGTCTCGAAATACAATTACCAATGCTCTAAATCGGTTGCTCGAGCAGGGTAAGATCTCAAGGCATGGCAAAGGAGCGGGCATCTACTACACGCGAACGTGACGGTAATGGTGCCAGCAGCCAAAAAAATCTCGCCTTGCAATCGCGTATATCATGGTCGAACAAGTAATCGTTAGCGACTTCTGAAACGACATGACGTTTCCGGCTG
This sequence comes from uncultured Pseudomonadota bacterium, assembly GCA_903844895.1. GTDB lineage: Bacteria > Bdellovibrionota_B > Oligoflexia > Oligoflexales > CAIMVM01 > CAIMVM01. The sequence continues at coordinate 11,532 of CAIMVM010000122.1, forward strand.
CATTTAGAAAGTGGGGAAATGGCGACACGCCTAAAGGGATTATTAAGATAATACGAGGTAAAAAATATGATACGAAGTGAAACAGAATATCAAAAAGCAATCCTACGAGTTAAACATGAAAAAGAACTCATTGAAAAAGCCAAAAAAAATCTAAAAAACAACGGGTTAAAATCAAAAGAAATAGAGAGAGCTTTAAATCCCTTGCTTTCTTTCACCGCGCAGCTAGAAGAAGAAATAGAAACATACGAAAAAATTAAAAGAGGTGATTTCGAAACCATTGAAAACTTCGATGGATTAGGTCGATCTTTGATTGCATTGCGCATAAACAAAAATATGTCCAAAAAAGATCTGGCGGATAAACTAAAAGTTGCAGAGTCGCAGATTTCTCGTTATGAAAAGAATGAGTACCGAGGCATTTCCATGGAACGAGTCAACGAAATACTAAATGCTCTTCATGCAAAAGCGGTTACAAAATTTGAAATTCTTGTGGCTTGAAATGGAGCGCGGGAATTCACCGGGACGCTTTAGATCAGAATATTTTTGTTGATTCCACTATTTATGTTCCTATAGCTGCCTGAAGATTTGCTGGTTACGGCACTTCAGAGGCTTTGTATGAAAAAAGTAAGGTGATAGATACGCAAGTTCCCAAGTTCACCCTGGTAGAGCCGGCCTTACCTTTTTAAGTCAATTGGCACCTGATCAATTCATTTGCTTGTCTTGTTTTGCTAACTTAGTTTCGATAGTGGAACTTAATATCCCGCTTGCAGATTGGTCCAACGACTTTTCTTGGAAAGAGTCCTGGTCCTCTCCATCAGCTTTTGGCATCATCAGAAATTCTGACTCGGTAAGCGCCGAGCCAATAATAAGTGTATCGAAGAACTCTCTGCCAAAAATCTCTTGGTTTTTGCTAACCATGTAGTGCATTCTCTCGGCTCGGGACATCCCCTGAAATGAAGAGGATGTGACTATAAATTCGACACCTGTCGGAAGCCTGTCTCTCAAGCTACGGACTTGAGCATCGGAAAAGTCCTGAGCAAAGCCCTTTTTTATTCGTTCCAATAGTTTAATTCTATCCATTTCAACAACCATTCCGATGAGTTACAGTATTTATCAGCTAATGCCCTATCGGCATCTCCATAATACCTATCCCTTGGGGCCCAAACATTAGCATCCCCAGCAATTTCTACCAGCAATTTATAAGCCAATTCTTCTTGAACAAAGAGGCTCTGAAGAAATCCGTTCCGCTTCTGAAGCAGATCCATGATTCTATGCCCCCAAAATTCGTTATCTTCGGCATCTGGGAAGGTCTGAAATAAAAGAGATTTTAGTGCCAGTTCGATTGCAAAAAACGCATTTTCTACCGAATTATTAAAGTGCATGTTCTTATTGGAAAGAATGGCTCCCGCCAACTTTTCTTTTGCATTTCTACTTAATTTCTCCCATTTTTTGACTTCCACCCCCTATTTCCTCCAGCTCCGTCGACTGCGATGCAAAATTTATTTCCTGCTTCTCCTCAGATAGACTTCTGAATCAGGACTCCAAGCCGTTTCAACTCGATTTAAAGTAAACACAAGTACTATTGAGAAGAGCTTTCCAAATACCAACTCTCCTGATCTCCTTGCCCCTTTAACCTTTACGTAAATGATCGAAACCAGCCCTTTTATTCCTTAAATGCGAGTGGGGATCAAAAAGAAGCTTCATCCAGTAAAAAACCACAATTTCTAGCCCATCTATAAATAGACGCCTAGACGGCCACAAGACTGGTCTACGCAATTTTACAGGTTATACGCCCAACAGGAATTTACTAAGATAGATCCGCGTGAGAAATTAATATAAGTCACCATAAAAGCCAGAGTTAAAATACTCTCGGCGGTCGAACGGTCAGATTGATATAGCCTATGATCTTTGAAGTCGACCTCATCGTGGCGGTTCATCAGATCGTATACATACTATTTTGAAATGATTTTATTCTGCTTCCCGAAGAGCCTTTAATGAATCCAAACTCCTTTTTTTGGCTACACTATATGCTTACGCCTCTCAAGTCGCATGCAGTTGCTTGTCCAATACTCCGTGACATGTTTGATGTAGCCATCTCCATTAAACTCAAAAAATGAAACTACAAAATGATCTCGCGCATTGCCGTAATCCTTTATTGGATCGAGAAAAACTTGCAAAGATATTGTAAATACCTTATCCCATTGATCATACTCATACATACTGTTTTGAATTCGGATATTGTAGCCACTAATATGGCGACGACTTCCTTCAATGAAATTATCGGCCCCTACGATAATCTATTCTGATTGGGGCCAGTATGCTTCAAAATCTTCAGATGGAACCCATGTTCTTTTTCCATTTTTAATCGTTAATAAACGCCAAAATTGCTTAGCAGTCTGCCTCGCCTGTTCAGCTTGGTGTTTCTTCGCAATGCTTCCTGACTATTAGATTTTCGATAAAATTCGACAATTTTTTTGGTGGAAATGGGAGCTGAGTTTCAATAATTTAAAGTTTATCTCAAAGGGCCAATCTCGCATCCAATAGCTCGATAGCCTTTCTTGCGCTTCTCAAACATCGCGACTGCCATCGGCACATCGGAATCGACATAATCATAGACGCGAACTTCAATTTTACCCTCATAAAGTCGGTGAAGTCGGCCAGCATATTGCTGTAAGGTGCCCTTCCAAGAGATCGGGAGAGTGAGAAATAGAGAATCGAGACGTGGATCGTCAAATCCCTCACCAATATATTTTCCTGTGGCAATTAAAATTCGACTCTCATTGTGCGGGACTGCTCGCAGGTGCTCAATGCAAGCATCTCGCTCTTTTTTCGTTCTACCTCCATACATGGTGATCAAGTGATCTACTTGGCCTGTTAAGATTGCTGCAAGGGCATCTACGTGTTCTCTACGTTCGGTTAAAACCAGTGGACTCCGCCCTTCTCCAATTGCTTTCACAATGTCGGCGACGATAAGATCGTTGCGTGCAGAATCAGATATTAGAATTTCACACAGATCTTGGTACTTCATATCGACCAATGATTTTTGAACGATGGTTCGCCTTGGCAGGACAATATGATGAAACGGGCGTTCCCTAGCTTGTTGTTTAGCGTTTGCCTGATAGCGAATTGGTCCACACTGCATAATAATGATGGGATGATGGCCATCTTTTCTTGTAGGAGTGGCCGTTAGTCCAGTAATATATCGCGCCTTGACCTGACTTAAGATCGACTCGATACTAAAAGCCGCGACATGATGGCACTCATCGACAATGACCTGTCCATATTCGGCAACGATATTCTTGACCCCATCTTTATTGCTGAGGCTCTGCACCATACCAATATCGATAAATCCGTTGGGTTTAGTTTTGCCACTGCCAATCTGTCCAATCGCCTTGGCTTCAATCCCCAGAAATGTCGACAGTCGATCACGCCACTGCTCTAAGAGTTCCCCACGATGAACTAAGACTAAAGTGTTGACTTTGCGCTCAGCGATGAGCCATGCTCCTACAACCGTTTTTCCAAATGCTGTCGTAGCCGACAAAATTCCGATGTCATGCTTTATAAGTTCGGCAACAGCCTGCTTCTGATCTTCGCGCAGTTCCCCCTTAAAATGAACGGGTAGCGGTATACCTTTATAACGTTCATCGATCAATTCTAGGCCGATTTTATGTTCAGTTAGCAAGTCTTGGACAGCACTTAGAATGCCACGGGGCAGTCCGATGTGACGGTCAAAATCTCTGGCGCAACCAATAACCCTCGGTGTCTTATAGTTAGGCATCCGCATGGCCTGGTTTTTGTAGAAGTCGGGATTTTGAAAAGCTGCGAGGCGCTTTAAACGATTGAGAAATTGGGACGAAATCCCACTTTTTTCCAGGTATAGCATATTACCATAAACTATTTTTATGGACTCAGGTAGCACTCCAGAGATCCGCTTCTCGCGTTTGGGTTTGGATGGAGGTGCCGTCCAAGGATCAGACTTTTCCTCATCGGCCATGCTTAGGGGAAGACCAATAACAGATCCATCACGTTCGGCTGTATCAACCAAAATTTCAACCTGCTCAGGAGGCATGCGTTTAATGCTTTGCAAAAATCCCCACTGATCCTCATAGGGATTCAATTTTTCATCCAGGAAAACCGCATTGCCTACGCGAGCTGATTTTCCTTGTAACGGCAAAGCAATGAGATTGCCGAAACCGCCTCGCGGCATCGTATCTTGATTTGGAAAAAATCGGTCGTAAGTAGTGAACTTTATTTCATGGCAATCTTCCATGGCCTTGGTTAAAATAGCGGCCCCGAGCTTGCGGGCGATACTAGCTAACATAGGCATTTCGAAAAATATCCAAATATGCCCGCCATTCCCTGAGCGAGACCTTTCAAGATAGGCCGGCACTTTAAGATCTTGACATGTTTTGAGATAAGCAGTGGTGTCACGTTGCCATTCATCACCATCAAAGTCGGCTGCAAGAAACCAACATGTATCATCGGATAGCATTGGGTATACGCCGACTGTCAGATGTCCCGCAAGATGAGAGGTAATGACATCATGGGTCATCGGTGAGTATACACACTCGGTACATTTTTTCTGAGGCTTGGTGCAATGAGGACGCTTCCATTCTTTAGCGCAGGCTGGAGTATAGCCTGAAGTAGCTTTTTGTAAGTTCTCCCAGCGCTTGGCATATACATCGTCACGTCCTCGAAATAGGGTTCGAAAAACATCGATACCAGATGCAGTTGGTCGTATTTGCGAAGGAACAGAAGTTGAAAAGACTTTCTGAGGAGAAATCGGAGTTGTTAACTGGACTTGACGAGGGACCTCCATAGGTACTGATTGCTTTGGGATAGGGAAGGGACGAAGGATTTTGATGTATTCTCTTAGACGAGCCGTCTCGTTCATGAGTTGAACATTCATTTGCCGCAATTCAACATTCTCGTCAGCCAGCTTTATGTTTTGGTCGAGGACATCGGCGTAGGCATCGCGCAGCCATTCAAAGTCTTCGATTTCATCCGAGCCTTTGTTCCCCTTTTTTCTACGAACCATTAGTCTTCCAATCTCAAAGGCAAGACCTTACCGAAATTCATTAAGACGACTTTTTCTTTGGGCTGTTTGATTTGACATGATCCAAAAGCACCATCCGCAGATACGGCTGGTAACCTAGTCCCTTCTCGCTAGCCAAACTCTTGAGTTGAGCTATCAACAGCTTCGGTAATCGTACGGATATCACTTGAAGGCCCATGGCCTCATCTATTTCTAGTTCACCTTCGGAATTTATGGGTTTAGCGTGTAGAGCGTCCGCACCTAGCTCCCGCGACTCCCACGTCTCTACATCGTGGAGATCATCAGGTTTGGCATCCCGGGAAATTCGTCCCATAAATCTTCTCCTCTTGCATGTTAGGCTCATAGGCTGTCTTTAAGACAAACTGTTTGAACTTCTTGTCGAACAAAAAAACCACTTTAAGTTTTCGACCAGAGTCCGTTTCTGCAAGGAACCACCGCGTCGGCGGGAAGGTTCGATTCTCCGCACGGTCATCAATTAGGCTGCCATAGAGTTTATTCTGAAAGCATTCCAGAACCTCACCAGGCATTACGCCATGCTTCTTTTGCAGCTTTTGCTAGGCTGCGGGATCGATATGGAGATTCATA
>CAIMVM010000123.1 GCA_903844895.1 uncultured Pseudomonadota bacterium
AGTGGGGGTTAGCTGATACCCGTTTTGCGTTTCTTTGACTCGGTAGTAGGTTGCGGATGGAACAAGAGGACCGCCAAGAGCTGCCTTCATTGCATTCTCTGCGTCGATGGCTTTATAGGTTTGGGGGGTTAGTTGTGCTTCGCTAAAACTTTGGTTTACGATTTGTACGACCCGGCCCTTGATAAGTCTTACGTCAAAATTAGCATCTTTAACGAGAATATTGTTTAAGTAGACATCATATTTTAAAAACTGAAACTGCCGATTTATAATCGAAGAGTTTGATTTAAGCTTAAGGTTCTTAGACGAGATCTTTAAAAAGGCCGCATTTTGGTCAATGAATTTTAGTACAGCTCGTGATGTTTCAGCAAGATTAGACCCTATTCTGTAATCTGATAAAAGTCGGGGTGTCTTATACTCAACAAGCCTGACAGCTCCTGAATGCCTGTCTGTCCACAAAGCATAATCTGATGTAGGTGTGTATGTAAGCTCTGGTCTAATGACACTTTCTTGAAGGAGGGCTTGGGAATACAAAAGTGACTTAACTTTCGGTGGTACTGCTAAAGAGTTGGGAAGGAATGCAAAGCTCTTCTTTGAAAGAAAAAAAGACAACATGATACAAGAGAGGATGTTTACATTCTTTTTTCTCAGTAGGTTGTTGCAGTCAGCCATCTTATATCTCTTAGTTTCTGGCAAATTTATATCTAAAAAGAATTTTTAAGTTTATTGGAACTTATCTTTATAGGCATCATCCCAAACCCTTTCTCAAATGAGTCATGGGGGCTTTCTCAATGAAACTCAAGTTTCCAGAGAAGTAGGATATCCACAATTTGCGGATGAATCCTATTAGCCCCCCGATTGGGTGCTGAATTACGTCTTAAGCTTCGTCCCTATGGATCCAAGTTTGATTATTAAATGTATGAGTCATTCTAGAGTTTTTACCTCGAGCCTCTTGAACGCGGACTTCAGCTATATGATTGGAAGCTTCCCAAGTGGGAATGCTTTGTGCCTCGGAAGTTTCAAAGACATGTAACAAAGTATTGTAAATGCCAAGTGCTTCACTTAATGCCTTGTCACGATTGTATCCTTTTAATTCGTGACAAACGTTAATGAGTCCGCCAGCATTAATGACATAGTCTGGAGAATATAGAATTCCTTTTTCCATAAGCATAAAGCCATGTTTCTTTTCTTCGAGGAGTTGATTGTTCGCCGCTCCCGCGATGATTTTTGCTTTTATAGCTGGAATTGTTTGGTCGTTTAAAATTCCGCCTAGAGCGCATGGTGCGAAAACGTCGACGTCCGCACCATGGATTTCAAAAGGATCCATGAGCTTGGCTTTATAGGTTTCAGCTACAATCTTTGCAGCTTCTTTATTGATATCTGCAACTACGACTTTGGCTCCCGCTTCACTTAACTGATGTACCAAGCTTTTGCCTACAGCACCAACGCCTTGAACCGCGACGCGAACGTCCTTTAGGGAGTCGGTTTTTAGTTTATATTTAACAGCAGCTCTAAGCCCGGAAAACACACCGAGTGCCGTGACTGGTGAGGGATCTCCTGAGCCATGGGAAGATGAAGTTACGCCAGCAACATATTTAGTCTCTTTTGCTACAAAGTTGATGTCATCAGGTCTAACATTGACGTCCTCTGCAGTTATATACCGTCCATTAAGTCCCTGAACGAATTTCCCAAAGGCCCTAAAAAGTTGTTCCGATTTTAGCTTTTGAGGATTGCCCATGATGACAGCTTTTCCGCCACCGAGAGGTAAGCCAGCTACAGCCGCTTTATAAGTCATCCCTCGAGACAATCTTAAGACATCGGTTATGGCCTCTTCTTCGTTTCGGTAGTCCCAAAATCTGCAGCCGCCCAAGGCAGGCCCGATACTGGTGTCGTGGATAGCAACAATCGCTTTTAATCCAGACTCTGGATCACTACAAAAAACAACCTCTTCATGCCCCATTTCAGATGCAATGGTAAAGATACCCATAGATTTACCTCATAGATCAAACCCAGCTTTTCATACTAGGCCTGAATGTCAGAATATGAGGCCACCATATAGAAAAGTGCTCCGAAACGCAACTTGAACAAAATTAAATGTATCCAATTAAATCAACAGGTTGCCATTTTGCCGGCTTTGGGGGCAGCAAATACTGGCCTTTTTGAAGGCTCCCAATTAGTGCCTAGCTGTCTGAAAATTATGCGAATCTGCTGTTGATTTCCGACTTTATCGATGTGAGTTGGGGTCCTTGAAAAAAACCAAAAAGTCAGAGCCGACCTATCCTTGGGCTTCAATTGGGACGTACCTAGGCCTGTTTTTGCCAAATTTCTCGGGCCCACAATGCCGTTAAGTTTCCATCTATCGAAATTCTCACCTTCATGCGGCAGAAAGCAGAAAGCACAAAGCAGAATGCAGAAAGCAGAATGCAAAATGCAGAAAGCAGAATGCAAAATGCAGAAAGAGCACACCTCAAAGCCAGATTTGTTTCCACTCTTGTAAGCTTTTGTTTTTTAGGCATTCTCGAAGAGTTTCGATCTCAGGCTGCAATAGTTTTGTACTGGTAGTTAGGGCATGCTATCAAAAGCTTGGAAGCTCAGCAGGTCAGTAGCGCGGAAGAAAAAAATGAAGAGAAAGAAATGCAATCGATGTTAACCGTTCTAATGTATGGTCTTGGCGTCAAGAGATTTTCTTGCCTCCTATCGGAACTTCTTACCTTAAGAGCCTTGCAGAAAAAACTTTGACAATGTCTCGAGTGTCAGATGGGAAAAGGTATTTGTCGGATACGTTTCAATCAAGGTTTACAACCGTTTGTCCCCTTGTAATTACAGCTGGTTATAAGACTGAAGATCAAGTTTGCATAAGATTTTGACTTACTGTTTCAACCCTGGTAAGTCTCCTCGTGTTCTTAAGGGAGGCATTGAGGGACATGAACTACGACGTGATAGTGGTGGGAGCCGGGCATGCAGGGTGCGAAGCTGCTTTAGCGGCGGCGCGCATGGGTGCAAAGACTCTACTGATTACGATGTCAGTTGACCGAATTGCTGCTATGAGCTGTAATCCAGCGATTGGAGGTACCGCGAAAGGTCACCTCGTTAAAGAAATTGACGCTCTCGGTGGCGAAATGGGCAAAGCTGCTGACTTTGCCGGCATTCAATTTAGAGTTTTGAACCGCAAAAAGGGGCCTGCGATCTGGTCCTCCAGGGCTCAAACAGATATGCACCAGTATAGCCTCTACATGAAAAAAATCATCGAGCAACAACCCAATCTTCATTTGCGCCAAGACACCGTCGAAGCTTTGATTTTAAATGAGGACGCGGGATCACCACGTGTGATCGGCCTTGAGTGCAAAATATTTGGTAGGTGTTTTGCAAAGTCAACTATTCTAACAACTGGGACATTTCTAAATGGCCTCATTCATGTAGGGACCACAACAAAAATTCCTGCGGGTCGATTTGGCGATAGTCCTTCTATTGGATTGGCATCCTTTATTTCACAGTTTGGATTTCGAGTTGGTAGACTCAAGACGGGAACCCCTGCGCGTTTAGACGGCAAGACAATTCGCTGGGATCAATTAGAGGCCCAACACTCTGATGAAGATATCATTCCATTTAGCTTTGATACAGAAGAGATCAAGCAGACACTATTACCTTGTTACATGACTTATACCAATGACCGGACCCATGCCGTTATTCGTGATAACCTATCTAAGTCAGCAATGTATGGGGGTGAGATCGACGGCATTGGGCCCCGTTATTGTCCTAGCATCGAAGATAAAGTTGTTCGTTTTGGCGATCGTGAAAAGCATCAGATTTTTCTTGAGCCACAAGGTCGGGATACATGCGAAGTTTATCCTAATGGAATTTCAACCTCGCTACCCATGTCTGTCCAATGGGAATACATAAGAACCATTAAGGGACTTGAAAATGTAGAGATCATTCGCCCGGGCTATGCCATTGAATATGATTTTGTGGATCCTACGGAGCTTCATGCCACTCTGGAAACAAAAAAAGTAAAATCTCTATATTTTGCCGGCCAAATCAACGGCACAACGGGCTATGAAGAAGCAGCTGCGCAGGGCCTTATGGCTGGAATCAATGCTGCCCTTTGCATTCAAAATAAAGAGTCTTTTGTATTGGGCAGACAGCATGCCTATATCGGCGTTCTCATCGACGACCTGGTTACGAAAGGAACCTCTGAGCCCTATCGTATGTTCACTTCAAGAGCGGAGCATAGACTCTACCTTAGAGAAGACAATGCTGACTTAAGACTTTCTGAGTTAGGGAAAGCCATTGGTCTTCTGAGCGTTGACAGCTATAATAAATTTTTGATCAGAAAAAATATGATTGCGGAAGCTTTAAGGTTTATAAAAGATACCGCCGTCGGAGATATAGAAGTTTCCCCAGAGTTTCTTTTGGACAAAGATAACCGCGGCACGAAGTTGGAAAACGTCTTAAGGCGTCCAGATATTGATTTCAGGGAACTCATTTCTAATCTGGACTACTTTAAGGGACTTCCCAAAAATATTTTGAATCGCTTAGAAATTGAAACTAAATATGCTGGTTATATTGAACGCGAAAAGCTTAGTATGAAGTCTAGCGAGTCTCTAGACCGAATCAAGATGAGTTCCAATTTCGACTATGCCAGCATTTCCGGCCTTTCCACGGAAGAGAGGTTAAAACTTACCTCCGCCCAGCCTGAAACCTTAGGACAGGCTTCTAGGATGCCTGGTATTACGCCTTCCTCTATTCAGATTTTAAGAATCTGGCTAAGCCGGAGAGGCAGCCAAGCTACTAAAGAAAGCGATTTTAATTTGGCTTAAGAGAGCCTCTGACAGCTTTAATTTCAAATAAGCCGCGCTTAAGGTATTTTAGTTTGCTCCAAAAACTGACTTTCAGTTGAAGCTATTCCCATCGCCTGAGGGCCTTCACCATCCATCAGCAAGTCATGGGAGTGAAAAAATCAATCACAATGGGGCTAGGTTCGCAGACCAGCTAGAATTTCTAATGTATAAAAAATGTTTCTTAAAAATTGAGACAATCAGTTACCAGTAGGTCCTGGAAGTTGTACCAGCGAGCAGACTGCCAGGTGAATGGCACTAAGTTAACTAACCGTTGATTATTACAAGGGAATAGAGAAAGCTTACTGCGAAGTTTAATTACATCGCGAGGTTTTCTATGGCATCAAGCGCTCAATGTACTGCTGTTACTTTATCTCAATTGCAGAATCTA
>CAIMVM010000124.1 GCA_903844895.1 uncultured Pseudomonadota bacterium
GCTGATCCCCATAAATTTTCTGGCCTTTCCCCGACCAGCCATACCGTCGGAACGTCGTCTCTTCAAACCCGCTCTCGTCCACATAAACAAGGCTGTTTTTTTCCCTTTGTCTTGAGAATATGTTTCAGTTTATTCAGGTAAAAGAGGCGAGCTTGAGGACTTCTTTCCGCGTATTTGAGTGTTTTTTTATAGGTCAGTTTCATGCGCCGCAAAGCATACCAAATAGCATGGATATGCATCTGAAAAATGCTCGGAACGTTCCTTTAAACGAGCATCGAGATAGACCTGAACGTGGGTTCTCAACGCTTCCCAATCTAACTTGCGGTGGCGACGCGTCACTTTTTGAGGCCGCAAATCACCCCGCTTTAGCCAATCAAACACACACCAAAGGCTCACCTTAAACCGACGAGAAGCTTCGGACTTCGAGCCACCACCTCTCACAAAATCAACAACCCGTTGACGTAAATCTATACTGTAATACATAAAACCTTTTCTAACACAAATATCAAACTATATCAATGGGTTAATAATTGAAAAACTATATATAAAATGCTCTCTGTGTCAAGGTTGAAACGTTACCGTTTTCCTGTGTGTTTGATTGGTGAGACGGTATGGCTGTATCATCACTTTAACCATAGTCTTAGAGATGTGAAAGAACAGATGGATTTTTGAGGGCTTGAGATCAGCCATGAAACGATTCGTAACTGCCATGATCGGGAGATTATCTCCTGGGTTGCTTCGGATAAAGGGATTGATGGCTTGATGGTTCGGGACTTAATGGCGGAAAGTGTTGAAAAACGCTTTGAAAAAGTGACAAAGCTTCCTCATCCGATTCAGTGGCTCCCCTTATGTAGCTCGTGATACAGTGGCTTTTGGCAGAGCTTTAGGGCTAACTTTATGTACAACCGCTCCGCGTAGCCCTGAAAGCAATGGCATGGCGGAAGCTTTTGTCAAAACCTTTAAAAGGGATTATGTCCTTTTTGGAAATCTGGCATCCGCTCAGGCGGTGATAGATCAACTGCCAATCTGGTTTGAAGATTATAATGAGAAAGCGCCCTACAAAGGGTTAAAAATGCTCTCTCCAAGACAATATTTACTTCAAATCAGAGCAGCTTAAGGGTATGGTGAAAATGTTTCAAAATAAGATCTATCAAATATCCGCTCTTAATGGGGTGCACTCCACATACCACTCCCATGAATCCAGATATTAATTTTTTGAGGTCCCAATTAAGAATGAAGAGATGAAAAAAACTATGCCACAAACTGCATAGATTTATATGTATTTGAAAGAGAAGTTTGGTTTGCTTCCCAAATCTTTTCTTCAATATAATTTATTACTTTTGATGCTGAATTAGGATCTTGTGAGTATCTGATTTCAATTTTTTGGGCCTTAATTGCCACCTTCAGCGTTTCATTTTTGAATGAAGTGCAGAGAGTTCTGCTACAGATAGGTAGCCACATTTTGCCTGTTTACTCTTTAACGAAAAGCCCTTATGACATAAGTCAATAACATTTCTTATTTTGGAAAATTTTTTAATAATCTAAATAATAAAAATGGCCAATCAAAATGAAAATAATGCCTTTTCTTAAATCTGACGAGGTACATATATGGTCTGCCCGCTTACCAGACAATGAGAGAAATATTCCTTACTTTACTTCAGTTCTTTCTAAAGATGAGAATCAAAAAGCAAATAGCTTTAGATTTCCTAAAGATCAAAAAAATTTCATTGTTTCCCGAGGGATTTTAAAATGTTTATTAGGAAGGTATCTAGAGTATGATCCCCAAGAAGTAGAAATTGTCTATGGCTTATGTGGAAAGCCATACTTGATAGAGCAGACCTTATTTTTTAATCTTTCTCATTCGAGAGATTACGTTTTATATGCCGTAACATTAAAAAACGAAGTAGGTATTGATTTAGAGTATATTGATGAAACCCTTGCAACAGAAGATATGGCCTTAAATATTCTAGCCTCATATGAACTATCGTATTGGAAAAATGTTAAGCCTGAAGAAAGAATAGATACTTTTTTTAAATTTTGGGTATGCAAAGAAGCTTACTTAAAAGCTTCAGGAAAAGGGTGGCTCAGTGATCAACAAGAGGTTCTCTTAGAGGGAATAGACCTTTTCATGAATAACGTTACAGATAAAAGTAAGAAAGCATCTGAAAAAATGAGAGCCCCTTATTTCTTTGGATTTATTCCTGGTTATGCCAGTGCCTTTTTTATTGATGGACCTCCCTTACGTCCTTTTCATTTTGACTGGAAATTGAGGACGCAAACTGTCCTATAAAACCTCATCATTTATCTTTTTCGATTGGTTTGCAGTCTGGGAACTGAGATTTATGGATTCTGGGCTTTATTTTCTTTAAAACCTAACAAAGTTAATCCGTAAGTAGCTACAATAATAATAATACTTCCAAGAATAATCCAAAATGCAGGGATTTCATCAAAAAATATAAATCCGATCACAATGGCAAAACATAGACTCACATATTCAAAAGGTGCAGAAAAAGATGGATTGGTATATTTTAGAGCTGTTATTGCACAAAATTGAGAAACTACTCCAAGCCCCCCAACAATAATTAAAATCATGAGATCATTAAACGAAGGTAACGTCCAAACACTACATGCAAGAAAGCTCGAAATTAAAAGTGTTACAGTATTGGAGTATAGCATTATGGTAAATATGCTTTCTGTTCGAGAGAGAAGCTTTACACAGATAATTGAAAAGGCAGTAAAAAAATTTGCAATGAGAGCAACGTATATGGCTGTGTTCACAAAAATTTCATGAGGTCTGATTATAACAATCACACCAAAATATCCAAGAATAATAAGAAACCATTTCGATAGGGATACTTTATCTTTTAATAGAATAGTAGAAATCATAACTGTAAATAAGGGGCTAGTCATTCCAATTGATGTTGCAATTGTTAACGGTAGATTTCTATACGCATAAAATGTGCATAGCATCGATAGTATTACACATAATATCCGAGTAGTATGTAAAGCTATTTGAGACGTTATAAATCCTTTAATACCAACTTTCAGAATAAAAGGAGCAAAGAAGAAAAAACCAAATAAAGAACGCACAAACAGGACAATAAAACTATTAACGTCTGGAGAAAGAATTTTTAAAAAGACCATAGAGATACTAAAACTAAGAGCGTAAAGAAGCATCAATAACGCTCCAAATAATTTAGGAGAAAATTTTTTTATAATCCATTTTTTTTGAGTAGAATCCATAAAAATACCTTTTATATGATTTATAAATGTACCATTTCCCTAATATAAATTTTATTCTAGTATGTTTAAAAAATGCGCAGAAATTTATCATTAACAATACTTTGTATAGTAATTAAACGTAATTAATCAAAAAAATATTTTAGTAATCTACTCTTTGAGATTGATAAATTAACGCGAACTATGGATAAGGACAGTTTAAAAAGTCATTGAAATAAGTAGGAAAGGTGGGACTATCCTAAGGATTTAAACAACAAGAGGAGAGTCCCATTGATAGACTAAGATGTTTTATTTTGTTTTGTCGATGATTTTGTAAGGCTTTTGCTGATTTGTGGCAGCGCACCCTATTGCAGACAAAGGGGGCACTTAAGAAAAGCGAGCTACACATCTTCACTTGAGTGAAATTCTGACGATTATGTTGGCTTACTATGAACCGCCATACCCTCGCCCCGTCCCCCTCTTCAAATACTGATAAATTGTCTCGCGTCTAATGTTAAAATATTTAGCCAGATTCGCCTTTTTCTCGCCTAGCGCAACCCGCTCCTGCAATTCCCGTATCTGTTTTCATTGAGGGATTTCTTGCGCCCCTTGTAAAGTCCTTTTTGCTTGGCAAGGGCGACGCCTTCCCGTTGCCGTTCCCCAATGAGGCTGCGTTCAAACTCAGAAACTGCCCCCATGACCGACAACAGAAGAGTTGCCATAGGAGAATCTCCTGTAAACATCAGTGTGAATTAGTGTTGAATAATGACCCCTTTAGAGGGGAAATTAGCGTTGAAAATTGACCCCTCTCAAACACGAGATACTTTGAGATAGGATTAACCTGTTAAGGAGTATATGGAGGGATGTTAATTATGGAAAGTATTGCGAAGATTCGTCGCTTACATCATGTACAAGGCAAGGGCTTCAAATCCTTCCCTGATGCTTTATCGGTAAATGTTTTATCCAAGTGCATCCCGTCTAACTGACGTTCGGGGTTTTGATCGTAGGTGCTGACACGAATATAGCCGACCACTTTGTCTGACATTTTAACGCTCCTCCTCTTATGTTATATTAGACACTATTCTCACACTTTTTTGGCAGTTTCTGGTCAGGGTTAAACTGTGATATTAGGGTACATCTCTCTCTTCTTCCAGTTTTATTGCGTTTGTGAGGATGTAAAATACTGCCCCAACTGACGGTTCAACTCCTGTATGTTCGACGACTTGTCTTGAACTGACCTTGCCACATCCCGTCCTGATATTCTGTTGAGTAAAGCCCCTTTTGACCAGAGCTGATTGGGTTTTGTGGCCAGCAACGTGAGCATGTCTTGATCTCCCATCACGTCTTTCAGGATCGCCGCTGTTTTTCTATTCTTCAGATCCTGATAATGATGGGTGAGGAAGGTCGTGATAAAAGGCAACGTTCCCTGACTTCCTTTGAGCGCACTCAAAAATCCCCCTAATGTCTGCCGAGGAACGTGGGAAGCTATTTCCATGAGGGGTAAATCCTTTGCCTGATGCATGACGCTATTGGCAAACATCTGAGATGTAAACAGATTGTTGAGCTTTTGAGTCAGCTTGGGATGCAGGATGCCATAGGACGGATACATCTTTTTCCACTGGGTGAGCTTCTTCACATCGACTTTGCCCTTTTCATCCATCACGTGAGAGAGGACATGATGCTGGACATAGCCTTCCAAAGCCTTTTTGGCATTTTTGTCTTTTCCGACCACTTTCACCAGTTGCTTTGCATTCTCAACGGATTCCATGGATTTGTTCAAAAACAGTTCAGGGATTTCCGCATTTCCCAAAGCATAGGGTCTTGAATCTTGTCCAGACTCCAACATCTTCCTCAACGTACGATCCTCTCGAATGGCATCAGCTGCGGACTCTCCTTTTTGCCAAAGCTTTTCCAGTCCGTTCCCTTGTTCCATCCGTTCTCTCAGATGAATATCTTTCTTCACCTGAGGATATTGTTTGTAAATGGCGTTCTTTGCGGCGTCGTCCAATCCCTGAATCTTTTCAAGCAAAGCTTTTCTTAAAATCTCCCCCGCTTGCTCAGATCCCATCTGCTTGTTCATGGCTTTCAAGGCCGTCTCAACCGTCAAAGGCGCTTCTCCCTCTTTCAAGGTATTTTGTGCCCCTTTTTGAGAATGTTGCCCGTAGACCGCTCCGCTTGACTGTGAGGTGAGAGCAAATGGGCGTTTCTTCCTGTCAGGGAGGCCATCATAT
Source organism: uncultured Pseudomonadota bacterium (assembly GCA_903844895.1). Lineage (GTDB taxonomy): Bacteria > Bdellovibrionota_B > Oligoflexia > Oligoflexales > CAIMVM01 > CAIMVM01. Next base: position 5,451 of record CAIMVM010000124.1, read on the forward strand.
CCGCCACAAAAGGATTCACACCGCTTTCTTGAAACGTCGCTGATCCTGCCCCAATGGCGGCATCTTTTCCCAGATACCCCACCAATCTCTTGAGAAGCTCACCCCCTCCTTGAGCGCTCTTAAACGCTGATGACGGCACGGGTGTTGCCAATCCAGACCCCATCCAGTTTCCTGTCTTAAAAGCCATGCGCTCCTCAGGGGAGGCATGTTCCATATTCTGATGTTCCTGGTGAAGATATTCTCTTGCGTCTGCCAGCATGCCGTCATGCTGATCTGCAAAGGGCTTGAGATCTTCTTGGGTATTCAGTAAATGTTTAAAATCACTCAATTCAGGATTTCCTTGAACGGTGTTGAGTCCTTGTTCCGCCATTCCTGATCGTGTCCCCTGAAACAATCCTTTCAGCACACTTTCCAGTGAGGAGGGGGAATTGGCTCGGGCTTCCTTCATTCCTTGTTCTAGTTCTTGTCTTCTGGCTTGGAGGGCTTCAAATTCTTGATCTTCAGGGCTCAACGTGTTCATCCTTTGACTCCTTGCTTGTTGAGTTTCTCGAGCATGTCGTTGTATTTTTGAGCGTATTCATTTCGGCGCCTTTTAAAGAGAGTTTCTGCCTCTTCTCCTGTTTCCAGAGCTTGTTTTTGTGTTTCGTAGCGCAAATACTCATGAAGCTTTGGTTCAAGCAGACGGTAATTTTTCTTGAAAGCACTGAGATTGTCGTTGCCGTTTTTAGTTGATTCGAGCGTGGAGAGAGACCTTTGATCGTTTGTACCATATTTTAGTACTTTTGAGAGCTCTCGGAGAGCATCTTGTCCGTGCTGGTCAAAGTCTTTTTCTTCATTGCTTTTCATCCAGTCAAACTTTTTGACAGCGGCCAGAGGGCTTTTCTTTTTGTCAGGACCAACCAACAAGTCGACGCCTCCATAAAGAGCTTCCAAAGCCGGCATGATGTGTGGCGCTTCAGCGCCATTTAAATATTGCTGGATCTTAGCCAGTTGTTTTTGCTCTTCGCTTTTCTTGCTATTTTCTTCTCTTTCCTGTCGTCTTTCTTCTCGATCAAGGCGGGTTGCCTGGGCATTATTTCGTCCGCTTTCTTCTGTTTCCAGATGATGGCGCTTCGTCTCATCAAAAACCTCTTTCTGATGGAGTTGCTGTTGCAGTTTCTCCAACATCTGATTCCATGCTTTTTGTTGTTCCATCTCTTTGTTATCGATGTGACCAAAAAGTCGTGTATTCAAATCGTGAACCCGTCCTTCTTCACCGGCATAGACGTCAACCGCTCCGCCCATATTTTGTGCCAAAGCACTAAGCGCGCCATTGATGCCGTCTCCATGCCCAGGCTGTGCCAGTCCTCCAAAGAGCTTCACGAGCATCATGCCGAGCGCGCGATTCTTCTCTTCGTCATTCAATTCTGTCATGGCTTTGATCTCCTGAATCTGCTGGGCTCGATTTCCCTTTTGCGGAGCTTGCATTTCAGAGAGCGGCTGAATCTCTTTAAGAGGGAGCCCTGCCGTGGGATCTTTCATAAACTTCCGATAAGGGTGTCCTTCGGGAAGAAGCTTCGACGGAGGAGTCTGCTCAATCCCAGGCATCGTCCCTTCAAGAGGATTCTTCATAAACTTTCTGTAAGGATGTCCTTCAGGCACAAGCCCCTCCTGTTTTTGTCCCGCCATGAGATCTCCCGACAATCCTGCCAGAGGATTTTTCATGAAACGGCGATAAGGATGCCCTTCGGGAAACAACTGAGGCGCTTGGGGCTGTTGCCCGCTTTCTCCATTTTGCTCTATGTTTCCATTTTGAGCATTTTGTTGATCCCTCTGGATGCGCCAGAGCAATTCCTGCATCCAGGAGGGCGTTTCAAACTGATTTCCAAACATATTTCCTCCATCCATCTGTTCCTCTCTTTCTAGGCAAAACAATGCTCAATGAGTGTTCGGATATCGTGCTGAGGTTCAGAACGTCTGTCAGACTTTTCCGAAGGGTGATGTTGAGAAGACGCCCCTTCACCCTGCAAAAAAGACAGCAACATCAAGAGATCCTCTTCATTCCATCCTTGATGATCCGATCCTCGATCGTCTTCCACTCTCCCCCCTTCGGCATATCCGCCCATTTTATTCATGCCATAGAGTTGACCGGCTAAAGATCCCAGATTACCGGAGGTATTCACTTGAGGCGTCCCTGGAGTTTGCAGATACTGAGTTTGTGTCACCGGCGCGGGAATGCCATGAAGCGTCGCGCTATAGTTGGCAATCTGTTGTTGAGGATGGTTCTGCTTCCTGAGAAAATCCTGATAGCCGATGTCTTTACTTTGTTGATTCAAGAGTTGTTGCTGTTTTCCCTGATCTTGCAACATGGTGATATCGGCGAGATTTCCCGCTTGTCGCGCTTTCCCCAAATTGCTATAAGCTTCTGCTCCTAAAAGATGACGGCTTTGATCTTGACCAAACGTTTGCGCCCCGTGTTCATAACCTCGTGCGAGAGCCTCATTCTGTTGCCGTGTGATCTGTTGCTGCGCATCCAGTCCTGCCTTGTTGGCCAACTGCTGATGATGCCCGGAAAACACCTGACCTTTACTCACGAACTGGGACTCAATAGCCGGCAGGATATTTTCCATAAAGTTCTTGTTTCCCGCGTCTCCAATACCCTTCACCACTTGTTGAGTGTACGGGTTCATGTATTTTTCATAAAGACTGGGAAAATCTCTTGATCCTTGCCAGATTTGCTCTTCAGCTTGTTTGAGAGGCGTGGTGTGCAATCCATAATTACGTCCCAACCCAAAGGCTTTCTGCTGATCGGCGTTAAAATCTTCCAACCTTGATCCCTGATAGGGCATATAGGGCGTCGCTGCTTGATTGGAGGCCATTCTTGACACTTCTCGATAAAGAGCTTCCAGCCAGGGAGGCAGATCACTTTTATTGAGATTAATTCCGACAGCGGGCATTTTTGCTTCTCCTTCTGTTAAGCGTTAAAATAAGCGCCCAGTCCTTTGGACTTTGGCGGATGCTTCGTTGTATTCTTGTGACGTCTGATTTCTCGCATCATCTGTTCCAGACGTTTGGCACCGGCTTTTGAGTTGCCATCTCCCAGATCCGCCACCACATCGGCAGGAATGACGAACTCCCCTTCTGACAACAAAGCGGGTACGTTATCTTCTTGTCCTTGAGAAAATCCTTCTAAAAACCCTCCTTCAGAAAATTTCTGTTCAGAAAACCTCGGTGTATATTGCCAGGGACTGTTTTCCCTAAAAGCTTCTTCTTCAGGATCAAACCCTGGTCTGTACTCTTTAGAGTATCCCTGATACTTGCGATTGATGGGCTTGAACGAATCCTTGTCTGGATATTGATCAGGCCTCCATCGGTGTTTTTCACCCTCTCTCATGGCGTCACCTATGGATTGAGGGCCTTGAGGCTTTTCTCGTCTGAGCAAAGTTCCGCCAATTGCGGTTGCGAGCAACGCATTATTCAGTATGTTTCCGCCAAAGAAACTCCCGAGTCCGCCACCTCCCGCACTGGCTCCCATAGCACGATGAAGCACGTCTTTCCCAGCAGAAGCGGCAGAGGCGGCACTGCTTCCCACACCCCCTCCAAAAAAACTGCCGAGTCCTGTTGAATTGAGCAAAGAAGAGAGACCGTTTGAGAGCATCCCTGTGCTTTGTCCAAATCCTGAACTCAGTCCAGCCCCAATTCCGCTGAGTCCTTGCCCTGCCATCAAAGCAGAACCTCCCTTTAAAAGAGCCGGTCCTCCAAAATATCCGCCAAGTCCTCCCATGACGGGTCCCACGCGATCATTGGGATGTCCAAAACTTCCCCCAATGCCGCCGCCAATAGCCCCTCCTAGTGGACCACCCACCATGGTTCCCAAGACAGCGCCGATAGCAGGTCCTGCTACTTTCTTCACGCCTTTCCAAAGCTTGCTAAAAAAACCAAACTGGGGCAGTCCTGTTTCAGGATTGATATCACCTCCAAAATGTTCTGCCAGAAACGCCGCTTCTCTTGGACTGATATGCGCCAAAATACTATCGCCTTCTTGTCCTTGTGTCCTCAAGGTTTCAGCTAGTCCTCTCAAAGGAAAGCCAGATTGCTGAACCCGCCCTCCTCGCGCATACGGACTCATACCTGCTTCAGGACTATAAGAGGATGTTTGCAGGGCTTGTCCCATAGCTTCAGCCGGCAACATCAGGGGCAGATGTTGTCCATAGAGATCTTGTGTCATGATGCCTTCATTGGCTCCCCTTTGCGGATAGGACGCTGAAAAAGGAAAATGTCCGTAAAAGCTGGTCATGATTGAGCCTTCTCCTTCTTTTTTTGCTTTCTGCGTTTCTTCATTATTTGACGATAAGCTCGCTGTTGTTCATGAATGCGTTCTTTGTTGTTTGCGTACCATTCATGTTTACGTTGTTTTTCATAAGCTTTTCGTTCTTCCAGTGTTTTCTTTGGTTTGGGAGGATTCTTTTCTCGTCTTTTTTGCTTTGCACGTTCTCGCCATTCTTTAATTTTTTCAGGATGTGCTTCAGACCATTTGCGATTCTTTTCTCTCAGCATTTCTCTGTTTTCAGCATAAAACCGTTTTCCGTATTCTTGACGTTTCTGTTTGTTTTGATCACGTTTTTCTTTAATGATCTCTTTGTTTTTTTGATAATATTTTCTGGAGGATTCCAAACGTTTCCGTTTCTTTTCTTCATCTAAAGTCATTTTCGTCCTCTAATTCACCGTGCTTTTGATTTTGAGTTCTTGGGTGTCAAAATATTCATTGAGCCCATGCAAGGTTTGCTCTTTATAAGTCTTGAGCAGATCAGGATGATTCAGAGAAGAAATGACAATTTGCATGATATTCATGGCTATATTAGACATGACCACAGTATTCATGGCTGTCATATTCAGCCTTGGTTGTCCATTTCTACTTTCTCCAATCACACCCAGAATCGCTTTCATACATTCTTCTCCTTTTGCTTGGGATATTTTGAGTATCTCAAAAGGATTCATGTTCTCTTCATCACTCATCATTTTGTCCTTTACGTAAAATCAGTCCTGCAGGCGCAAACCGCTTGCGCCTATGCTTCAGAAGTATCAAATCCTGTTGTTTCGGGACAGCCTGCTTTAGCAAAAGAAGGTTCTTCCACAAGCCAATTTCCCCATTCTCTCCAGTTTTCTTCATCTTCCAACACAGGGACGTTATAAAGAGAGCCAGGTCATCGCGGGCATTTAAGAGACCTCCCCTTCCTCATCTTGTTTTTCAAAAGCGTAGGCATCATAAATACCGAGAGAGCACAGCCGAATCATATCTTGTGTTGTGATTTCTCCACTCCAGGCGACGGCCGCATCCTCATTCTGTTTGAGAAGCAGAAGAATCCCGCCTCTTGAATGGGTAAGATCAACAACCGTATTCAAACATTCTGAGATTTCTGCACTGTGAATCTCCACTTTCTTTTTCTTGGGAAACTTGACGATATTATCACTCATGCGTCAGCACTCCATTTCTTCCCATTCCATACTTCCAACACATCCTTTTCTGTATTGAATCCCACTGTTCCTGTGATCGGATTTTCTGGTCTTTCTGCGCTTGTCCAGCAAGGCACCGCCATGACCTTCATAAATTGCACGGCATTCTGAGACATGAGCAGGGGACTATTATTGCCTGCTCCATCCTGAACGGGAACGAGCGTGTCTTGAGGCAATCCCTGACCTCCATGGGTCACCGTCAGTAAATCTCGGTAGGTGGCATAAGGTGTTTGTCCGGTCAGATTGGTCATGGTTCAGTCTCCTGGCTTTGTAAAATTGATTTTTCGGAGCATGGCCTCGCGCTCTTTCACGGGCAAGGCTTGTTCTGCCTGGGTCGGCGCTCCCCATCCTGTAACCGTCTCATAAAGTTGAGGGGAGGGACTGTCTTCCTGTTCTTCCCACCAGAAGCTCTGAAACTCCCACGGAACATCTGCGATCTCATTCCAGAAAGTTTCTTCCATGAGAGGGGGGCGTGGAAAAGGAATGGGAACAGGATCAGGGCCAAGAATAGGAGACCTTGATTGTTCATTGGGAACATCAAGGAAGGGTTTTCCGACCCATAGTCCTGTCCACACCAGAGAATCGCCTGCCCATTGCATTTGTTTAACGAGATCTTTTCGGTTAAATAAAAAACCAGACCGATCACAAATCCCGAACGCTTCGGGATGTCGAGGATTCACCGTGGCATATTTTGACACACGCCTTACCATGTATAACCTCCTCGCCATGACACGCCAATTCGGAGAGGCTGTTTTTGCGTATCATTGTCTTTCGCTTTTGCATAAACGCTTTGATAGATCTCCCCCATCATCTGTACTTTTTGAGGAGCGTACTTCACGGCGAGTTTAGCGGCCAACCCTGCCACCAGAGGCTCGTAAAACCTTGAGGGGACGTCGACCTGGTTGAGCAAATCGCCGGCATCTTCCATCATGACCGTGCAAGTAAAGAACAGAGATTTATAAAATACCGTGGGGTTCGGCCAGACAGACAACACAGGACGAATGGTTCGATCCCAATAAAAGCAGGTGGGCTGTCCCTGTTGATTCTTGTTGGGCAAGGCCATCCATTCGGCTCTGGAGAGGGAGGTCATCACCGTGTCTTGAACCACATTCTCAAAATAAAGCTCCTGAATATTGAGAATATCCCCTCCTGTTTCCTGAATGAGGCACTCTGTGCTTTTTTGAGGGGCAGGAATGACAAACCAGAGAAGCTCTCCCTGAGGGAATTCTTGTTTTGGAATCGTTAGAACGGTTTTAAAGTTTTCTCCGTCCTTGATTTGAAGGCTCAATTGATAGATTTTTGTTTCCTGAGAGATCATTCCCACCATTTGAACAAGAGCTGGAACTTGACGCCATATCATCCCCAGATATCCATTTTCGGCTGTCTGCTGACAGGAAGTGTTTGGATTATTGTCAAAGGCATTGGCAGCAATCCCTGAAGACGCCACAGGAATTCCCCGTAAAATCCGGGATGTTTGCCTCAAATTCATTTCCAGAATCTCGGAAACAGTTTGAGGAAGCTCATAGGTTGTTTGTCCTTCCGTCAATCCCCTCATGCGCTGCTGAATTGTCCAAAGGGGTAAGCCGTCATTGATCCATTCTGTGAGCATAAAATTAAGACTTCGGGTGGCGGCCTGAATCTGTTGAGCCGTCAGATGATCGCCGAGAATCCCCACACGCTCATAAGCTTCCTCAATAAAAGTATTAAGGGGTGTTTCCTGAAACGCATACGAGCGGGATGTGGCCATCTCAATTCACTCCCTGCTGAAGAAGCGTCACTTCCAAAGCTTTAAGCGCATCGCCGGTGAGTCGTGAGACCAACAAAGCTCCCGCATCTGATTGAATCTCCGCCACGACTCCGACACTGTCGTCCGCTCCTGGACTTTTTCTGTCAGACACCAGCAAGGAGGTGAATGTGGTTATATTTCTTGGCATAGGGTTTCCTTAAACAGGCAGGTTGCCACTGCCATAAATGGCGCGGAAGTCGGTACAGCCAAAAGAATATCTTTCTATAGCTTTCACCATGAGGTTTCCTGTTGCAAAATCGTTGTACATATCGCTTTCATAGGCTTTACGCTGAAAATGCTTCAACCCATCCTGACAATCGGTCAGCACAAACCACGCATCGGGATTGGTCAAAAACTGATTCACCCGATACCCATCAGGAAGAACGCCCATAGTAAAAATGGGGTTGACGGCATTATTTCCTGTATCAGGGCTATAAGCTGACTTTAAAAGCTTTTCGGCCACGAACTGAAGCTGCGGAGGGACAATCATTTTACGAGGTTTGGTCATGCGAATAAGTCCTGACTGATCTCTGAACTGTTGAATGGTAATAATGGCTTGTTCTAAAGAGGCCTCATTCAAGTCTGCGGGAATCGCGGCTGTATTGGCAACAACACCCCCATCAATAGGATGCTGCGTACTGAACAGTGTGACATTGTCTCCCTGAAGAAACTCAGGATCCCAGGCGTTGTTCAAAACATCCGCGCCAATCACTTCTTTGGTTTGCTCCAAAGAGGATTTCAGAGCGCGCGCTTGTCTTGGGAATTGAGATTCATACTGGTTATCATCAATCGTGTTTTGGGTAATTTGATAGCCAAGACCAATATCTTTATGCCAATATTTGAACTCATATCTTTGTCCCATAGTATCAAAGGCGACAGGGGCTCCTTCTGCCCGAATCTGAGCCAGTCCCAAAAACTTCATTTCCTGATCTTGCTCATAGGCCATGGTGGATTCATAAGTGGTAAAGATTTCTTTCCACTGAGGCGGATACGTGGGGCCTTCTCCGAAGACAGTCCGCAGACCGGGTCTGAGCAGGTTGGCAATGGCGGCGGTATTAATCATTTTCTCATTTCTCCTTCTAATACTCTTCGTCTTTCAAAAACTGGATGCGTCTGACTTCATGACTCGACCTGCTCACGTCCTTTATGTACGCTCCGCGGGCTCTCGCACTCATCATCCTGTCCATTTTTCGAAATCCTTTGAGTCTTGTTTATGCACTTGGTTTCACAATTTTTTGATTCCATCCCACGATGACATTACAAAAAGGTTTTCCGGGTCTGTTTTGGGGATGGGGAACAAAGCCCAGGATGACCAGAGGCAGTCCCACAGGATTGTCCTTAATACTGGAAGCATCCAGATAAACGCCCGACTGACCGGTGGCGGTGTTGCCTGTTCCTGGATTAACAGGCTGTAAGGGTTTAAACTTATTTCCTCCGCTTTTAAGCGCCCAAGTGGCGTATTGTCCGATCTGAGCAGGCTTGACAGTTGCTGTTGCTGCTTCAGCATCTGCAGAAGTGGAGACTTGAATATTCCATGTGGCATTGGGATCAGTGATGATCCATCCACTGGCGCCCACGGCCGCGTTTTTAGTCACCGTATTGGCCTGCCAATAAGCAGATTTGGAAAGTCCCAAAACATTGGGATCAACGGCATTCCACTCACATCCTTGAAAGATACCCAAAGGCATGGTGGCAAGCGTTGTTGCCGCTGTGCCATCGGTCACTGGCACAAGCGTACCATTCGTGAGAACGACCGGATCTCCTGTAAAGAGGCTGGTGTTGTATCCTGAAGGGATACGATACATAAACATCTGTCCTGTAAAGGTGGCGGATGTTTGGGTATTTTGAGGTTGAAAGCCCTGAGGGGCATTGGTTCCGTAGCTCATACTGTTTGTTCTCCTTCTGGTTGTTCATTCATCGTTGTTGCTTCTTCTCTTGTTGAGATTGATCTTCTTTCTTCCTGTTTCATTGCGTTGCTTCCGATCTCGATCCCACGCTAAAATCCAACTCTCCTCGATTATTGATGAGGATATTCTGTCCCACAGAAACAGACCGTGCATCAGGAAGGATGACGCTCAAGCTGTCCTCTTCTGTCGTCAAATCCATCATTCCTGCCGTCACTTTTGGATTGTTCCCAAACGTGGACGGCCATGACAGCACCAAGTCTTCCCCAAAAGAATAGGCGACATAGCTCATGTTGGAAGGTTGAATCAGACCGCCAGAAAGAGAGTTTGTATAAGAAACCATCCTATATTGTCCCTTATCCTCTTTGTGTGCCGAAGGAGGCTTTGTTTTCAAAAACACGACGCTCCTGGGTTCCGATGACACCGGCTTGCCAGTTGACTCTCGTTTTGTTGATCTCGTTAATAGATTTGAGGGTTTTATTTTCAATGAGTCCCAATTCTTTGGGACGTTCACAGAGAATAAGTCCTTGCACGCGAATAATATCTTCTTTATGCGCTGCTCCAGTCCAGGTGCAATCGGATAAGAAATTGGGATGACGGGAAGCCGGCACCGGTGTCCATCCTTTGCGCGTCATCACGGTGACACGCGCCATATCGGGCGTGCCGTGAAACTCTTCGCGAATCCACCGATAATCCATGTCCCGAGGGATTTCGTCGGACGGAAAATAAAGTCGGTCAGGATAAAGATTTTGCAAAAACTGACGACTTTGGTTGATCCGCTCTTCTTCTTCTCGAGAAGAGCGTATCGGTCTGCCGTCAGCGGACGTTTCTCTTGAAACCGTTCTGTCCTGGAAGGTTTCTTCTGTCTGGAGAGTCTCGCTGTCAAAAGACATTCCTAAAGCAAGAGGCGTCTCATTGAGAGCGGGATTGGAAAGGTTGGTCTGATTCATAGAATTCTCCTGTTTGTCGTAATGATGATTCTGTGAGCGGTTTTTCTTAGGCATAGCGCTCTCCTGCGGCGAGACGTTCAGCGTATTCTTGTTGGCAGATTTCTCGATTCTTGAGGTAATCGTCTTCTTTAATGTTCATAATTTTACAGATGCGTTTTTCAGCATCGGAGAGAGGCTTCACGGTTGGTTTGGCATTTGATGAAGCTGAATTTCCAGAAGACGTCCCATTTGAGGATGTTCCTTGAGAAGATGTTCCATTTGAGAATGTTCCGAAGCGTGCGGTCATATAGTCCTCGATTTTCTTAAAGTAGGAGGGAGAGCAGATTTCATGGGCTCTGCCGTCGTTTTGCAGATTCATTTCTAAAGCCATGGCATAGGTAGCAATTTCCTGATGTTTTTGTGCATCATAAGAGGGACTTGTTTGGTCAATGACAGGATGGGCCTTCATAAAACCTTCGGCTCGGGGATCCAATCCTGCTGTTGACAAAGATTCTGACGACCCGTTCTCTTGAGAAGAGGAAGAAGTCTGGGCTTCTTTTTGCCGCATCATCTGTTCCGACCAGTTCTTCGCGGTCATAGCCGCCATATATTCTTCATCCGCCTTGAGAATGTCTTCTGAGTTTCCCGCTTCCATAGCGGCTTTCTTGAGAAGACGGGCTTTTTCAAGGCCTCTTTCAGCCGCTTCTTTATATTGAAGGAGAGAGGCCGCGCCCATCTCTTTGGAAACATTTTGAGAATGGATCAGCTGTTGATGCAAAGCGGCTTCTCTCTGCCGTGAGAGTTGAAGCGCTTTGTACATATCAGAGGCATAAGCCATGACATCGCCTTTCTCTGACCCTGTGCTGGGAAGCGCCCGATCTTCTCCCAAAGGCATTTCTGAGAGTGTTGAGGCTGTTGTTGTGTTTTCTGTTGATGTTTGCATTTAAAAATCTCCTTAGTTTCGCGTGACACAGGAAGGATCGCCGATGACCGCCATGACAGAGTCGTCATACACAAAGCGCAAAGGCACTCCCTTGTAATTAAAGCGCACGCCGCTGTTGGGTCTGAAGATGACCCATTGTCCTACTTGCGGTGGGTGCCAGTTTTTAAAAGAATCGGCTTTGTAACAGTCAGGCCCCAGAGCCAATACCAGCCCTGTCAAAGACTGATAGATATGTTCTTCTCTGGCGGATTCTGTGGTGAGAATGGATGTTTGGGTTCCATCTTTAAGGCGCATCTGTTTTTCTGGCACATAAAGCTTGAGCAAGATTTGCGGTCCCAAAGGACGGGGCAACGCCTCTCCTAAATAAGCGGTCATGTCTTTCAGATCATTGGACAGAAACATGGTCTTCTCCTCTTGTTGGTTCAAATTCTGATAAATGAAACTCTTCAGGAGATTGTAAAACGCTGTAGGTTTTATCTCCCTCCAGGAAACGCACCGTGTGTCCATACCAGGACAGTTCAACGCCCTGATGACGGGGGATGACGATAAAATCGCCGAGGACATAATCGTCTTTGACGGCATTTCCCTTGCCAATGACCAAAGCAGGATGAGGTCGTGTTCTATCCGCACAAGAAGCTGAAGGAGGAACGATCAACTCACGTCCTGCAATCTTTTTAATGTGGGATTCCTCCACAAAAAGCTTCACGGCAATAAAGTTGCCTAAAGGTTCTGGCAACGGGCATCCCATCAAAGAGGTCACCATCTCTCGTGCCTGTTCTCGTTCATGAGGAAGGATATAGCTGGTCATGATTTTTTCTTTGCTTTGGGAAGTGTTTTGAAAGAAGAACCCACGCCTTTGACCTTCACTTGTCCGAGCCGCACTTTGGCCGCACCCCCTGCTGCGAGTTTCTGGGGTTTGACGGTAAGTGTCTTGGCTGTTTTTTCCAAAGCAGAGCTCTTATGAGCCGATAAAGTTTGATTCCCCTTCTGCTTTTGAGAGGGAGCAAGTCCTTTGAGACCTGGTATTTTACTCAACAGCTTTCCAAGCGGAGTTTTACCCAAAGGGTTTGTACCCAAAGGGTTTGTACCCAAAGGGTTTTTGCCCGCAGCATTTTGACGTTTTTCTAAACGAGGCGGTAAGACAGGTTTTTTAGGTTTAGTGGTCATTTGGATTCTCCTGTTCCGTTTGAGGCAAAGACAGCATTGGGATTGGTATAACCGAAGGAATAACGCGCGCTGATTTTGAAGATCATGGCCGATTGGACACTCAGATCAATCTCACCTGTGATAAAGTTACGATCGCCTGTCATGGCAAAGACATCAAGTTCGGGAGCTTTTCTTTCAAAGCATTTCAAGCCTTTTTTGGCATCTGTGATTAAAAACCAGGAAGCAGGATTTTTAAGAGTGGGATTGATGACAACTTTAACGTTCCTATTTTTAAAATCCTCTGGAGAGATATGCTCGTAAACTTTGGATTGAAGCTTTGGAGAAATCATGAGAGCCGTAGGGTTAAGAGTGACATAAATCCCTGATATATCCTTAGCCTCATATAAAGAAATCACAGTCTCTTGGTAAGCTGTTCTGGAAAACGGAGCATTCGTGCGACCCAAAGCTAACGTGTCTTCTTTGAACATATTGTCAAAAACACTTGATGCTTCTCTGTCAATTTGTTGACGCATTGTGTCGAATAAAGCTAAAGACTGTTCTTCTATGTCTTCATTCCATCCGTTTTTTGCTTTTTCCAAAAGAACCTTAAAGTGTAAGTCAAAAGATTTGTGTTTATACCGCGTGACGCGCTTGCGGTAGGTTTTTTTGTTGGCTTGCACCAGAGAAGATTGGCTCATTCCGTAATCTTGTTCAACGTCCACTTCTTCTGCTTTTGTGGAAGGATGTAGGGTAAAGAGAGGACGCCAGAATTCATCTTTCGTATCAAACGCGTTCCATTTTTGGATAAAGCGTTCTTTGAATTCAGCGGCTAAAGCCTGTGTTTCTGTTGATTGATTATTGTCCATAAGGATCTCCTTCTTGTTGCGTTGAATGTTTCATGGCTTCCACAGTCAAAGATGTTTCATCTTTGTGACGCGCAATCTCTTTCTCGGTTTGTCGTTTTTGGGCATCCGTTTGAGCCTGGATATCTGTTTTATATTTTTCGGTGTCAGCCCTGATTTTGGCTTCTTCCAGCTTCATGCGATGCCCTTCTCTTTGGGCATCGACTTCTGCCACAAGCACAGAATTTTGATCCGGCGCTTGTTGAGCCTGATGAGCCTGTTGTTGTTGAGAGGCTGCTTGGGCACAAGCCAGAGCGATCTCATTTTGAATTTGGGGGTTGGTCATCTCTTCAGGAGAAGGGAAACGCAGTCCTGTTTGTTGTTCCATTTGGATCAAATAAGCGTAGGCCCTGTGCGTTGCTATATGCGCTTGCAAGATCGGTGCCACATCAGGATTCATTTCTAAAAATTGTTGATGCACCATCAAGTGGGCTTGATGATCTTGCCAGAGGGCAACATTGAGAGGTTTTCCCTGAAGCGCATTCATGTTTTCTGTCACGGGATCTAGTGGCAGTGCTTCTTGTTGGGGAGGCAAGATTTCATCGATGTTTTCGATCTGAAGGGCTTTACAGGCTCGTCTATGCACGACCTTCAAATCATACAGTTGAGGGGCTTGTGATGACAGTCGAAGCAATTCCTGAACGTGAGCAATGCGTTGAGTGGACGTTGCCAGAAACGGATCCGAAACAGGTTCTAACCTGAACAGAGGAGAAAAGTCCTCTCGTCTCACATTTCCCCAAGTTCCTTTTTGAGGGAAGACAATAGTTTTATCTCCAAAAGATTCACAAAAGACGTTATAGAGAAGAGCAAGCTCATCGGCCAGTCCTCGTCTTAATGACCTCAACACAGAAGATTGCAGCCGATGAGCCACATCCAAATGAGCAAGGGTTGTGCCCACGGGGGTATTGGCCCCTTGGTCTGCCACAGACAATTCCACCGTGGCTGACAATTCCCTGGTTTGTTGTTGAAGAATGCCATACAAATCTTTCAACACTACGGAAGGCTCCCCATAAGGGAGCGGAATCAGAGATTCTTTCAGACTTTTGTTGGGAGCTAAATCCACGGCTTGAAACTCTCCAGGGCCGATGAGCAGGTCATTTTCTGGAATGACCATGGCACTGTCCCGCAGTCCTCCTGGGAAATTACTCAGAATTCCTTTGTTCACAAGTTGTCTTAAAATTGACGTGAGAGAAGCGGCATTGCCTCCCAAGAGTTTGCCATAGCCGATGCCGTAAAGACCAAAGCCAGGAATGAGCGTATAACTGACAAAACATTCCTTGCGTCGGTAATCAAGATCCTCTTGTTTCCAGTTGCGCCGTAGGGACAAGATTTGCTTTGTCCCAGGGATCATGGTGACAATATAGGGTTTGGGAATATCTTTGTGGTCTTTTCCTTCCTTATCTTGTTCAATGACCAGCTGCACATGAGATTCCCACACGGTGAGGAGAGAGATTTTATCCGTCTCTAGGGTGCTTTCGATGCCGTCAGATTCCTGAATGCTATCGTCCAGATCGTTTTGGATGAGGTCTTCATCTTCCTGAGGCACTGTAAAGGAAACATCCAGGGGTCGATAAAAGGTGTTTTGTTGACGTAGTTTGAGGGTTTGCTCATCCAGATGGAGAACATGGGTGAGTCGTGTTGAACTCAACACATCGACACACTCATTGTTCACAATAAAATCTTGCGGTTTAATGAGCCGTGAGACGGGATAATGGGTGACGGGATCTTGTGTTACCTTACGAAAAGCACAACCATTCAGGCCTACATACATGAGCAGTCTGTAAGAATCTGGCAAATATCCCCGATCTTCCTGGGTCAAATGCCAGTTTAAATACTGACGGATGCGTTCCGCCTGATCGTCCATTTGTTCATGACTCTCTCCCAATACCTGAATCTGCACGGGGCCTTCTGCAGGAAAGAGTTCAGGTTGGGACAAAGAGTAAAAACGCAACAGGGCCTGAGCCAGACAAGTATCGTAGGCTTTGCAAGATTCAGGGAAAGAAAAAGCCGTGGAGTCGTCCAGAGAAAAGCCCAGGGATTTAAACGACGCTGATACGTCTTGTTCCCATGAGGCACGAGAGTCCAGGTCTTGCGTGACGCCTTCATAGAGTTGTTCAGCGATGGACGTGAGGACGTCTTCTTTGAGGACTTCGGCCAGATTGCCGTTAAAATCGTTTGGAGACGCATATTCCTGTTCGGAGGGTATCTCCGTAGGGTCATCCTCTATTTGTGCATTCCCTGACGATTCCAGAGGCTCTGACAACGCATCAGAGAGGAGAGATTCATCGGGGGTGTTTAAGGGTTCGTCTTTCATGGTTTTTGCCATGAACGAATCAGGATAAAGAGAAATCAGATGAAAAAAACTTGTGCGATCGTTCCGAATTGTTCTACAGTGAGAACAAGCATTTTTTCATCTAGATGCTTCTTTTGTTAATGTGTTAAGTAAGGGTCGGGATTGAGTCACGGTGACCAAACTATGAACTCAACCTGGCCTTTTTACTGTTCTGATTCGCTCATTCATCCTCCTTCAATTTTTAACTATCTTTCTACATTCTCATATTAAAATAGGATTGTCAACATCCAAGAAAATATTTATTCATCGTAAATGAATAAAAAAAACTTATAGACAATATAAATAAACAAAAATCTCCTCTCATACAAAAAGATAAACCTAGATCAACTTGTATCAACTTGCGTAATACTAGAATAACTCCTGTAAACTATTACAAGTTACTAATTATTATTAATAGAGATGTTTTCTCCGAAGATTTAAAAGAAAGATGAAAGGGTCTTCACAAAAACCAGAATTTCGGTCTATCATGAGAATTGAAATTCAATCTAATTCGTAGGGAATGCCAGATTGAAGTTTCTCCTTTAATCCTCTTCGGAGGAAACATGTGTTGAAGGGCGGGTTATTTTCTTGGTTGTTCAATAACCCGCCAACTCAAAGTGTTGTCATCAATATTTTCCTTTTTCTGATTGATCCTCTCTAAGTCCATCATTTCTTTCTTTCAAAGTCAACGCCTGGAACAGACGTTTATAGGTGCTTCATTTCTTGACTGAAAGGTCAAGGATTGAGCCGTAGTGTCAACATCGGCTGAAATTTGATACAGATTTTTAAAAATCCTCGGATGAAAATTGATACACCTGAGATAAAAAAATAAGGGTTCAATTCGTCATTATTTTTTCTTCCTCCTTTTTCGTTTGAGTAAAATTAATTACTCCCGCTTTCTGTTTATTTCTCAATCTGAAGCTTTCTCCCTGAATATGGATAATGCTGCTATGATGGAGCAACCGATCCAATAAAGCGGCTGTTAAGGCCGCATCATTTCCGAGAGCATGATGCCATTGTCCGAAGGGAAGATTGCTGGTGATGATCAAACTGCTTTTTTCATAGCGTTTGGCAATCACTTGAAAAAGGAGATTGGCTTGTTCTCTTTTGAAGGAAAGGTACCCCAATTCATCAACAATGAGCAAACGATAGCCGCTTATCGTTCTTTTAAAAAAGTGATCCAGTTTTTGTTGACGTGCTGCAACGTCCAGTTGAAGCATCAGATCAGAGGCTGTGATAAAGCGAGTTTTGATTCCTGCTTGTGTTGCCAGATATCCTAAAGCAATAGCAATATGTGTTTTGCCCACACCACTTGGACCAAGAAGCAAAATATTCTCACACCGATCGACAAAAGACAGCGACCTTAATTCTTCAATGGCTGTTTTTTTAATACTCCCCGCAAAAGAATAATCAAAATCATCTAAAGTTTTGATCGCGGGAAATCCTGCTATCTTTGTAAGAATACGTTGACTTCGACGTTGCCGTTCTTTGATCTCCGCTTCTAAAAGCTTTTCTAAAAAATCTGTATAACTTACCTGATTTTTAACGGCATCCTGAGCGAGATCAGAATATCCTTGAGCAACAGAGATCAGTTTAAGAGAATCGCACATCTCTTGGAGACGTTGATATTGTAAGTTCATGCTGCCTCCAGAATTCTGTCGTAAACAGAAAGAGGATGCTGAAGGGGGTTGTGAGGAGCCCATTCAGGAGCTTTAATCTCTGGCTCTTTAACACAACGAGCTAATGAAACATCTCCTCGATAAGGAAGACCAAGAGGCTGCAAAGTCGAACGTTCTCTTTCTAACCTTTCAAGAGGAATCTCTTTTGTGGTGCCGTGAACACGCTGATTAGCTGTTTCTTTTAACCACTTTAAAACTTCCATATTAGCGGTTTGAACATCGAGTGTTAGACCTGCACTTTTAAGCCGAGAAGCAAGAGGGTTATAAAAGCTGTAACGCAAGTAACGATTAAATCTCTCTACTTTTCCTTTCGTCTTGGCGCGATAAGGACGACACACTTTCAGTTGAAATCCATGATGCTTGGCAAAATCTAACATCCCAGAATTAAAGCGATGCTTCCCTAAACCATAGGCATCTCTTGCCAGAATAACAGTCTTCATATTGTCATAAAGGGCTTGAGAGGGGATACCGCCAAAATAATCAAATGCATCTTCATGGCATTGAAGTAATGTCGATAATTTCTCATTCTCTACAAAGCAGACATAGCTGACCCGACTATAACCAAGGGTTGCGACAAAAGCGGATAGAGGGTTTTTCCCTTTTCGAAATTCAATCCAATCCATCTGCATTTGTGCGCCTGGTTCTGTTTCAAATCTAACGACTTCCTCACAGACCACAGGGGTTAAAGAATTCAGATATAACCTTAATTGTGTCACGCCACCCCTATATCCTTGATCGCGTATCTCCCGTAGCAAAACCGTTGCAGGAAGACAAAAAGGGCGAGCCTGTTTGACCCTTTCTTGCAAATAAGGTTTATATGGATCAAGTTTAGTCTCAACCTTTTTTCTCTTCTTATAAAAAGGTCTGCCTTCATGTTGGAGATATTTACGAACTGTATTCACGGCCATACCAACCTCATGAGCAATCCTTCTTAGACTCTTGCCTTGTCGGCGTAATATTTTTATTTCCATCGTTTGTTCCCACTGAATCATTATTCCTAAACTCCTTTGAAAAGGAGTTAATGCGTGGGTGTATCAAAATTCAACCGATGATCTGTATCATTTTACCTCCGGCGCTAACAGTAGAGACGTTCAAAAAAAAGACACAAGAAAAGTATAAAAGATTTTTAAAATGAACACCAGAGAGCCCCCCTCTGGATATTTTGTGAACACTTGAAGTAAAGGATCAATGATGATGAAAAGTCAAAAAAACCAACGTCACCCTGTTTTAATCCGTATGGATCTTGAACTCATGGCCAAGATCGATAAACTGGCCAAAAAGCGATTTATGACCCGCAATGCGTGTGTTCAATATATTTTGAGTGTTGCTCTCGAGAATGCAAAGCTTTAACGCTTTGAACACAGGACATATTTTGCAGAAGTGATATCTTGCGCTTATCACAAGATAAGCAAGAGTTCTCCTCTTGCGTCATTTTGACAGACAGTGATGACGCACGCGCGTCTTCTTGACGTTCAAAGCATTCTGCTCAAAGAGTCCATTGTTCCAGGATTTCTGCGGGTTTGAGGGGTCATGTCTTGAAATGTTCAAAATGTCTAGTCTTTTATTTTTTCTGCGAGCTTGATATAGGTGAAAGCTTGATGGGTCAGTTCTTGCAGTTTGGTCATGTCAGACTGTTTTTCCCAATGGTCTGCATCTTTAAAGTTCCCAGACCTTAAAAGATCTCCCACAGCCCAAGGCACTTTAATTTTCCCGGTAACCCAACAATAAATAATGGTATTGATCAAGGCTTGTCCCAAAGCATGAGACCCTTCGTCAGGATAGTTTGTCACAACATCCAGAAAATCTTTGAGATAAGGATACAGATGCACAGGCGCTAAGAAGAGATACTCAGAGGCTCCCATAAATCTTTTAACAAAGGCATTGATTTCTTCTTCAGAAATGGGTCTTTTGCCCAGCATATCTTTGGCAGCGAAAGGATGGATTCTAAAATGAGGTCTGACCATCCTTCCCTGACGCCATAAGTCTTCAGCAACGATATCACTGGAAGTGGTAATCACATGAGATCGATACGCAGGCTGATCAAACCACGGTTTCTTTTCTACCGTATAAATAGGCTCCGGCAAGATGCGATCTTTTCGGCGTCGTTTGAGTTTGATTTTTTCAGGATTGATGGGCTTATTGTTTTGATCAAAGTAATGGGCTTTGACTTCTTTCCAAACCAGAGGGCCATCATCAATCTCAAAGGTGCCGTTATCTCTGCAATCATGGGCCATGCGCACGATTTGCTGAAGATTCTCTTCCAGGGTCACAGAACCTGTCCAAGCTCCCATAATCACCATACGATGACGGTTTCTATATTGATAAAGAGAGAGAACGATACAAGCCGCTTCATGTCTTTCTTGTAGAGGCTTCACATCGATATGATTGGCTAACAATACAAATCCCGCGGCATTTTCCAGCAAGTTGCGTTCGTAGACCAGAAACTCGCTTCTCTTAAAAAAGTTGCCTGATTTGGCAGTCGGACGCTGTTGGTATTGACCCGCATAAGCGGTTTCATCCATGCTTTTCTTTTTGCCCTCCAGAAATTCTCGTGTAAAGAGTTCAGGATAGATAAGCTCGCCTTCCTGTGTTCTTTGATCTTCCCATGTTTTCCCTGAAGGAAGAGCAATTCTTGATTTTCTCTGGGCTTCAAACTCAGCAGGGAGAATGTAAGAATACCAGCCTTCTTTTTCCAAGAGTTGACCGGTCACATCTTTTGTCTTGGTTCTTTGCTGAATGGCAATAATGCTATTAAGTCCACTCACATTCAAGCGAGACGGCACAACGTTTTTGACGTAAGCAATGGCACGTTCCAATTCAACGGGAGAATCATTCAGTCCATTAGGATCATCCAGGACAAAGATATCTGCCCCATAACCCGTGATTGTTTCTGTCTGTACAGACGTTGCAATCCGATGCCCAGAGGCTGTATTTTCAAAATGGTCTTTCGTTGATTGATCGTGGACAATTTTCACAACATGCCCAAATTGCTTTTGATACCATTTGGATTGAATCAAAGCACGACAATGTCTTGAATGATATTCAGCAATACTATCAGAATGAGACGCATAAATGAACTTTAAAGAAGGTCTTGTGATCCACGCAAAAGCAGGAAAAGCGACGGAACTCAAAGAACTTTTGCCTGATCTCGGTGGAACATTGATAATGAGATTTTTGATTTCTCCCGCAAGCACAGCTTCGAGGATTTCAGACAGGTGATGCAGATGCCAGCTATCGATAAAAGTTCCGCC
>CAIMVM010000125.1 GCA_903844895.1 uncultured Pseudomonadota bacterium
CTGCCCCTGGGCGAGTAAATCCCCTTCTTTAACCAAAATTTCACTAATTCTACCGTCGATTTCCGAAGATATTTCCCCGCCTTGACTGGCTTCTAGGGTTCCGACTAATTCTGAGGCGTTTTCAATGGTGGTTAAGGTAGCCGTTTCTAATTTAACGGGAATTGCTTGGGGGCCTGCCGCGATCGCTGATGGGGGAGATTGTTGAGCTTTTTGCTGTCCCATCCACCAATTGAGTCCGAATCCACCCGCCGCCAGTAGGACAATTAGACCGAAAATTCCTTGCCATAGGTTATTAGGGACGGCTTTCAGCTTTGGAGAAGGTTTAGAGGGTAAAGTATTAGGATTTTCTTCTAATATCTCTTCTTTACTCACTAAAGGAGTTCCAGATACTTGGTGGTCAGGCATATTGAAAAAATGAAGGTAATAATGGACAGGGGCTTAAGGCTTTTGTGTTTAATCTATTTCTTAATATTTCTTAGTATAGGTGATAGGGAATTTTTCTTCAGAAAAGAGCATCTACCGAAAGGATCATTGTTGTTAAAGAGGCAACCGCTTTGGATTTGAGCGATCAGTGGCGAAAAGTTAAAAAAAAGTCATAATTTATGCTTTAGGACGAATTTCAAACATAAGCCGCGAGCGGTAGAAACAGACATCAAATTCTAGAAAAAAATTCATTCTATCTAATAGTAAAGGCACGTCATCTGATAAGCTCCAGGCAAAAACCAATCGAACAGGAGAAAAATTACTAATTTGTGCCGAAATTAATAGTCCTCGCGCCTCAATACTTGCCAGATTACCAGCAAGGGTTACAAAGGTTGTTTGCTCATCCCAAACGGCTCCCAGTTGAACCCCCACACTATAGGGCAGCACATTGACGCTGGCTCCCGTATCTAGGAGTGCAATAACTTCTATGGCAGACTCCCGATAACTCAAAGACAGGGGCAATTGAGGTAAAGCATCAGGGACACCAAAGGTATCAAACCCCTCTGTAAAGCTAAATTGTTGCGAGTCACGCATTTTATTTCGATTGCTCCGATGCCAGAAGTTGAGCAAGTTTGTGAGCGGCTTCGTGGGAATTGAGGGGCGACCAGACTGAATAGGTTGCACCTTGTTGAAGCGCGGGTTCTTCTTCTCTGGCGAGTTCCGCAATAAGAAACTGCATCACTTTCAGTTTATCGGCACGAGGTAAGTTTCTT
Organism: uncultured Pseudomonadota bacterium; assembly: GCA_903844895.1. Lineage (GTDB taxonomy): Bacteria > Bdellovibrionota_B > Oligoflexia > Oligoflexales > CAIMVM01 > CAIMVM01. The sequence goes on from CAIMVM010000125.1 coordinate 1,197, forward strand.
AAGGTTGGAAGTAGATCTAATACGGTCATAGGAGTTGAAGAATGATGCTATCTTTCTATTGTCTCACAATCTCCCAAAAAGGTTGAAATTCTTTGATGGATTAACGTTTTCGATTTTGAATTTTTGCGATCGCTTTTTGATTTTTTTAAGGTTTAGGAAATATTCATCAAACCCAAGCTACTTAGCACTAAATCACTAACGGCATTCGCGATCGCAAATTCACTAAAAAAACTTTCTCGAAAATCAAAAGCCTGCATTTCGGTCACAATGGCAATCACCAATGATCCCAGATCATTTTCTCCCTCTAGGCGTTGACGAACAAAAATCTGAGTCGCACGCTGGGCGATCGTGGCATTCACCGCTTCGGGTATAAATTCTTCATCCAGCCAATCTTGCAACGC
>CAIMVM010000126.1 GCA_903844895.1 uncultured Pseudomonadota bacterium
CCCTTGGTGACCAAAGCGGACCCTTGGTGACCAAAGCGGAGCCCTGGTAACAGCGGATCCTTGGTGAAAAAGTAAGCTTAAATCTGCTTTGCTAGTTCTAAAGCTCGATCTGAAAGTCGCGCACCATATCTAGAAATGACGTCACTAGCGAGAGTAGCTGCGATTTTCCCACAGGTAGCTAAATCTTTTCCGCTGGTATAACCATAGAGGAAGCCGCCGGCAAACATATCCCCTGCAGCTGTAGTGTCGACCACCTGAGTGGAAACGGCTGGAGTAGCTAGGATTTGATTTCCTTGGCCAATTAAAGCTCCTTTTGCCCCTAGTTTTACCACTGCTATAGCTTCTAGTTGGCCGATGCGCTTGGCAGCTTCTTCGGGAGAAGACTCAAATAACAAACGGCTTTCTTCTTCATTGCAAAAGACGATATCGGCAAAGTCTTTAATGATTCCAATAAAGTCCTCTCGATTGTGTTTTACGACAAAGGGATCAGCAAGATCAAATGAGATTAACGTGCCATGACGTTTAGCAGTATTTAAGGCATCCAGAATGCTCTGTTTCTGGGGAGCTGTGTCCCATTGGTAGCCACAGAAATGGAAAATTTTAGATTGGGCAATATCATCATGAGGGATCAGGCTCTCGCCGTAGAGGCGACTTGCACCTAAGCAAGTATTCATGGTGCGCTCTCCATCCGGCGTGACGAGTATAAGACAGGTGCCTGTGCCACCTTCTACAATTCCCAGACGATGTTCAATTTTTAATTCACCCATACGGTTTTTAATCGAATGGCCAAAATCGTCATTGGAAATAGCTCCTGCAAATACGGTGGATTTACCTAAAGAACTCAACGCTCTAATAGCGTTCATGGAGGATCCGCCTAATTCAACAGTTTGCTGGTGGCCTGAAAGGTAGGCCAAGATTTCCAGCTGCCGATGCTGATCGACGAGATGCATGATGCCTTTGGTAAGGCCAAAATGATTTAAATCTTTATCTGTTGCATCTACAATAATGTCCATAAGAGCGTTACAGACTGCGGAAACATCGAATTTTTTTTCCATGTGAGCGTGCCTTAGAAGTGAGATTCATCGGACGAACACTCTAACAGAGTCCTAGCCTTCAGGCAAAATGAGATTTAGCTAAAGATTAAATTATAGTCAGAGTTAAGAGCGGAAATTCCAATCTGCTACAAAATACAGCTTTTATGGGCTAGCTAGCATGCCTAAAGTCATTTGTGGCGAGTTCGTTGTTGCGACGCAGGGAGTGCTGCGACAGGATTTTAAATCGAGTGGAGTCAAGATCATGGACGAGGCAGCGAACGGCCTTGTTATTGTAGAAGGTGGAGAGGGACCAAATCACCAAAGTTTCAAACATGAGGACCCATTGCCGGTCGGCAATGATTACAAATTGAAAAATAAACAGAGCTATAAAAAAAACGAGGATGATATTTCGTGTTCGACGATGCGGCCAAAAGCTTAGTTCTCTAGGAAGTCTAAAGGAAAACAATAAAAAAGAACCCACTCCAAAGAAGAGGAAAGAAATGTTAGGCATAAAATCGGGAACAAGGCTTTGGAGCAATGCGGGAATAAAAAGAATCCCCATAGACTCCAGCGCAGCCCTGCCTGTAAGTCCCACTAAAACGCCGGATTTAGGTCCTTCAGGCTGGCGTGAGGCCAAAAAAGGCGGAATGGCAAAAATCGCACATAAGGCGAGCGGAATCCAATGTGGTATCTGAGGCATGGCGTCCCCGTGTCTAAGCTGTTCGTTTAATATTATTTCTTACAGCTTCATAATGAGCTAGTTCTTTAGCAAAATCAAAGGAAATAGATTTGAATTCCGCAATTTCTTTGAACTCATGCAAAGTGCGAGTGATTTCTTCATCGCTTCTATGGGGATGGTGATGGGTGAGAAGCACTCGCTCAGCTTGCGCTGCGATCCCATTTTTAAGTGCAGATTGCATAGTAGAGTGTCCCCAACCCTGCCTGCTGCTATATTCAGCGGGTGTAAATTGGGCGTCATGGACCAATATGGTCGCTCCTTTAGCAAAGTTGATGAGATCCTCATTTTTCTTGTTGTCTCGGGCTTCATGGTCAGTCGCGATAACGATAGATTCACCAGTCGGAGCTTGGAATTTTAATGCGAAACAATGGGCATTCTCGTCTTTATTGGCATGATCGACGGGACAAAAACTTACCATGAGGCCATCTAGCATGACGGCTTTAGAGAATTCGTTAATGTTGATAGTGGATGCCATAGAGCTAAGTCCCGAAAAGGGGCTATAAGAGCCATCGAATAATTGATCTAAATTTTGGTGGGCGACATTTACTGGTAAGGGCGAATATATGTTGAGAGTGGTAGAGGGAAAGTAAATCGGGTGAAAGAATGGTAGACCCTGAATGTGATCCCAATGGAAATGGGTGTAAAAAATATGAATTTGGAGTTTTGCTTGATGTGTTAGAATCTGTTGCATCAGCTTCTCGCCAAGATTGCAGGCGCCAAATCCGGTGTCTACGATAATCAAATGATCCTTGTATACAATTTGCATACAAGTCGTATTGCCTCCGTAGATAGCTGTGTCTTTCCTAGGCGAGGAAATGAGTCCTCGAGTTCCCCAGAATTTTATGCCGTACGAAGCGCCCATACATCCCCCTCGCATGCTGCGACTACTTCTACGTTCTTTGCGCGCCCCTCATGGACGACGCTTTCTACTTTCTCATGAACATCATGATCCAAATCTTCCGGAGCGTGGTGAAACAGAATAAGTCTCTTCACTCCAGCCTGAACGCAGAAATCAAGGGCCCTTGCGGGTGTCGAATGCCCCCAATCGGCTTTGAGATTTTTTTCCGTGAAATGGGTATCAAAGACAACTGTATTGCAGTCTTTGAGGAAGTTTACCAAACCATCATTAAAGTCTTGCTCAAATTTTTTAGTATCTCCCAGAGCCTTTTCGCTCATGCCTTCGCCAAGATAGTTGCCATTCTCAATGGGCGCGTTGTCGGTGACGACCGCCACACTATCCGGGCCCAAATCTAACCGATAGGCGAGCGTAATACCTTGGTGATTAATCTGATAGCAGGATACTTTAACCTGATTTTCTAACATAAATGTCGATCCGGCTTGAATCGATTCAAAATGGATTTGTGCTTTGATTTGGGAAGACGGAACGGGAAGATTTTCATCTTTATGGAGACCAAAAAAGAGGTCATTAAAGGTGGCCTTAGAGCTTTTTGACGAGTAAAAGTTGATGGAATTTGTCGTGTTATACATAGGTTCAAAAAAAGGAAATCCTAAAATATGATCCCAATGAGTATGAGTGATAAGAAAATGAAATTTCTTTTCATTGGGTTCTTCTCCGAGAATCATTCCATAGTGTGCCAGGCCAGACCCACCATCTAAAAAAATCTTGTAATCGGAACCTTCCACAATGAATTCCATAGATGTGGAGTTTCCACCATATCCTAGGAGGTCAACTTTATGGGTAGGCCTAGATCCGCGAACCCCAAGGAGCTTTAATTTAAGTGTCATGGGGTTCCTGTTCCAGATTTTTTAGGTGCCTCTAGTTTCATTTTACCTATTTTAACACCAGGCATTCCAGCAACCATAAGTATTTTTCTATTATTTTCGGAATGTAAATCAAAGCGGGCAATAATTTGCAAAGTATTCTGGTCGGGGCTCAAGATCACAGCAAAGTCAAACTTCAGGGTTTTCATACTATTGTACACTGCCCTAAGGCTAGATTCGGATTTGTTGAACCATAAAAGATCCGCTACTACAAAGACCTGAGTGCCGTCATGGGCTGCGAGAATGGATTTAGTCTTAAAGGTTCCTCGGCCTTTTGCGCGATTTTGAGCAAACTTCCCGAATTCGACAGCGTCGACTAAGGAAGCTGGGTTTTTAGACACCTTGGAGAAGAAGTCTTCAAAGACGCCTGACAGTTTCTTTGTGGAGTCATTTTCTACCGTCCATATGGAGCGTGCTGCATACCAGGGGATAAAATCCTGTCCAGCTCTAGCGCCAGGTCTCAAGCCCTCAAACGCAAAGCGCAGCATTTGAAATGGAATAGAAGTTAAGGAAGCGCCAACGGCAAAGGCATTCAATTTCCAATAGTTGTGCTTTTTTTCTGTGCCTGGCCCGCGGAGCTCATTGGTTTCAAGGACAATTGTCGGCCAAAGGCGTGCTATTGATAGCAGCATTTGGTCTGTGATGGATCCTTCTCTCTCCATCACAATGATTTGGCGAGGATGTGAAGAGGCCTGCAAGGCTTGGCCTAAGCTTTGAATATTAGGGTGAAATTGTATACTTGCATGAAACAGTGCGGTAAGGGGGTTGAGGCAGCTGGCTTTTATGGGAGGGTTCGCCACAAAATGCACTTTAAATCCTTCAATTTTAAAGGCCTCAACCTTCAGCCTTTCAGGACTTAAACCTACAGTTTTGACATGATTCTCGGTCACCGAACTTCCCTTCTAACGGAGGTACGGAAACCTTTCGGATAGAAACTAGAAAACCTGAGCTTTCGGCCTAGAAAATAAATGCCCCAGGGCTACATTTAGAGAATAGCCCTTAAAAATCAGCATGTTCTGAAAACACTCGCCAATAGATCCATGCCGAATAGAGACTGACAAACAAGGAGAGTACCAGGGTTATTTTTCCCACTTCCATCCAGGGCCACCCCCAGAGATTTTCTCCCATGAGCAAACAAACTAGGCACGTGTCCAGGAGTATGGTTTTTATTTTCCCAAAGGAATTCACGGCGACATGGATGCCTTTTTCAAGGGCGATGAGGCGCATTCCAGTTACACCGACATCGCGAGCAAGTAAGACGGCGAACAGGGGGGCGTAGCTGGGATACCTGGAAGCGACGATGATAAGTGCCGCCGCTACAGCGATTTTATCGGCTAGAGGATCTAAAATGGCACCAAATTTTGACTCAACTTTCCAGAGGCGAGCGAAATATCCGTCGAGCCAGTCTGAAAGTGCACTTAAAAGGAACAAAAAAGCGCCTATGATTCTAAAAGATCGGTCCTCAAATGCTGAAATAGCCAAAAACAGAGGGACCGATGCAACGCGGAACATCGTCAGCTGATTGGGGAGGGCGTGGAACCAAGGAGATTTTGAGTCACGATTCATGATGGCACCTCAACTAGAGTGAACTGGAAGGAACTTAGCCTTGCTGGAGATGCTTGTCAATGCGGCAGGCATGTGGCAAAAGGATATCTTGACAGGGAGACTCATTATGAAACACGAGCAGCGCAGAATTCAAACATCTAGTCTTGTAATCGGCGGCGGTGTCGCAGGGCTTTCTGCGGCAATTAAGCTCTCCCGCTTGGGGCCTGTGATCCTTATTTCTAAAGGCTCTTTGGTGGAAGCGAATACATATTACGCTCAAGGAGGAATTGCTTCCGTCCTCTCAAAAGACGACAGTTTTGAAAATCATATCCGCGACACCTGCGAAGCAGGCGCAGGGCTCTGTAGGCTGGATGCCGTGAGAACCGTGATTGAAGATGGCCCGAGAGCCATTGAGGAACTCATCAGTTGGGGTGTTGATTTTGACAAAGCCCATAGCGGAGAGTCGTATCATTTGACTCGCGAAGGTGGGCACTCTCATCGCCGTGTCATCCATGCAAAAGATCTGACGGGCAAGGCTTTAATGGAAACGTTGATTCATCTTGTGCGCGGGAATCCAAATATTACGGTAATGGAGAACCAATTTGCCATTGATTTGATTACCTCTGATAAATATTGTCCTGATTTTTCAAAAAACAGCTGCTTTGGTGCTTATATTCTCAATCGTCGTAGCAATGAGATTTTTCAAATTCAAGCGGGAAGAACGGTGCTAGCTACCGGAGGGCATGGTCGCATTTACTTGTACACGACCAATCCCGAACTGGCGACAGGTGATGGTATAGCTATGGGATGGCGTGCAGGAGCAAAAATAGCCAATTTAGAGTTTATGCAGTTTCATCCTACGTGTCTGTTTCATCCACAAATCAAAGATTTTCTTATTTCTGAAGCGGTCCGTGGGGAAGGGGGGATCCTTCGTAATAAGGTGGGCGCTTCATTTATGGAGGACTACCATCCGCAAGGTTCTCTTGCCCCCAGAGATATCGTGGCGCGAGCGATCGACAGGGAGTTAAAACGAAGCGGCGAAACCCATGTTTTTTTGGACGTGAGGCATTTAGGCGAAGAAAAATTAAAAAGGCACTTTCCCAATATATTTGCCCGCTGTCTTTCTATCGGCCTCGATATATCGAAGGAAATGATTCCTGTAGTGCCAGCCGCCCATTATAATTGCGGCGGATTGGTTGTGGATCTTGATGCCAGATCCAGCATCCGAGGACTCTATGCCGTCGGGGAGGTGGCATGCACAGGTCTTCACGGGGCAAATCGCTTGGCCTCGAATAGTCTACTTGAAGCCATTGTTTTTTCCGACCGCTTGGCGAAGGCAGCAGCGAAGGACGGTCAAATGGAGCTTCTTCACAATCTTCCAGATTGGGATTCAGGAGATGCGGTGTCTTCCGATGAGCAGGTGGTTTTATCCCATACTTGGGACGAAATTCGCCGGATTATGTGGAACTACGTGGGAATTGTGAGAACGGATAAGCGATTAAAGCGCGCTGAGGCAAAGATGGTTGCCCTTCGCCGTGAGCTCACGGATTATTATTGGAATTATCAACTCAATGATAAATTGCTTGAGGTTAGAAATCTTGCAGAAGTTGCCTACTTAACAATTCGATCTGCTATGCAGCGTAAAGAGTCGCGCGGTATTCACTATAATATTGATTACAATTTTACGAGTGAAACAGCTAAAGATACCATATTATGGTGATCCTTCTTTGCAGGACAGGAACTGAGTAGAAAAGTTGGGTTCGAGAGGCTTTTGTAGTTTTATAGAAGCCCGCACCCTATTCTAGTGTGATGAATTGTGATGAATTGTGATGAATTGTGATGAATTGTGATGAATTGTGATGAATTGTGATGAATAAAGGCGAGCGCTGTGGCAAAAGTCGAAAATCGTAATATTGCACCTATTGTTTTGGCTCTTTCCTTAGTTTTTGGGCCAGGCCTGTTGATGTTTTTTCTTGCTCGTCTTTGGTACTTCATTTTAAATGTATCTGCTTTTAGATCTATTGATATTCTATCTGCCCTGGCTATGGGGGTTCGGTTTGACTTAGCCTTTTTATGCCTTATTAATATTCCTATTCTTTTGCTAGGAATCGGATTCTGGTGGTTTAGGCGTCAAGGACGGATGCTGCCTATTGTTTTCTTAGCTGTAAATCTCCCTTTCCTTTGGGCGGATTTAGCTGATGCTCTTTATTTCAGGTTTACGGGGCGTCGATCGACCTTTGCTGTAGTCCAGTTCTTTTCAGATGCCAAGGATCAAGCACTACATCTTGCCTTACAGTACTTCTATGTAGTCATAGGAATGGTCGTTTTTACCTATCTTCTCACGAAATTGTCTTTTGAAGTAAAAAAGCGAGTGTCGAACCTTGCATTTAAATCATCGGGCCATTGGCTCGTGCCCGCAAGTCTTTTAGGTTTCGCCTTCTTGGCGCGAGGAGGCTACCAGGAAAAGCCTCTGACTCCAGCCCATGCCTATGGTAACCAGGGTTCCCATTGGGCGGCGTTGGCTTTGAATTCTGGATTTAATGCAATTAAATCTAAAAATCAAAAAATCAAATCAACGCCCTATATGGCGAATTCAGAAGTTAAGATAGTTTTAGAAGGATTGAGGAAACCCAGTGGCTTTTCTTCAAAGCCTCACCAAAATATAGTTATTATTTTGGTGGAAAGTTTAGGCTTAGAAACCATGCGCCAGACCCAAGACGTGACGCCTTTTTTAAATTCACTCCGGGAAAAGTCTTTGTTTTTTGACAATGCTTTTGCGAACGGCAGAAGGTCTATTGACGCAGTTCCTTCAGTTTTAGGAAGTCTTCCTGCCTTGATGGCAGAGCCATTCATTAATACGGATTATCGCGCCAATCATGTAAGGGGGCTACCAAACATTTTAGGCGATCATGGGTATGCATCCTACTTCTTTCATGGCGGACGTAATGGGACTATGTTTTTTGATGTAATGTCAGCTATGTTTGGCGTTCAAACTTATTTTGGAAAGACTGAGTATGGAAGTGGCGACGATGATGGGGCTTGGGGAATCTATGATGGTCCTTTTCTGCAGAAAGTAGTACGTGAGATATCTAAGGTTTCGCAGCCCTTCTTCTCGACGATATTTACTTTAAGTTCTCACAATCCCTATAAAGTTCCCGACTCATTTCAGTCATCTGGGGTAGAGTTTTCTTCTCCTTATTATCGCAGCATTTACTATGTGGATCAGGCATTAGCTCATTTTTTTGAATCAGCAGCAAAAGAGTCCTGGTTTACAAACACATTATTTATTATTACAGGAGATCATACGGGAGAATCTAAGGACCCTAGGTATCAAGAAGATTTAGGAAACTATCGAGTCCCCATGCTCTTATATACGCCCTCAAGCTCATTTGCTTCAAGCGTCTCCCACAAAATCGTTCAACATGCAGATATTCCCCCAACTGTCTTGGACTATTTAGGCCTTTTAGATAAAGAAGTTCCGCCAACGCTTATTGGCGGGAGTATGATGTCTGAGGGGCAAATGGGTTACGTAGTCTTAAAGTCGGGAGAAGAATTTCTCTTAGGCAAAGGGGATAAATTATACACTATTTTGCCTGATGGATCATCCTTAACTAAAGTCCTTTCCCAAGATTTTTATACGGGCTTAAAACCTGATTCCATTGACGGTGAACGGTTGATTCGGGCGCTTAAGCAGTATTTTGAAACAGGAATGAATGAAAACAGGCTAAGTCCCTTAGACTGGCGTTAGCTTTAGCTCAAAGCGCAGCTTTCAAACTGTAATAGTCTTGTTTTAAACTGTAATAGTCTTGTTTTCCTGAATATTAGAGTTGACTTGCTTTGCTAGAGTTCCATCTGCAGGGTGGGAGTTTGGGGGCTTACATTTGATGTGCGGCCCGCCTGCAGCCCTAGATAAAGAGTTTGCAAAAGCGTATGGAGCATTAAATAGAACTCATTTCTTTGGGCGGCACTTTTAGAGGAGTCGCCTTCATACTTTGAGATCGATGACATTTGATACATGCCAATGAGACCCGTATATGCTTGAAACACAAAACGCATGGCAAACTTCTCGTGGGAAAACCATCCTTTGGAGACTAAAATCTTAGAAAATTCCATCATTTGAGCTTTCACTTGATCTTTAAAGTGAGCCCATTCTGGCGGCGAAATTTTTTCTTCCAATACAGGCTTCAAAAAGGCAAGAAGTTCGACCATTTTGGGATTATTTTTCGTAGAGCCAGCAAATATCGCAGCAATTTTTTCTGGGATCATGGGCGAATTTGGTCCAGACTGAAAAAGGAAGTCTATATCGGGGCTTTGGTGCATACTTAAAAACCAATTTCTGATTTCATGTGCTAAGACAGACAAAAAGACAGACTCCTTGGTCTCAAAGTATAAGTATATAGTGCCTTTTGCTAGACCTGTACGTTCCGCTAAAAAAGACATGGAAATGTCGTGGAAACTTAAATATTCGAAAGCTGCTCTTGCGGCGGCAACGATTTTGCATTTCTTTTCTAACTTTTCAGACTCAGTTACTGATCTTTTTAAACCCATAATTCCTAGCTCCCATAGCAATCCCTAAGATTTTAACACATATGTTTTCATTACGGAATCTTTCGAGATTCTAAGAGCAGGGCCTCCGCATTTAAATTCCCGTGTTTTCAGGGATTATAGAAGCTTTTACAATGCTATCTAAATACTTTAAGTCCATTGCTGCTCTTCGTCGCTTAAGATTAATGCTTGGAGTTCCTTTTTTGGACTCAGGAGCGCCC
>CAIMVM010000127.1 GCA_903844895.1 uncultured Pseudomonadota bacterium
GCCAAAGCTTTTCCCATCTAACATCGCCAGCAAATGCCTTTTCTTCAAACAGCCTAATTTCAGCGCGTGTTCGGGGAACTATGGTTATAAATGATCCCTGGTTTACATCTATAAACCGCATATTGTCTTCCGTACAGAGCTTGCTGTCGGCAACATAGAGGAAATCGGACCTGCCAATAATCCCGCGGAGTGTAGTCCAAGATTCTTGATGAGTTGTATCGTCAGTCGTATTGCCGTCATAGCTTTTGAAATGGATGGGTACCGCTCCATCGGCCGTCACACTTAAACCAAACACAATTTGCTTTAAATCTGGCCGATGCTCTTTGCTGTGTCCGCGCTTGAGCTGAACCGCTTTATTTTCTTGTTCACTATAGGAACCAAAAAGAGACACAGCGGTAGAGTCATTATGAATGGTTTCCATAGATATGCCGAAGTTCTTTACAGCAGCCAAAGTAATTTTAGACTGAAGAGAGGCTCGGTCCGCTGCAAAAAGCTTGTCTAGTGCCCGGCCTAGAATATCATCATTGAGTTCGACGCTCCCAATAAGATTAGAATCGAACTCCTTAGCCCAGTCTTTCACACGATAAAGTGCTGATCGGGAGGTGAGCACATTTTTAACCAATCCCAATACAGCGGTGACATGGCTGTCATGCTGCAAGGCAGACCCGAGAAGTTGACGCAAACCCATGTGATTGGCGGCTGCGTCTATCAGGGGCAGCGAATCAATTTTTATTTTATTAAGTTGTAAATTTTCTTGCTTCATTGCATAATATCTTAATATATAAGGGTATTAGGATGTCAAGCAAAAAAAATCAAAATGTTAAACTTTTTTTAGAAGCGAGTTTACCCTTGATGCCGGGTACGATTTCTATTGCCTATGCTAAGTGCGGGAAGCCAAACTGCATCTGCAAGGCCAAGAATCCTAAATTGCATGGCCCCTACTACAGGTGGACGGGGGCTATAGAAGGGAAAAAGACGACTAAAACACTAACCAAGGAACAGGCGACCGAATGTGAAAATCGAATCAAGAACTATCGAAAGCTTCAAAGTGAAATTGAAAAGTTGCTTAAGAAATCGCTAAAAGATGCGCCGTGGAATGATTGAGTCAGATAAATAGGCTAGACATCTTCAATGGTTGCAGTCGAAAATTTACACGATTGGACCGCGGAATGTAGGCTTTAAAGGTACTTAAATTGCAACTATTCTTAGTTTTGGGAAGGAATGATTTCGGTGCTTCCTAGTTCTGCTGCAATTGGAAAGTGATTTCAATTAGACATTTCCATCGTGGAAGGGATCTTTAGAAAGCCATAGGATATCCTTAGCGATTTTTTTATAAAGACCGGGGATGAAGGGGATTTTACTATAGAATCTAGCGCGGCCTATGGTTCTGTGTAAATCGAAGTAAACAACATTAAGTGTTATGTTTTCTAATTCGTGGGTGATTTTTTCGTCAAAAACTTTGGCCCCCCATTTGCGATAAGTAGGTAATAGATGGTCTTCGCAGTCAGCGAGAATATATCTATGTCCTGTCAGAATTGCGCTCCGGAAAGCAAAGCTTAAGAGTAAGAGGAATAGGTCTTTACCGCGAAACTCGGAATGAGTAGCAAAGCGCGATATTTCGACAAACTTAGCGTCTTTAATAAAATCTGGGGGGGTAAATCCAAGTCTAATGATTTCGCATTGCTGCGAGTTACCAAAATTGAAAACGGACCTACCTGTAGCAATGACTTCTGATCCCAATTTCAGCGCCATTATTGTGGAATAGCGGTCAAACTCGTCAGCGAAGTCTTCTGCGGCTGCAGAAGGTTTGACTTTGCTATTCTTTTTTTCTAGATATGCCTTTCTTCGTAATGAGAGGACCCTAGAATAGTCGTCTTCTGTTGACACCGGGACAAATTGAAGTCTACCTTTAAATGAAGGTATTGGCAGACCGGCTAGTTTTAGCCTTGTAAAGGAGGCTTCGGGCTCCCCTTCAAGAAATTGAAGGCTAAGCGCTTCTTTCAGTTTCTTGTCTATGCGCTTGATGCGCGCCTGAAAAATAGTCTTATCTTCCACTTCATAGATGTCCTCTAGCACAATTTCAAGGGATGATACTGCGCGATTGGGAACAAATATGTGTAGAGAGATGGCTATGCCAGATTGGTATACCAAATTCGTTCCCTTAGAGCATTCCATAAGAATGACGTCATTTCTAAAATCTTTAAGTACAAATGAAATAGGGTAACTGATATACCAGGGGTGATTTCCAAACAACAAAATCTGCCGTCTCTGATCTGTAAAGAGCCATTCAGAATCATGCCCTCGCATTTGAAAACTCGATACGGAGTCAGCCGAGATAGAAAAATGCCATTCTGTAGCGCTGTGACCAACGCACTTTCCTTCCGTTACAATAAAGTAGTCCTTGATCTTGGGATCGGCAATTTTAAATCGAAACTTGCTGCTGACTCCCAGCTCAAAGCTGAAATTACAACCTTCTTTTTGAATGCTGAAAATGAAAAAATTAGCCTTGAAGTGAGGCACTGGTCTTTCAGTTGCGGTTTCCAAATCAATAAAGACGCAGCTTTCTATTTTATTCATGAGATCTCCATGTTCCTATGATACAATAACAGCATATGAATATCAAAAGCATGCATGACGAGTTAGAATCCAAAGGCTGGCTACCTGATCAAATTAAGGCTGACTTTGGTGTAAGTGACGTGTCCCAATATAGGACAGAACGTGTACTTTGCCTTATGCCTAGAAGCAAAAATCAACTTCAAGATGTATTGAACTTGGCGAGCCTGAACGGCCTGCCTATCTATCCTTACTCACTTGGAAACAACTGGGCATTTGGTGGACGTATTCCTTTTCATTCAGGGGCTATGCTCATCGACCTTTCGGGATTGAATGCTATTGAAGATTATGATGAAGAATTCGGTACGATTCGAGTTGAACCTGGAGTCTCTCAAGGACAACTTTCTGACTATTTGTTGGCGAGGAAGAGTGCTTTCTTCCTTGATGTTACAGGATCTGGTCGGGAAACTAGTGTTCTAGGAAACACTTTGGAAAGAGGAATCGCTTACAATTCCTTGCGCGCAGATTCTCTTATGGCGATGGAGGTCATGCTTCCCGATGGTAGTATTATAAACACTGGTTTTTCGGGCAAGAGTGAATGTCATGTCAAAGACTCATATGGGTTTGGGCTCGGGCCGGATTTGCGTGGACTTTTTTTGCAGTCAAACTATGGAATTGTCCTTTCTGTAGTTCTAAAACTTAAGAAAGTTCAAACGAATGTCCTTTCATTTCAAGTTGGTGTTCCAGAATCCAAGGTCGGTGCACTAGTCGATGTCTTAGCTGATCTCATGAACGAAGGGATTCTGACTTGTATACCACATATAGGGGACCCACTAAGAGTCAGAAGCACCATGGAACCTATTCTCAGAAAACTTTCAGGCGTCAAAGAAAATGATGTTCAGTATGTTTTAAAGAAGCTAAAATTACTTGATTTATCTGTTCCCTTTTGGTCTTGCCTTGGCAGCATTCAGGGGCCCAAGGAATTGGTTGCTGCAAAAAAGTCTATACTTCAAAAAAAACTTGCTCCTTTGGGTTCCGTTCGCTTTGTGAGTGAGAAGAGCGTTTCTTTTATGACTCGTTTTTTTAATTGGGGACCTTTTCGTCCTATTGTTCAGTTTTATGTCGCTACTGAGTCGCTTAGAGGTCTCGTCCAAGGGCGTTCCACAAGCGACGCCTTGCATATGTTAACTTGGAATCCCGGAGAGTTTTCGTTACGAAAAGAAGTTCATTCCGAAGTGTTTGAGAGGTCGACCTATGGTGTTATATTTTCTGTACCACTAACAAAAATGAATCATCATTGTGCACAAAACTTAATATCTCTTGCGCGATCTTTTAGTGTCGAAAACGACATTATTTTAGGAATGACTTTGAATGCGTTGACTTCGTCGGTTTTGGAGGCGGTCATTAGTTTTCATTTTGATCCCGTATCGCCCCGTGTTGCCGAAATCCAGTCCCTTTTTATCCAATTTAATCGTATGCTTATCAGTAAGGGGATGTACCCTTATAGAATGAATCCGGATTTGATGAAGTACTGCTGGGATATTTTGCCCCATAAGCAATTAAGTTCTAAATTAAAAGCAGCACTGGATCCAAAAAATATAGTGTCTCCCGATCATTATGTAAAATAAAAGCTGAGTTTTTCGTAAAACGTTGTCTTTCATTTGTAGAGACTAACCAGTTCTTCTTTCCTATTGCAAAAGTTGATTAGTCTGAGCCTGAACTACGAGGCTGAGGTGAGTAGGAATGACATGAAACGCATATGGTTGATTGTTTTGACCAATCTTTTTAAGATCGGTCTCTATCTACTTTAAGGCGGTCTTCAATTAACTTGCGTGACTGAGCATCGACTTGCAGCTACATCGGTCCTAGTTTCGAGCAAACTCTATTTTGTTGGTATCCTTCTTTAAAGGATCCTTTAGCATAGATGCGTTTCCGCCTGTTTGAGTTGCCATTGGGGCTGAAGCAGGTAGAGGTTTAACATAATATCCAATATTTTCAGCTAGATGCGCATTGAGCAATAAAGTGACAACAAGCTGCTGTGATGTGAGGTGCGGAAGGAGTTTTTTTTCTTGTCTTGCACTCCTGTTTTAAGTTACTTTCTCGGTCCCATTTCGCCGCATTCCCCCCTATATCCCTGCGGTGGGATGGGAACCTTACTACGGTTCCGTAGTGTAATGGATAGCACGAGAGCTTCCGAAGCTCTTAGTTTAGGTTCAAATCCTAACGGGACCGCCATAGCCCTTTCATTCCGTTATTTA
>CAIMVM010000128.1 GCA_903844895.1 uncultured Pseudomonadota bacterium
CTTGTAAGTCAGCAGCGCTTCTATTTCCCCTCTGGCTTCTATTTCCCCTCTGGCTTCTATTTCCCCTCTGGCTTCTATTTCCCCTCTGGCTTCTATTTCCCCTCTGGCTTCTATTTCCCCTCTGGCTTCTATTTCCCCTTTGGCTTCTATTTCCCCTTTGGCTTCTATTTCCCCTCTGGCTTCTATTTTCCCTCTGGCTTCTTTAGAGTCAAGGAATGCGGTGTTGTTTGATCCTTCTTAAAGCGGCAGATATTGCCTCTGGGGGGGTGAGGGAATGCTGATATCATCAGTTTAGTAAAAAAGCTGCTGACCGAGCTCCGTAGAGTTTGAGGAATTATGGTTAATCAAAGACTAAGTGATGGTGCTAGGCTAGTCCTGTTTTTGTTGGGCATTTTTGCTTCATTTGCACTTATTGGCTATATTTTACGCCCCATTCTCTCTGCTCTGGGTCTTTCTATAGTGTTAAGCTATCTTCTCTCAAAGCCTATTCAAAAATCAGAAGTTTATACAGGTTGGGCGAGGAATAAGATAATTATCTCTGCTCTTTTTTCTATATTTACCTGTTTAGTTTTGGCGGGTGTCTTTGTTGCGCCGCCAGTCTATCGGCAATTAATTCAGTTAATTGAGAAAATTCCCAACGCCGTTTTTACGTTTCAAACCGTTTGGCTTCCGCATTTATTGGGCAAGTTGGGTTCTTTAGGATTTGAAGTACCTAGCTCCCTGGGGGCTGAAATTAGGAACTTTCAAGTTGCGAATCAGATCGAGTCTCGCCTTACTTCGGGGCTTACTGCTATTTGGGAGTCGGCACCGATACTCATATCAACTCTGGTAAATGCAGCACTGATTCCCCCTTTTACCTATCTCTTGCTTGTCCATCAAAAACGGACCTTTCATTTTATACAAGATTTAGTTCCAAGAGGTCTTTTGTCTCCTATAAGAAGACTGGCTTTAACAGCGGATGTCGCGCTTCAGGCTGTGATCAAAGGGCACCTAAGTGTCGCAGCGGTGCTCGCAGTCTTGTATACTTTTGGCCTAGGCCTTGTGGGGCTGCCGTTTGGGTATGCTATAGGTCTAATTTCTGGAGCTTGTCGCATCATTCCTTATGGAGATTTATTCGTAGCGATTTTTCTTAGTGCCATCGCCATTTTGACCAGCGGCTCTGCCTATGAATCATCTCTAGGAATCGGAGTGTTTTCTGTGATTCTAGGTGTACAAATCCTGGATGCACTTATAGTGACGCCGCGAATTATAGGTGGCCGCCTAGGGGTGCATCCTATTATTTCTATAGCAGCCATTATTTCTCTTGGTGGGGTTTTTGGCTTTTGGGGGGTGATGTTGGCTATTCCTTCGGCAGCTCTTATTCAGCAAGCCTGGCGGGGACTCATCCCACTTTACTTGGAATCAAAATTCTATCGCGAGTAAGAAGTTCTAGAGATTTCAGTTTCAGTAGGTCCAAGACCTTAAAAACTCTATTTTAGTTTTACTCCCCGGTTCCTAAAGATGCCCTCATCTCTGAGGAAATCTAAAGGCGGTTTTAAACAATTTTGGCCTAGTTTTGAGGGCAGAATTCTAAAGGTTGAAGAAGCAGCGGGACGATAAGAATCGTTGTCTTTCTTTCTGGCATCTCAGCCAAAGCCCTCTTTTATTAATTTTTGACTTTTAGGTTGTCTACTTGTGGGCGGGTTCGTAAGATGGCCCTTCAATAAGGCGTTCAAGTATTTTTTCGGTATCAGCGGCGGTGCTTTGAACCCAGGGCTCGCCAGCCAATTAGGAAAAGAATGGGCTGCGACCGAAGGAATATTTTTTCAAAGAATTGATGGTTTCCCTATTTTGAATGTAGTTTTCGCTCCAGACCGACCTTTTTATGGGAGAAGTTTTGTCATGAAAATTCTATTTATGTGCGTAGCAAATTCGGCAAGAAGTCAATTGGCAGAAGGGTTGGCCAAGGAATTTTTTAAAGATGCAGAAGTTGAAAGTGCAGGATCTAAGCCGGGAACCATAAATCCTTTAGCAGTTGCCGTTATGAAGGAAATACAGATTGATATATCCAGCCAGTTTTCAAAGTCTTGTGATGATTTGGAACCATCTTTTTTGAATGATTTGGATTATATAGTTACCCTATGTGCTGAAGAGGTTTGCCCTATTCTAGTATCTAAAGCCCACAAACTTCATTGGCCCATTAAAGATCCGGCTGGTTTTGATTCCGAGAGCTTGGAATATAGAATGGAGAAGTTTCGAGAAGCGCGAGACATTCTCAAAGGTAAATTAGCGAATTTTAGCAAAGAAGTCGGATGTTGATTTGGCAAAGGCTTAAAGAATTTCTTGTTTGTTTTTTGGGATAACCGGTACTGGCATTGAAGTGGATTTTTTCCATCATGAAATGACTCATTGTTTAAAAACGATCTATTGTCATTTGGTTCCTGAGTATGAAATTGAGTTCTAAGGAAGCCAACGATTTAGAAATGTGTTTTTATTAACTTTTGAGGATTTGTCGTAAAGCGACAAAGACACCTGCTAGTACCACTTGTTTTCCTAAGTTCCCGAGTTCGACAGTGAAAAGGACAAAAACAAATAATATCAGAATGTTAAGTTTTTACTGGGCACTACATTTTAGATTTTGTAGGAGTGGTGCTTCTTTCTAGCTAGGTCAAATGCGGCACTGCAACGAACTAGGACTTTTGGAAGCGTTATAGCTTAATATTCGTCGGATAGGCAATAAAGTGCATGAATTGGTGCAAGGCGTACTTTTAGGCATCAGTCAAAATGGTGCTGAAACTTTCCACTTTCGAAGCCTAGAAGCCAATACTGTGCGCCAATTCATAAGATTTGTTTGATAGGTGTACGAATTTGCGATCCTTGAGCAGCTGTTGATTAGTTGCCATAGGTTGCAAGAACCTTTTAAGACGATTTAACAATAGTATTCCAACTCCCTACTTCGGCGAGTTTAGGCTAGGCAGGGAGGCAACGGGAAGCTTTGTTAGTTTCAATCCTTAATCGTATTGCGGCTGTTATTTTTCTTTTAGTTCGTTTTTTTTTCGGTTCAGCTACCAGTAATGATTTCTTCTGGAGTAGCCTCTTTAAAACACAAGTTCGCCAGAATGCGACGTGTCAGCGCACCATACCGTGTTCCACTGAAAGATAGAGGGGCGTGTTCTCCAGAGCTTCACAGCCGGCAGGGAGACTTTCTTTTGTTATGAATTTGTGATGGCCACTCTCCTGTTCAATCATGGTGAATGCGAACGAGACGCCCCGCTTTACAACACAGCTTCTGCCGCTTGCAATGCCGGACTTGAGCATAGTCTGATCTTTTGTCACATAGAGAATTGGTTGCGCTTTGAAGTTAGGATAATCGAGGCACTCTTCTTTTTGGCTATACATTGGTCCTCCTTCCGCTAGCCAGGTAAGCCACAAAGTATTTTTCTTGCGAACCATGTTGGCGCAGTCACATTGTGCGATGAAAGTCTTATGAAGGGCTGCCCAGTCGGCCTTGCTACCTGAGTTCCGCTCAGCAAAAAGAGCATTGAAAATGGTCTGATTCCAGGCCTTGAACGTTTGGGCGTCGACGCTTTTGGGATGTGCTCGGGAACCTTTACCAACCTCGGGCGCATAGCACCACCCAAGTGGAGCTACTTTGCTCTTTACATCTGATTCTGGTGTTTCAGCCTCAATCTCTTCAGGAAGCACAAACAGATGAGCCAGCATCTCCTGCTCTGCCCATGCTTGTTCGCTTGTAGATGGGACTCGGCCCGGACATATCTTGATTGTGAAGGTAGTATCTCCAAATGACGAAGCCATGGAGCTTGCATGCGTCGTGGATATGAAAGGTGAGAGAGACAGTTCTACTTCGCGCGTGTGGCGACTGGAGATTTTGTCGAAGTCGTAAGGTGAAACGCTGTCTTCGGGATCCATGCCAGACGCGGATTCTTTTCTTTGTGCATACTGGCGCAGCGCATGTCCAAGATGCTTTCTTCCTCCCTGGAAATAACTGGCAGCGAAGAAGGGCTTGCCTGCTGCAGTGCGCCACACCGACCTGACATTGTTTCCTCGATAGACAATGATTTTGTCTGCTTCGGAGCAGAGTTTATCGCCTCCAACGCGGAGGGCTTTTATGGTGTAATAGGTAAACTCGCGCATAAGCGCTGCTTGGGGATCTTCGGACTTTAGAAGCGCTTTGACCTGATTTTCAAGCGCCAGTGCGGCCTCTTCGCGGCTTTGCGGGCTGTTGGTTTTGATGAGTTCAGCGAAATCTTTTGCCTGAGCCTTCTCATCTTGTGTCATCTCGAGTTTATTCAACTCAGGGGTATCTTTAGTTATCGATATTGTCTTCTTTTGACATTGAATTGTTCCTGCAGTGATAAGAAGTAGAGCAAGGACTTTTGAAGGTCTCATTACGTTTGTTCTCCTAAAGTTAGCTGATTTAACGGACACGACTCACAGTTATAATGGAAACAATCAATTTAAGGAGTCGAATGATGTCACAATCAAGTTTAAAGCAGAGACTGCCTAAAAGCTACACTCCAGAGTTTAGGACTCAGGCCATTAAGCTGGCCCAAACAAAAGATAAGACAATGGCCCAGACCGCAAAGGATCTAGGGGTTCCAGTAGGTACTTTGCACTCATGGGTGAGGAGACATGAAACTGGAGAATGGTCGGTACATTTAGAAACAGTAGAGGCAGTCAAAATAGACAAGACATCCACTTCTTCTAGTTTAAAGGCCCCTAGCATTTCTCAAAAACTCCATGAACAACTCGGTGCAGAGCAAAGGAGATCTGCAGACCTTGAACGACAAGTAAAG
>CAIMVM010000129.1 GCA_903844895.1 uncultured Pseudomonadota bacterium
GACAGTCAGGTTGCTAGCTCGTTTAACATGCGCGGGCGCGGACCTCTCTTCCGCCGTCGGCAAAAAATTGTCAGAACTGGATTCTGAAAATGACATTGGTTGCGACACGTCTACAAAAAGCACTTTTATCTTTAACTTAAAAACGGAAGTCGCCGCCACCACCACTATTGATGCCACGACAGTACCGTTCAGCAGTTCAGTAACACTAGCAACCATGACTTCCGCGGGATTGGCGTGCGAAGAAAATCTGGCTAGCAACGAAATAACATTAGTTGATGGCTGCGGGGAATACTCCAAAGTGAACACAAAATTAGGAACAAATGCTGTTGACGAAGATGATGTTTCGAAAATCGTATTCACTGGCATCAAAGAAGTCAATGACACCACTTCAAAATTTTTCACAGCCGGTATGGCCGCTGTATATCTGAACGGATGGAATGGCACTGTAACGTATTCTGGCGCTGACGTCACACCCACGTGGTCAATGACAAAGACTGGTGACACCCAGACTGGAACGATAACAGTGCCACAATCGCTTGCACTAAATGAAGCAACAACTCCAATGGCAAAAAGTTTTAACCGAGCTGTTGGGAAAGCTATGAAAAATCTTCTTCGCTAATGTTCCGCCCTTCGCTAAATTCAGACATTCTACAATAATTTCGGTGAGTTTTTCGCTGTTCCTAATACACAGTTCGATGCATCCTATAGTTTTTTTAACGGATTTAATTGGGACTTATATAGTAATGATCAGCATAATGGCTCGATGGCCTTGCCTTAAAGACTTTTTGTTGCGCAATGTGGCCAGATATCGTGGAATTTTCAAAACTAACTACACATCATCCCACCCATGCCGCCTTCTGCAATTGTACTAATGCTGGCTACTGTTGATTGCAGATGAGAGACCTGAGAAGATGCATGAATTTGAGACCCGGCAGGTGGTATTGACTTTATTTGAGTCAACGAAAAGTTCAAGTCGGCTACAATTGATGTGAGCAGACTATCGGCATCTTTTCTAAATTTTCTGTAGATTTCAAGATTGAATTCTTTGTCGACTGATATTTTGTCACTCCAAAACTGAAAATTTATTGAAATTTTGTGCCATAGGAAATTTGCTATAAGAGTTATTGACAGGGCCAAAAGAGTTAGTAAAAAAGGTTAGCCAAATAGATTAGAAAAAGTTTGAGATTGAAGAAAATTGGTAATGGCTAAAATTTTTGCTTCCGCCTCAGACATTCCAGAGTTGCCTTTTACATCAAACATTACATAAGCAAAAATCTTAGCGTGATAAATGCACCAAACAAGTGAATAGACGCCTATTGGGCCAGCGGTTTTGTTTTTAACTGCAGTAAATGCATCACTTGCAGGATTAACGAAATTTTCCATTTTTTCCTCTCTATTGTAGCTCAAAAAATTCTATAAATACCTAAATTGCATTGGAGAAAAGTCCTGTCCAAAATGTTCCTAAAGTCCACTGTTGTTCGATCGAAATAGGGGACCCAAGTAGTACGGGAATTATCGAGCGATAGTTTTATTTGTAATAAATAGCTCAATATTTCTAATCTATTTTGCCCTCAAATGTTACTTGATTGTGCTATCTATATTGGCTAAAATACAGGTACACGATTTAATTCTAAATAGCTGAATTGTTTGCTTAATTTGTCTCAAGGAGTTGCTCAAAGTGACACCTTTAAAGAATAACAAGAAGAATGAAACCATAGCCGAAAAGTATCGGCTTGATAACATAGATCAGTTGCTTATTCGACATTTAGCTGAGTATCCAGAGTGTACCATTCAAGACCTAGCTGCCTTGATCCGCTATTCCAAAACAGGGACTAGAAAGCGACTTGATAAGCCTGCTCTTAGAAAGGCTCTATCTGAGATTCAGCAATCAACCGATGAAAAGCTAAAGAGAGTCTCCCATACCGCGATTAAGCGACTAACCGAACTAATAGCATCAGGTGATGAGAGAATTGCCCTAGACGCCTGCAAGACCGTCCTTGGCTTGAATTCTTCAAGAAATGCAGGTTCCGAAGGGGTAACTACTGCAAGGGTTATTTATGAGGTCCAGTTTGGTCGCGATGGACGACTATTCAGTCAAATGAGCCTAAATGATGGACCAAAAATTGATAAGGGGGACTAGACCATGGGAACAAAAAACCATTTAATTCGCCTCCCTAAGCCTCATGGAGTAAAGCAAGAAGCAGTTATGTCTGCCTTTTTCACCAAAGGATTGAAGGAAATATGGGTTCCCTGTGGAACTAAGTTTGGAAAGTCTTTTGCTGCAGCCGCTGCTATCTCGGCAAAGGCGGCGACATCAAATGACAACTTGTTTCGCTGGGTGGCACCGATCTATAGCCAGACTAAAATAGGCTTTAGGTACTGCCAAAAGATTCTCCCTGGTGCTCCACATGTAAAGGCTAACTTTTCTGAGCCATCCCTAACCTTGGCTCATCTAGGAACTAGGCTCGAATTCAAATCAGGTAAGTTTCCTGAGGACCTGGAAGGTGAAGCATGCAATGGGTATGTCTTAGATGAGTGCAGTAAGCTTGACGAGCAGGTTTACCACTCAGCAAGAACGACCACGACAGTAACAGGCGGTAGCATATTAGCAGTTAGCACCCCTAAGGGTAAAAACTGGTTTTATTCAAAATGTATGGAAGCCAAGGAAGAAATGGAATGGGCTATCAAAAATGGTCGGATTCCTACAAAGCTATTCTTAACCGCACCTAGTATAGAAAACCCTGCTGTTACTTCTGAAACTGTAGAAGAAGCCAAGCGCAATTTGCCCGAAAGGCTGTTTCGTCAGTACTATTTAGCCGAATTTGTCGATGACGGGTC
>CAIMVM010000130.1 GCA_903844895.1 uncultured Pseudomonadota bacterium
AATTTGTTCTTGCTCGTTTGTTTCTCTTCTTTTTCTTCTTCTTATTCTTCAGATTGCATCGTCTCGGCCGTGGAAAAAGAATGCGATTTCGGGGCGACGACAAGTGAAGGCGATCTCGATTGTAATGACCTTCTTGAATTGGATGATTCGACGGAGTTCGCGAAAAACAAGTCGCCCTCTGGTCAGTGGACTGGAACAGTTGCCGATTTTGTCGACGACACTCTACGCGAAATGTTTACTCGTTTCGACTCGATCGGATCTCCGTCGTCGACCTCTCCGCGTCATTCTCAAATCGAAGCTAGAAGTGGAACAGAAGAAAAATCTGATTTATCTTATCAGCAAATTTCAAAGACGTTCGTTTTGCACCCGTCGATTCCCTCGTCATCTCCTGTTGTCTCATCAAAAACGGACTGGGCTCGTTCATCTCCTTGTTGTTCTTCTTCTTCTTATTATTCTTATCCTTATCTTTCTCCTTCTCATTCTTCTCTTCATTCTTCTTCTTCTTCTTCTTCTTCTTCTTCTTCCTCTTCCTGTTATGTCTTTCTCGAATTTTCCTGCCGTTTTCACTTTAATTGTATAGATGAGTCATAGAAGACAGTTCTCTTCGACAGGATCAACTAAGGAAATTTTTTCGTGTTTAACGCTCACTTCCGTTTATCGATGGGCGTGTGGAAGTGAAAAAAAGAATGTACTTCCACACTTCAGCTTACTCTCCACCCAAATCTTTCCGTTATGCCCATCGACAATCCACTTGGCAATATACAGCCCCATGCCTATCCCTCCTGGCTCTTCATGCTTGATTTGATAAAATCGTTCAAAAATATTTGGAAGTTTTTCTTCTGCAATGCCTTGTCCGCTGTCTGTGATGGACAATCGCACTGCGGTGTCATCGGACTCTGCTCGAACCGACACACTTCCGCCTCTAGGGGTAAATTTCATGGCATTGCTAATGAGATTGTCAAGAACTTGCCTGATTCTTTCTTGATCGACATACGCGACAAGATTGGAATTGGGGGCGACATCCAAGGTGAGCTTGATTTCCAGCTTTAAGGCCCAGATCTGAAAAGAATCTACGGACTCTTTGATGAGATCGCGCAAATCAAGTGGCATTCGAGCCAACTCGAGTCTCCCGGTTGCCATGCGTTCCACATCGAGCAAATCTGAAATCAAACGACCCATGCTTGCTGAATAGCGGAGAATTGTGTCTACCCACTGCCTCTCTAGCTCGGTGAGGCGTTTTTCGTTACAAGCCTTGGTGAGCTCAGTGGCACACATGGAAATGACACTTAGGGGGCTTCGTAGGTCGTGGCTTACGATGGCCAAAAAGTCATCCCGCGTCGTCACCGCTTTTTTCGCTATTTCTAGATTTTTCCGTTCTCCCGCAAGTAGCAGCTCCGCATAGGCGTAAGCATCGTCAGTTAGGAGTCGCTCTGAGAGCAAGGATATATCCGTTTGCATCCTTTCTTCAGTTATAATAGTGCTTTCCATCGCTGTCTGTGATTGGCGCTTTTTAGAAAGCGTTTCATCTTCTTGTTGCCGATTTGCGGCTATTTCTTGGTCGGCAGTCCGTCTCGCTTCCTGGCCAACTCCTGCGGCTTGCTCGGTGCCATCTGCCTCAGTGCGGCCTGCGGCGATCTGCTCGTCAAACCGTAACCGATCTTTCGCAATAGTCTCATCAATCTGCGTTTCCTGCGCTTTCCGCCACTCATCTAAGGCTTGATCCGCTTTCTTCCGTTCCGTTTTCAGGCTGTCATCTGTCTTGAGGCGTTCGTTTTTCGTAGCTCCGGCGACTCCAGGCTTTTTAAACTCATTGACTCTCGATATTGGTTCATCATCGATCATGGGCAGTCCTCCAGCCAAAAGCCCATGCAAAATTCGAGCCCTTCACTTTACAAACGCTTTTAGCTCCGTAGTCCTGTCTGAAATGAGATGGCGAAGAGATTCTTGTACCTTCTCCGGCTGGGTCCAGAAGCGAGTCGCCTATAAAGTCAAAGCGGTGACGGCCCTTATTTCTCCTTTTTCTGACTCATGCGCCTATCAGAGGCTTTGCCATCAATGTAAATGAAGATCAGGGGATTTTTCTGGGCTTTAAATATTTTTTCTCACCTTGGTGTTAGGTGTCCACCGATAAGGCGATCAGCGCCAGGCCTTCTCCATCATAGCGAAACTGTTCTTCGTAGCTTATTGTGGCTGAGCCCATGCCTGAGTTTGCTGAGAGACGAAATAGAGAGTCGTTCTTGATTTAAGCGGCAAAAAATGAAAAGAAACCTTCGATTTGACCTGCAGTTCTCAGCTTTAAAGCAATCAAATTCGGAGCCGATCCAAGTCCATGTCTCACGAGCCACAGATTTGTGGCCTATGACGCTTATCGAAGTTTAAGATACGTTTCCAGAGCCAACGGCCTTGTGGGGCTATAGTTCAAAGAGATTAGATATTCCAGGCAGGGTCATTTCTAAAGATATCGGTTCCCGCCAATACATCCCAAAGTTCTGGAGCATGGGAAGCCCGTGCTTTTTTTAGAGGGTTTAAATTGATGACTAAATCCCTGAAGAAGGGACCCTCAATGCAAGTTGTCTTGCACTGAGGGTCCAAATAATCAAATAGTTTCTTCTTGGAGAGGGATCAGATTTAATGAAAATACTTCAAAAAGCGGCTAGAGATTAATAGATTACATCGTAGGTTTCATACTTTGTAATTTGGTTGGTAAACATTCTATTTAAGCTCTCTAAACAACTACCGTCTTATTTTTTCGTATTCAAGAAAAGGAAAGTCTTATCGCTGCTTTAGTTTAGAAGAAAATTTGCATTGTCTCCTAGTTCATGATTTCCCAGAAAATCTGATGGTGGCTTTTGTTTTGACAAAAAAGAGAATTCACGAAGTTGTTGCATGGAATTTTGATCGCATCCTGGAAGGGAAAGGGCAGTCAAGGGGCTTTTCCCAGTATTCCAGCGACTGCGGCAAGAGTCAAAGGCCTTTCTGATTTGAGGCGCTAGATGCACTGTGAACTCTTCATATTTTTCAGGACAGAGATTTCCTTTTTCAAGGAAGGGGGACAAAGCATGCGGACTAAATGGTAGAAGTTGCTTAGCATCAGAGGTGAATATTGCAATCGAAGGGGCTAATCCAGGACAACCCTGAACAAAGTTGCAATTGAATCCATGTTGACTGCACAAGGTTTGGGCAGCGACGCGTCCAGTTGGCTCAAAGCCCGCCGTTTCAGCATGGCTAAACACCTGATTTAATGGCCGTAATTTTTTTCTGCGAGAACTAGCTTCTCATATAGGTTAGGGTTTTTGAAACAACTGGGCATCTAATAATAAGGTCTTAAAGATTTTTTTGGGGAATTTAGGAATGAAAGGTAGCCCAAAAGTGCACCCGGACCTTTTTATCAGACGTCTTCATTGCGAGGCCTAACGGTCTGAAGGGAGATTGGTTTATGAAGGTGAAGAGTCCAAGAATTCTTGGTCGGGGAAGAAACATTTCAATACTGGCTTTAGGTCTAGGGATGGCATGTTTGAGCGGACTTGGGAAGGCTCAAGCTGTGAGTGAAGAGGTTTTGCCAAACGAAACTTTGAGTTTTATAGGTGAAGCTGAAAAGACTCAAGATTGGGACCTCTATAGCTCTTTTGGTCAGCGCCTGGCAAATGCCGCTCGCTATAATGGTTCAGGACGATATTCAAGTAGCCGATGTTATGAATTTGTCTGGGCAGATTTAAGGCAGGTACTGGGGAGCCACATTGAATCCACGACTGTGCCTAGCCAGTCTGCTTATCAGTTTGGCGATTGGGCGGACCGGAATCCACAGGAACTCAGTTCGACGTTCCATTTGCGAAAGTCAAATGTATATCCAGAGGCTGCCCCTCTTGGAAGCGTAATCGTCTGGAATCCTGGACAATGCGGCTATTCAAGTCGTCATGGACACATAGAAATTGCGGTCGGCGGTGGACAAGCTTGTTCAGATTTTTGCGCCCCCATCGCATCAGCTTGCTCCCTGCCACGTGTATATGTCCCCATTGAAAGCAATACTTCTTCAAGCAGTACTTCTTCAAGCAGTACTTCTTCGAGCTGTGATTTGAGGGCGCTTGAAATTTGTCTTAGGTATAAAGGCGGACAGCCTTGTTACCCAAGATCTGGTTGTAAAGGCTAGCCTTTTTGCATCTCGAAAGACTATCTCACACAAATTTCCCAAGAAGATTCTAAGAACATTTTTAGAATCTTCTTGGAGTAAAAAGAGCGTGTGAAGCAGTATCTCAAGAAGTGACTTCAGTCCTAAAAGAGTTCAGGCGTTTCACTGCCATCCAAGGTGCTCCAAATAGGAACAGCAACGGCCATTTTTGCCGGCTCTTTTGCTTCAACTTTATGCCCAAAACCGCGAAGCCCTCGGACAATCACCTGTTCGCCCATAATCGGATCCACTTGGCGAGTCAATGAATAGGTTGTTCCTGGAATCGAGTCATCTGCGCTGGGTGCCGCAATCATAAGCTGTAGCTCCATGTCTCTACACAAACTCGATAGCGTATTGATAGAACTGGAATCCAAACGGCTGGCTTCGTCTAAAAATAGAAATCTCAGACTTTCTCGTTTTCGGCCAGTAAGGCGCGAGGTGTGAAGTTCCCAAGACTGCAAAACCATAATAAGAATAGCGAGACCCACCCCAATGGATTCACCGGTAGATAGGCGGTTGGAGTCTGCAGATTCCCAATGCTCATTACCAACACGGCGAATTTGGATTTGAAGATCAATGTAGTGTCTAAAGTCTAAGAGTGAGTCTCCGGTAAAAGCTCTACCCATCTCTTGATGGTAAAGCTTCGAGAGGGCCTGCTCAAAAGATAGGGCATCTTGTCTTTCAAAAAGTTGCAAATTATTTTGATTTAACATCGCACCTAGAAGAGCATCCATTCCTTGCTTTTTCTGGTACTTAATGCGAACAGCGCGAATGGCACCAAAAGTAACCTTATCCAAACCGTCATTTAAACGAGAAATATTGCGGAACTCTTTACGAATTCTGCTTTCGATGCCATGGGCCACATCATAGGAAGAGGTCGCAAAGTCTTGTTCATGATGCTTCAGTCTTGATGTCAGCCTTGTAATTTGATTTTCCAGTTCCGTAAGCGCCGCTAAAGGGTCATCGCTTACGACAATATCTCGAGGAAGAATTTGTTCCAAATAGACATGAATATCCCTATAAAGACTTAAAATTTCTACAATCGAGTCGTGGCTCGGTCTAGACATAACATTTTGCAGAGCTTCTACAAGACTATTTACGTCTTTGCGGTGATATGTTTTTTGCTCAGTCAAAGAACGTTTCAAATCAGCCATGGCCTTGCCAGTAATAGCTGAAAGCTCTACTAAATCTAAATGTTGCAACTCTACTGATTTTGAAGCAAAGGAGTTAAAGCACCGATGGGAGGCAAGCAGCTTTTTAACTTGGAAAGAATGATCGTGGTTTCTTGCGCGATAGTCTTGAAGAAGTGTTCTATAGTTACCTCTTAGCTTTTCCGTTTGTGCTAAGCAAACCCGTAAGTCCACTTCAAGGCCTCTGGCTTCGACTTTTAAATCTGAGAACTCATTCTCAAATAGGCTTAGTTCTTTTCTTAACTGGGTGTATCGATCCTCACTTTCTTCTAGAGAACCTTGTGTTGCGGAGTGGGATAAGTCTGTCAAATTTTTGAGCTCTTCAGAGTACCTCGAAATCATGATCGCTGAAGTGTCATGAAGGGCCTTCAATCGCTGCTTGTCATCTAGTAAAGGATTGAGTTGGGTCCTGATCTCTTTTCTTTCGTTTTCTAGTTCATCTTTAGACTTCCTGAGCCGTTCCTGAAGCCCAGAACTTTGGCTACCACTTTCTGAAGGAACGAACTCGAGGTATTGACGTAACTCGAGATAGGACTCTATGACACGTATGCTTTTGGATATGCTTTGCCTTTCCGCTTCAAGACTTTCATTATCTGCTACGATCAAGGGCGATTCTTGTTCATCAAGATCACCTAATACGTCTTTAATGCGATGGACCAGAGACTGGGATTCTGTAAGCTTAGACTTAAGGTGAGTGAGTTCAAAAATCTTTTGATCTAGAACAACTAACTCATCTGCAAGGTTCGCTTCGTCAAGAAGATGAATCGATGGCGAGGCACGTTCCAAAGCTTCAAGCTTGAGCTCACCTTCCGCGAGTTCCTCGCGAGCCTCCCATAGTTCCGTCGACTTCCGCTTGACTTGGGCATCCAAAGCCGCGGTTTCTACGTCAAGAGCTGATAGAACTTCCCTAGGATTCTTTTGATCGAGCATTTCTAAATTTTGCTCAATGATACCGAGAAGTCTTTCTTTGTCCGATAGACCTTGAAGTTCGATCTCTAGTTCAGAAATCTCAAGGCTCATTTTTGAGAGTTTTAGCTGAATACGATCAATTTCTTTTTCCCGACTATCAGCTCCTAAAAGAGGATGTTTGGGGTACTTCGCAATGCGAATTGATGGGCCCCAATATGTGACGACTCGATCGTCGTAATGATTGGTTTTAAGGTTGTGCTTTAAATCATGATGATTGACTAACCAAACTTCCTC
Source organism: uncultured Pseudomonadota bacterium (assembly GCA_903844895.1). Classification (GTDB taxonomy): domain Bacteria; phylum Bdellovibrionota_B; class Oligoflexia; order Oligoflexales; family CAIMVM01; genus CAIMVM01. Next base: position 6,559 of record CAIMVM010000130.1, read on the forward strand.
AGGAAGATTCTCAATACCTAAGACACTTTCCACGGCGCTTTCAGGATCTTCAAGGTGAATGGCGTTTTTCAGAGGTCCTATTTCTGCTTCTTTTTTGCGAGCAGTTTCAATATCAAGGGCATCGAAGACATCAAAAAGCAAATCACCGCCGACTTCTTGGGCGACTTTTATAAGTTTTTCATCACTGTAGGTTTTGGAATTTTGAAGCTGAGATATAGACTCCAATAGATTTTTACGTTCGTAATGAAGGCGGTGTTTGCTGTCATATAAGACATCTCTACGTTTAGAAATTTCGTCCTGTATCGCCTGCAAATTTGAGGTGGATGTGATCTTTAGGCTAAAAAGCTGACCCATTTCTAAGGCCGCAGATTGAGCTTTGTCCCAGGGTTTGATTTCTGAGAAGACGGAGCTTCTTTTGGCCATGAGTGCTTTTAAACTATCAGAAAGCTTTTGCTCTTCACCTTCCGAATCCTTAACATTTCGTCGTCTGATTGCATTTAATTCTTCAGTTTTTTCAAAGGAGTCCCGAAACTCTTCAGAATTAAATATATCGTAAGGTTTAAGAAGAGACTGAACTTCCTTTAGCTTATATATTTTAGCTCTTAAAAGGTCTCTTGTTTGCTTAAGTGATTCAGTAGCCGCAGTTTCACTTTCTAAATCAAACCATTTGTCGAGAGCCTGAGCCACGACGGAAGAGGTCTTGCCTGCTTCTTCTAGAGGAGCTGAAAAAAGACTGGGGTCTAATAGATAAAGACGCTTGCTTAGGTTTAGTGCATGGGAATGCCGAGCATTAAGTCGTGAAGTGCGTTCTTTCTCTTCTTTAAGGTTCCAGGACTGCTCTAATAATTCCCGGCTACGGATTTCAAGTTTAGCTTTCAATTCATTTAAATCACTAAATGAGACTTCAGGGAAGTGCTCCAAAAACTCGTTTTGCGCTGCAAGAGCCGCTTTGTAAAAGCCTTCAAGTCGAGCCTCGTGAGAGAGGGCTTCTGTAGAGTCAAAAAGCTGTTTTACAATCGAATTTAGGCTAGCGTCAATTTTTTGTTCTAAAGTTTCTAAAGCTGAAATTTTAGTTTGAAGCTGATCTAAACTTTCTATCGCATGACTTTTCTCGAGGGTGTATCTGTCAAGTTCGCTTAGATTTTTAGCAATTTGAGCTGAAATTCTCTGAGACTCTTTTCGATTTTCAACGTCGAGGCGACTTAGATCAACTCGAGCTAGCAGATTTTGATGTTGAGTTTCTTTCAAATCTAGTGTTGATTTTTTTGATGCCAAAAGCACTTGTATGCTCTTAGCTCTAACTGCTTCAGCATTCCATGCCCTACGTGCATCCAAAGTGTCTTTTTGTGACAGGTTATGTTTAGTGAGGCTTCCTCTCCATGCATGAAGTGCCATTTCCTGGGACGACCTGTAGAGATCTTCTATGGATTTTCTGCTTTGCTCCGTTCTTTCAATGGTATCTCGAGTCTGTTTGCAGGTGGAAAGATTTTGCTCTGCTCTCGAAATTTGACTGCTTAAGGTTGTATCCTTATCTAGAAGATACTCTTTAAGACTTTGCTGAATTTCACCTGAAAGGCCACCAAAAAGCGAAGTTTGCAGGAGTTTGTTAAATTTCTTTCTCTCAGCGGACCTGGCGAGTCTCAGGGGAGTCATGCCAAGTTCGTAGAGAAGAGACATGTATTCTCCGATTCTCCCACGAAAGGTCCGGATTTTTGCGCCCAAAAGCTTTGCTTGCTCCTCTAACTCCAGCATGCCTTGGGGTGAGCCTGAGTCGATAATTATATCTTGCCCATCTTCTTGTTGGAGGAAAAGCTGATCTAACTCGATTTGGCTGTTAAGGCCGGTAATTGCAAATGGGATGAGCTCAAATTCAGGCTCTGTTTTTTTTCGTATCTGTACGCCAGCTATAATTCTTTCAGAATTGTGCCCAATAAGTTCGAGAACAGAATAAGAAACGTGTCCTGCGCCAAAGCGTCCGTAGAGTCCTTGTTTTTTAGAACTAACTCCTGATCCAGCCTGATTCCGAAAGTCGAGTAGCATCTGATCGGGAAGTAGTGCTACATAGGTGGCAGCCATTACAGTAGTTTTTCCCGCTCCATTTTGCCCCGTAAGACTTGTAATCGTCGAATCCATATCAATTTCTTGATAGAACAATCCTCGCCAATTGATAATAAGTAGTTTTCTTATTTTAAATCGATTCATTTTGGCCAGCCTCTTCCTCGTCATATTTTAGAAATTCGGAGTCAAATGATTCTGAGCTTGCGAGTCCCTGACTAACGAGCTGCTCAAGAACCGTGTCACGTCCATCCTTAACTTTAGCCAGTGCTGCAAACCTATAAATGGAGGCATGTGGCCTAATCATGTCGTCGCGGTCAACTGATAGAAAGCCTAATGAGTCAAGCAAGCGAATGCTTTTTTCAATAGCCTCTCTAAATTTAATATCATCCAGGTCCGTTCTTGCCTTGCGGGTTCGTGCAGCGTAGAAAAGATAGGGTATCTGTTCGGACGGAATTAAATGCGAGATGCGGGAGATTATGTCTTCTTTTTTGATTTTACCGCCGGTCCTTAGGATGGTCGGATCAACTAAGTAGAGCGCAAGAACTTGGCCGACAATCATATCACTTGGGCGCAATTTTTGTTGTTTAAATAGGCTATCAAAAGCAGATAGATAAATAAATCCTTCCGAATCATATAAAAGTTCTGCGTTATATCGCCCGTAAAAATCAGAAAGCAAGCTTTTGTTTTTAACCAAAAACTGCCATGAATCCAAATCGTCTTCTGTGAAATGAAATCCCTTGCGAAGAGCGACATCGATGCTGGGAAACCTTTTGTCACAAAAGATGTCAAATTCTGTTTTTTCCATATCCATAAAGGGCAACTTCCTAAAAATATAAAGCAACATAGAAGACTTAGATTTAAGTCCGAAGAATCTACAACTAAAGGGTTATGAAGTACACAGAAACCTAAGGAAAAGGGAAGTGGCAGGTCGGTTTAAGTAGGGGCGCAGGGCCAAATTAATGGGGCGCCACTACGTGCTGCAGTTGGCGCCAAACGAGCCGACGTACGCTTAGTTAAGGGTGCCGGTCATAGTTCTATGTTAGTGATATAGAATTTTTATCTAAATGCATTTTCTAGGAATGCCCGCATGGCGGCCCAGCTTCGCGTGTCAGCTTCCGCATTATATGCGGCTCCTTTTGAAGGATCTGTTCCGGCATTTTTGTCTGTAAAGCTATGAACGGCACCACCATATTTAATCAGCTGCCAGTCGACTTTATGGTCTCGCATCTCAGCTTCAAATTTAGAAAGGTTCTCTGCAGTTACAAAGGGATCATCAGCACCATGAAGGGCTAAGACTTTGGCTTTAATATTCTTGCCGTCTTCTGGTTTGGGGCTGTCAAGCCCTCCGTGAAAACTAACGATAGCTTTTATATCGGCGCCGGATCTGGCAAGTTCCACAACAGATGTTCCGCCAAAGCAATACCCAATAGCGGCATATTTTTCCTTTGGACCTTTGCTCAATTTTCTAAGCTCGGTCAGGGCGCCAGCGATTCTCTCTCTAAGCAGTTCTCTATTGGCATAGTAGGGTGCGGTTTCTGCTTTTGCTTCTTCGGCATTTTTAGGGCGAATGCCTTTTCCATAGACATCAGCAGCGAATACGGTGTAACCCAGCGCAGAGAGCTGATCCGCTTTAGACATGGTTTCCTTTGTTAACCCGAGCCAGTTATGGACGATTAAAATGGACCCTTTTTTACCATTCCCTGCTAAGTATCCTTCAAATTCCTTATCACCAATTTTATAATTGACCATTTTAGCACTTGCGTGTGCAGAAAAAACCAATCCCAGCATGTAAATTGCCAATACACCTTTTTTCATGACGTTTTCCTTTATCTATAAATTAAGTTTTCATGTAACTTTTTGAAGTCACTAGGAGCTCCTGCACTTGAATGTGATCATTTATTGGTATCCATTCTGCGCGATAACCTTTTTTAAATTCGTTTCCTTGGTGAAGCAAATCTCTAATGGCTAAAATTGCTGCAGGAAATAATATATCATCACGATTTCCAAGGGGGGCTAATATTTCAGATAGTGCTAGATGTGGAGTTAAAGCTAGCTTTTGCGTGATCGTTTCCCTAAGCTTATCAAGATCATGAACTAAGGGATCATCCTCATCTTTTAAATCTTGAGGAGTTATTTCTTGGGACGGTCTTTTTACTTTTTCTTGGCCTCGAAATTCGTCCTCGTCACGAACCGATCGCCATGAATCTGCTATTGGGGTGAGTAGAAACCAAGGTCTTTCACAGAATTTACCAATTTCATGTCGCAAGCGATAGGTAAATGCACGGTGAGAGTCAAGGCGCACGGAACTGCGCAGGAATTCGTGAGCATTTTGATAATACTCACTCCACTTTTCTCCTCGAATCATCGTCCATTCAATCATGTCATCAAGAGTCTGAAATATATCTCTAGCATTATCCCTAGTTGCAAATGCGGAGGCATTTTCAGCCAGTTCTTCTATATTAGAAAGCTTTGATTTGAGGACTCCAGTTCCTTGCATCAATGCTCGATCAAGTTCTTTAAGGGTATTAGCTACTGAGTTTAATAACTCTTCGCATTTGGCCATGCCATTCATACTATCGTCTTGGCTATAAAGCTCTTCAAACTTTAGCTGGGTATCAAATTGTTTTGAATCCAAAGATCTTTGTCTTTGGTTTAAAACCTCGATTAAAAGGCCTACCGTGTTTCGTAGAGGCATATCGACGCGGGAGCGCCAATTTTCGTCATTCTCACGCCCTGAGGCGTGTGTGATAATGCCATCCAATATGTCTGCAATAGATGCAAGCATAGTTTCTAGCGTTTCTTGGGATAAGCTATCCTGTCTTATCAAATCTTCTGCGATTGCTTGACCAAGAAAAGAAAGTCGATAATGACTTTCTGCCTCTGAAACGGAAGAGATTCGATTGATTAAGCGCTGTTCCAGAATCTTTCGAACTGTTAGATTAGCGCGCATTTCTCGCGTATCGGATGATAAGCCGGACGCTTCGTCTAGAGCTGCAAATACTTGATGCAAATCACCTTCTGAGACTTTAATGGCGCAAGTGGTGCGTGTCCATAATTCAATGCCTGCAAGAAAAGCCAATTCAACCGGGGTTAGTGAAATCCCAACAGTGTTTTTTCGAACTGTGTTCATTTTGCAAAGAATACTATCGTTCCCAGAATCGTACATACACTCTCAAATTTTGGAATTGGAAGGGGATAGTAAGCTAACTCCAAAAATTAGCAAAGTATAATTGTAGAAAAAAAGGTCTGCACTAAATTGGCTCAATTTAATGAAAGGTTGATATAAATGGGCTACAAGGCTGCCGTGTTGGCTTTTCCCACGGTTTATTCACATCCTGAAATCGGATGAATCTCCTATTGTGCTGCCTTATACTACACTTCAGCTGCTTTTCATTTTGGCAACCACCCAGCGTAATTATTAAGCTAGCAGTCCCAAGAGAATGTTTTGGATTGCAAATCTATTTTCTAAACGGCCCCTAAACGTAAAGAATCGTCATAGCCAAAAAGGATGCTTGAAAAATGCCTTGAAATTCCTAGTCCATTTCTTTTGGACCTACGTTGGAATCTGAGACGTCTTGGGTCTCTTTTCTATGGCGAGCGTCCCTTTCTTGGCGGAGCACTGAGTCTCATTCTTCTGGGATTTTTTTGCGCGCAATAAGTAGTAACTGGCTATAACTATTATGTATTTTGTTGATATGTTTCAATTTTCTTGAGAACCATCCGATAGACTAGTGAAGCACTTAAGAAGAGACTAAGAAATGAAGCCTAGAATTACAGAATATAGTTCTGAAGAGGAAGTCAATAGATTGGCAGAATCTGGCGATCCCATTGCTCTCGAAATTCAGGCTTTAGCAATGGAATTAGGTTTTAAAAAGGTGAGTTCTCCGAATAATCATATTAAGCTGGCCGCTGAGTTGTGGAAAAAAGCCTCGGATTTGGGTTCGGCTAAGGCCTCGTTTCATCTTGCTCATCTCCTAAATTCTGGTGCAGCAGGGATGGTAGATAAGAAGTTGACAGCTGCTTTATTCAAAAAGGCCGAGAAAGGAGGGTTTCTCACCGATAGAGAAGCTTGGTTGCGGATTGATGCTAATAGAAAAAGCTCTGCGAAGCTGGGTAGGAATCATGTTCTACTCATAGATTCTCATGAACAAGATATAGAAAGGCTGGGTTCCCTTTTAAAGGCTCATGGGTGCTATTTGAGTCACGTAAAAAATGGCTCGGCGGGGCTTGAATTTTTAGCTAAAAACGCTGATGTCAAACTGATCTTCACAGAGCTAAATCAGCAGCTAATGGGCGGTATTGAGTTTTTAAAACGCATGCGATCTTCTGATTATAAGAATCTGCCAGTTGTGGTTTATTCCTCTGATGTATCTAAAGAACACATTGTTGAAGCAAAAAAACTTAAAATAATGGGCTGGCTCATAAAACCGGTTAGCAAAGAGAAATTAAATGAAATCATGAAAGTAGTTTCAAAGTCTCAAAATTTGGCGAGTTAACCCAGATAGGATCCTGCCAAAATATTTGCGATGGGCTTTACATCCTTTGTCACTTATGATGGATGTAAAGTGCAGAAAATCTATCTATTCCAATAAATTCAGTTGCGTTACTTTTTGTTTGAGAAATTCCATTCTTTTGACCTAGCATTCATTTTCCGGATCGTCGATATAATGGTCGGGAGGAGGCCCATTTTTGATATGAAGAATGTCTTCAATAGGTGCTTCACTTTTTTTAAGATTTTGGCGGATGGTCTTAAATTCTCCACAAGATCCGTTTTGTGACCACTTTTCACACCGTAGAATTTCGCCGCTAGAATCGCCTATCTGGACCCCCACATCCAGTTTTATGAGAGCTTTGCCATGGGCGTCTCCAAAGTACCCTTTTATTTTTCCCCTATGGGAAAAGGCATTTGGGTCGTGGGCAAATAGGATCTGAAAAACACGCAATTTTTCTAACCCTGGTTGAAAGTTTCCTTGGTACCACCAATTACGGGCATTAAAAAAACCTTGGTATTTTTTACTGCCTCGCGGATCGCCGCAGGCAAAGTCCGCCTTAGTGCCGCTACTGCTAAATAAGTCCCGAAATTTAATATCGATTTCATTTAAGTCCCATTTTGGAAATCCGGAATGGGATACGAAAATTCCGTTGACCTTAAGTGCAGCAGGTCGATCTCGCAGCCATCGGCCCTCTGCCGTTTTTGGGTCATAGACAGAGTTACAAACATCAAGAAAACTTTGAGTCATTTCATTTCTAAATGTTTCTGTCTTTTCTGCAAAAGGATTAATAAGAAATGAAATTTCATGGTTTCCCGCAAGTGCAATCACTCGGCCCCCATTTTTTTCTGCTGCATGCTCTAATTTCATGAGATATTTAATGGTCTGCAGCGAGTTGGGGCCTTTATTTATAAAATCACCAACCACAACAAAGTTCGCCTTTTTTCCGCTCCAAATCGGCTTTTCTACGGTTCCTGAATCCAATCCTGCTGCTTTGATAAGGGGCTGAATTTTTAAGATTTCGCCATGAATGTCTCCTATAAAATATACAGGTTCTGTGACCCCCTGAATCTCTATCACCGATGGATTTAAGCTGAAATTTCTCTCCCAATTTCCTGCAGGGGAGCATGTACTTGCCGGTTTTTTGGAAACCTTGGCATCTAATTCGCTGTAATATTGAGACGTGCGACATCCGAAGAAAAGCAAAAAGAAAAGCAAGAAGAGAAGGTGATGTTTTTTAGCTACCATCAAGAGCCCCAAGATAATTAAGATTTGGTAAAGATGGTCTAATAATGAGCATTAATCACTCTAAAGTCAATACAGGAAGTATTCTACTGGTTAGGTAAAAAAGTGACCCCTTTTCACCCCAAATGTTATGGATTTTATATCGTTAAATTGTTGAGATTTTCTGTCTATATATGGGAAAGTCTTCAGCTCAATTTAAGCTGAAGACTGGGCGAGGGTGTGTTTTGTGTCTTAACCGGATTTCTAATCAAAGCGCAGTAGCAAATTCACACAATTTTTCATAATTTTAGTTGATATTGCGTTTGATACTAATAAACATCTCTATCCTTTAGTATTTTTAATGTCTTTTAATAGGATCAAAGACAAAGGAAAGATCAGAGTCTCGTCGTTATGATTCTCTGTTATTTAGCACTTTGTTCTGAGCGGCCCCGCTCCCGTAAGTATCTATTGATTCTGGAGGGTCTCGAAATCTGGTTTGGTATTCTGTATTTGGGCCCCTAGGCCTAAAAATTAGGCTCTAGGTTTTGGTGACCGCTCTGCTGTGGGGGCCTAGTGGGACAAGTTAACCTTTCGAAATTCATATTCCATTGGCGTCGCGAGTCGCGGCCAAGACTCACTTAAAAGCAATCACAAAAGATCAGATGTCGGAATATATTAGCTACTATCTCAAAATCGAAGAGCGATGCCCGTATTCCCAGCCTCGAGGGCTATTTTCGGAGAGTCTAAGTGTGTCAGGGATCTGTTTGGTGGACTCTCGATTTTTCTGGCCCTGAGACTTTAGTTAGGTGCCCTTTTGGGTTGAATACGCTCACGCATTGCAGGTGTACCTCTTTACATTCCATTCAAGGCGTCTGCGATAGCCGTTACAAATGCGACAAGATCATCAGGATTGCGACTTGTGATAAGCTGGCCATCCACTACTACTGGTTTGTCTATATACGTCGCTCCGGCATTGATGAGATCAATCTTAACGGCATGTGTTCCGGTGAGCTGGCGGTCTTTTGCAATACCGGAGTCGATGAGAACCTGAGCTGCAGAGCAAATGGCGGCCAAAGGCCTTCCTGATGCAAAATTGATTCGGATAAATTTCAAAGCATCCGCGTCGCTACGAACCACTGTGCTATTCCAAGCGCCACCAGTTAACACCACCAGGTCATAGGTTTTCTCAGCGGCAGATAGAAACGTTTCGATTGCCTTTGCCCAAAGTATAGGTTTCAAATACTGAACCATCAACACACGTCCTTCGCTCCAAGATGGCGCCACAATATCAACTGTGGCCCCTCTCGCTTTCAGAAACTGATAGGGAAACAGCAGCTCGCTTTCCTGAACTCCATGGGCAGCCAATATCGCGATTCATTTTCCCTTAAATTGTTGCGGATCATTAACGGGAGGCTGAGTTGCTGAGTAATTGAGCCCCGCAGGAACCTCCTCGGGGCTGACTTTCGAAAATACAGAATTCTCCGCCATCGCTGTATAACTACAGAGGACACATGCTAAACTAAATACAATCTTCATTTTTATCTCCAAAGGTGAAAGTCTTCTTGACAGAAGATTTATAGACGAGGAGACGTATAATGTTAAATAATGAATTCTTATGATATGGATAAAATATAATTATGCTAAATCCGAGCTTTCTGAAAACTTTTATAGCCTTAGTAGAGACCAAGATCTTCACAAAAACCGCAGAAATCCTGCACATGACTCAACCAGGTGTCTCCCAGCATGTGAAGTGGATGGAAGACTACTTTGGTGAGCCCTTAATCGTAAGAGAAGGCAAGAAATTCGAGCTTACATAGCAAGGCAAAAAAGTGTTTACCTATGGGAATGCGCTCTTTACTGAACATCAGCTTTTTAAAAGCACCTTAGGTAGAGACCATCCTCACGAAGGGCTCTGCCGTTTTGCGAGTCCTGGCAGCTTTGGTATTAAGATGTATGATTTTCTGATGACTTTGAACCGTCAGTATCCAAAACTTATGATTCATTACGCCTACGCCCCTAATCAATCGATTGTTCGCGATGTCATGGAAGATCGCATTGATGTCGGATTCGTTACACGCAAACCGGGTGAGCCTAACCTTGCAGCCGACATAGTCGAAGAAGAGAGATTGCAGCTCATGGTTCCTGCAAGGTTTTCAGATATGGACTTTCTTGGGTTGAAAAACCTTGGCTTTATCAACCATCCTGATGGATTCCATCACGCATCCCGACTTCTACAAGAAAACTTCCCCAAAGAGTTACGCGGTATGGATGAGTTTCTTGTGCGGGGATTCATCAATCAGATTGCCCGCATCTTAGAGCCGGTGGCGCATGGTCTTGGCTTTACAGCTTTGCCAGAATTCGTTTGCACAGCTTCAAATTGCAAACCGAAACCAAAGATTTTTCCTCTAAAGAGACAAGTTACCGATCCTATTTATAGGATCTACAAAAAACATCGGAAATTGCCTGTTCGGTTTGAATTTATTTTTGCAGAGTACATGGCAGCCAGGTGAGATCCTGGTGGAAGGCTTTGTTGACCAATGTTTGATCGAGTTGCTTTATAATAACTTAATTCAAGGTGAAGAAGACTAAATGAGAGAATACTATCAGATACCCGAGCCGTATCTTGACGGAATGCTTGATGTCGGTAATGAAAACTATATCTACTGGAACGTATCTGGAAACCCACAGAGAAAGCCCGCCGTGTTTTTACATGGATGACCTGGGCAGGGGGCCTCGCCAGGTATGCGTAAGGGATTTAATCCTACAAAATATCGCATTGTACTATTTGATCAACGTGGCTGCGGACGTAGCAGGCCGCATGCTAGCGATCCTACGACAGAGATGTGTCACAACACGACGCCTCATCTACTAAGGGACTTGGAGTGCCTTCGTGAACACCTGAGGATTGACCGCTGGCTAGTTTGCGGAGGGTCGTGGGGGGCAACATTGGCTCTGGCCTATGCTCAAAGTTTCCCGCATCGAGTATCGCAAATTGTACTTACCTCTATCACAACGAGTCAACGCTCTGAGGCCGACTGGCTCTACAAAGGAGTAGCAAAGTTCTTTCCTGAAGAATTTAGAGCCTTTGAGTCAGCTGTTCCCGTATCGGAACGCGGAAACTTACTGAGTGCCTACGCACGACTCATGGAACATCCTGATCAAGAAGTGCGCTCCCAAACTGCAAATGCATGGTGCGCATGGGAGGATGCCGTCATTTCACTCGAGCCTAACGCAAAACCCAATTTATATAGCCATCAGCCTTCGGTTGACCTGCTTGCGTTCGTTCGCATTTGTACTCACTATGCCGCAAATGGGGCCTGGTTGGAGGAAGGGCAGCTCCTTAGGAATGCGGGGAAATTAGCTGGGATTCCCGGCGTTTTGATCCACAGGGCTAGATTTAAGTAGTCCCCCCGACATTCCTTGGCAATTGGCCCGGTCCTGGCCAAATGCAGAGTTAATCGCACTCGCCGATTCAGGTCATCAGGCAAGCGACTCCAAGCGAGAACATTTCCTAGCGGCGCTTGATAGGTTTGCCGATCACTAGAAACTCCTTTAATGGAGCTACTCACAGTTTTCGAGTAAATTTGTGAACATCAGGTAGAGAATTACAAATGTCTAGCCTGCTAAGAAGCAAGTTTTGGAAACCACTCCTAAGCAGGCTTTCATATTTAGATTTTAAAGCGACTTGTATGGGTTTTCAGGACAAATTTCTTTTTGGGTTTGATTTGATATGGCGAATTCGCGAAAGGGCACAAATTTTGAGATAGTGTTTTTTATGGCTGGGTAGTTGCTGTTCTCAACGGCATCAGTTCCGTCAATCCAATACTTTATAGCTTGCTCCGCGGAAAAATTGCAATATTGCCGTAGTACCACGGCTGCAACAAGGCCAGATGCGTGCCAGCCGTTCCAGCAATGACCGTATATAGGGCAGCTTTTTCCGTTCTTTATGCAGTTAAATATCTCGCTTAAAATGGGCTTAAATCCGGTCCTATCGTCTAATGCGGTGAGTTGGGTATAAGTCAGAGTATTTGAGCCACCCAAGCGACTTTCGCATGAGACTTCTTTAGGGATATAGTTGGTTTCATAAAAGTAGTAAGCCTTCTTAAATCCCTCACTGCAAAGATTCTCGAGTCCGTCTTGGGGGAGGGGATTCATATTGTTTCTAGGGTTGCTGCGATGGTAGTAGTTATTAGCGCCTCCTCGGTAATAAACACCATGTAAAACAGCCCTAAAGTTTCTAGTCCCGTATAGATCTTCGAAACCGTCCCCTTTATTGTCAGTGATTTTCGACATGAGCTGGTTATTGGTTCCAAGCTTTTCGGCATATCGTTCCTTATAAACCTCAGTGTCTGCGGCGTTGGCGCTCATACTCTTTAAAATTGCAACTAAAAATATTAACCTGTGACCAAGTTTCATAAAGCGCTCTCCAGTTTGTAAAGTAATTCCTAATTTTATTTCTCATCCCTAGATTTGTCATCACAAAAGTTGAAGCCTGTTGATAAAGATGAGTTTTACGAAATAACTTTTAAGAATGTGTAAAGATTTGAAAATGCAAACCAAGGAAGTTAGGGTCTAATTCCTATAAGTTTACTCTATTGTATAAATATCATCTTGATTGTAGGTGAGCATCGTTGATGGATGAATTACAACTCTGAAGTTCGTATTTTCTCTGTTCTAGAAACTCTGTTGACACTTTGGCTCTCCGTATGGATCTGCGCATCAAACCCATAGTCTCGGAATTGGCGCGTCGCTTCGTGCGGTGATCCAGTGGATCATGATAGAGGATATAGGCGCAATGCCACAGACAGCAGAATATCACACTTGATGGGTGAGTGATCAAATGCAGATCACTAATTTTGAGCGATAGAGTGACCTAATGCTTTGTATTTCACAAGCGACTTTGAATCAATTCCTACTTGAATTTGCAAAAGTCAACCGGTATTCATAACTTCTCAGGGCTAGTAGTTGAATCGTTTTGTTGCAGAAGGCTATTGAATGGCATTCGGTCACTCTTGCATTCGTCACAGGAGTTGACAATTGGATCTATGTAATAGAAGGGGCGGCTGAATAATCGTTGCTAGGAACGACAATGTCGACTTTGTCCTGCCCTTGAATGATAGAATCAAGACTAGCTGCCATTTTAGGTGATAGCCTAGTCGTAGCGTTTTGATGCTCCTTCGTTCTATAGGTCTAAAGGCGAAGGTAAATAGCTAGGATCAAGCTTTCTTTTAACTGCCACAGATTCATAGCGAGTGTTTAGGGGATTCGCTAGTGGACTCCCATCTTCTCATTTCCAGTATTTGTCCTACGTTTAACATCTGCTGACAACTTTTCTGCGCTTTTAGTTATGGTTCGGCTCTTTCCCAGAAGCGATTTCTCCGACTTTTGGCAGACGTGTTGGTTGTTTTTTGAATTTCTGAAGAGTGGAAGATAGAATGCAATGCGGATATGTTTTCCAAACTTAGAACAGGCCTAAGTGCCTGATTCCAGTCATTGGTAAACAGTCCAAAAAACAAAATGGACTTGCTATAAAGCGAGTCCAAATTGTTTCAAATTCTGAATTCTATCGTATTAGGTCCATTTTATATTGTATTTCAAAGTGGAGGTCGTTGGAAAGAGGTCTTCTTTCAGGTTAAAAGCTAAAACCTGTAAAAAGTCTTCAAAGTAAAAATATTGCTTTTGTTGGCAAACGTCGCGTTCTTTCCAGAAATAGGAGTGGTCATATCTAAATCTGCTTGGAGGGGGAGTCCCATGGTCAGTCCATCGAAGCTTAGCCCAATTGTCTGCGAGCGAGTTTGAGAAGCGCTCTCCTTTTGCAGCTCACCATCTGTCTTAGTTTTAGCGTCATTGTCGTAACCGTATTTTAAATTTAAACGGAACATATCCGTGCATGGCAACCAAGCCCCCGGTGCTACTACCAACTTCGCCCAGCCAATTTCCCTGAGGCCGCTTCTTTCGTAATCTACTTCTTTTTTTTCATCCCCTGATGTGTAGGTCTTTCCTTTCAGGAGCATAACTTCCGTTTGGTTTTCAAACTGCATTTGAAGACCTTGAATAATTCCGTACTCGGCATTGAGTCTAAGACCCAGATCAGTTGTGCCTCGACCGTTGGGGATTAATCCACTTTTGACGGACTTGGAGTATCCACTCGTATTCCAGCGAATTCCACCAGCGACAGAAAAGTAAAGGGGAATTCCACTGAAAAAGGGTTCATCGATAGTAGAAAGAGAATATCGAACCCCAGTCTCTATATCTCCTAATCCCTTATCAAAGTCTCGATCGTCGATCTTTGCTTTTTCTGTGGTGTATATTTTTTCTACATTAGAATCTGACAGCTGGCTTGCAAGGGTCTGAGATTTAGCTCCATCCAATGCGCTCTTTACATTGGCTCCTGCTGGTATAGTGGGTAAACCAGGAATTGCAATATCTGCGGGTGCAACCGAATTGGAATTGTACAAAGCGCCAAGGGTAGGATCTGCGATAATTTTATCAAACGCACTATTTACTTCTGAAGTAATGCCTGCCTTGACTAAATTGCGAAATGTTTCTTTGTTGTGAACTTCAACCTTAGTTTTTAATGAAAAAGGAACTAAAAACTGGAAGCCAAGGCGTGGTGTAATTCCATACTCAAATACGCCAGCGCCTCCTGTTCCTTCCACTTTGAGGCCTTTATTGACTTTTTTGCCTTTGCTGTCATAGCCGTAGGTACCTTCAGACTGGCCATACACAAGCCTAAAACGGGCGACATCTTTGGGGAGAGTCGTCGATTCAGGGGTGATTTTTCCCGTTTCTGAAGGTTTTTCAGAATTAGCGTCGGGAGTTGCGATTAGGGCTTTATCCTGGACTGGTACTGCTGTTTTGTCTAAATTATCGGTATCTGCTCCTAAGGAGTAACTCGCCGGTAAAAGTACAGTGAAAGCTGCTAGTAGAGCCAAATTTGCCATTCGTTTTCTTCCTTTTTAAATAAGTGCTAATGACGATAGAAATAGAATCGATTTTTGTCAACATCTCAATTCTTTGCGAAACACGCTCCTTGGCGATCCTCATTATTTACAGTCTTTGTTTTGATAGATTTTTTCACATGGGGGATGCGCTGTAGTGAGAATACTTCTAGCTTAATACTGTCTTTGTAGAGGTTTTTGGAAGGGGATTGAAAGACTTCTGCGTGGTTCGCAACGTTTTTCAGCCGTTACTAAGATATTTCACTTTTTGTTAGAGAGTGCCGTTTTGGCGCAAAATCGTTAGTTAATTCATCTGACAGGTGTTCTTGCGCCCGATTATTGGGGCATGGAATGAGGTTTCGCGGTCGCATCTGTCGTATTTACAAATGCTGCGTTTTGCGAGTGAAATCTACGGCGTTTCGGTGTGTGTTTTTGATTAATTTAGGTAACCATCATTCTTGGTTAGAGCCTCTTAACTCCTACGAAGATTTGAGTTGCATTGTGAGAGATTCACTTCGATTTTATATTAGCTACGGTTATTCTGCCTAGAATGCTCTTTGTTTCTTTAAAAAGGCTGATTTGAAATAACGGAGTACCAAATGTCGCCATCATAACTTAATACTGAGCTATTTAGGTCGGAATAGAGATATTTTACTCCAGCCCCTAAGGTGTTCGAAGTATAGCCACAACGAGCACACTTTTTCCAAACTCCTGCGGGGTCATTAGCGACAAAGCCATCATTTGCATTGTTAATGAGCGGCATTATATGTCCGCTTTCCGTAAACCATCCATGTATCACTACAATTCTATTTTGTCTAAGATGATTGATTATCGAGGCTCTGGAGCCCTTTCTTGTCGCTGTTGCATAAAGTCCAAAGTCCTTATAAATGGCCATTTGACCTTCTGGTGTCGCCCCCATGGCTTTACCGTATCGCTGGTAAAGACTATCAGGCGATACTTTTCTTGCTTTAAAATAGGAAATAACCATGGCGGCTGAAGTTAGGCCGCAAGTAGCATCAGGCTCATAGACATTATCATATTGTGAATAATAGGGGACCTGGGCGGCTGCATTCGCAAATGAAGATAATTGAATATAGAAAATAACAAGAGACCAAGTTATAAAAGCCTTCATTTTTTTCGCCTTCCACATAGAAGACTCCCTTCATTTGTTGTGTCTATACATCATTATAATTTAAAAATGAGGGCAAGTTCAAATGCTCGCCATTGTTGCAATTTGATGAAATTGAAAATTGAGGTTTTTTTTCTATGATTTTCAGTACAAATTTAATTTTTTGGACAGTAGTCTGCGTTGCGAAACTGCGAGGTAAAAACACGCCTTCAAGAGGATTTTTTGAATTGACACAAAATCTCTCTCTCTCTCTCTCTCTCTCTCTCTCTCTCTCTCTCTCTCTCTCTCTCTCTCTCTCTCTCTCTCTCTCTCTCTCTCTCTCTCT
>CAIMVM010000131.1 GCA_903844895.1 uncultured Pseudomonadota bacterium
ATGCTTTGACAGGCTTTGTCACGGGTCGGGAACCGGCCTCAGGTGTGGAGGAGAAGAACTCTTTTCCTGTGAAACACGAAACTCCATCCCATACCGGAGCAAGCCCCCAGGGCATGTGAGGATTGGGTGGAGTAGTTCATGTTTTCTGAGGAGAGATAGATAAGTGAGCCGGAAGTAGAGGGCTTATAGGTTTCACCTTTTGCCAATGCTCCAGTAATCCCAGCAGCATTCCCATTGAATGAGAATAATGCCATTTCGTTCCCATGGACATTGTCTCTAGTAAACTCGCAGCCGAATACCGAAGAGTAAAACTTAATTGCTCTTTCCAGGTCAGAGACCGGAATTTCGAAATAAGTACCAATATTCTTTCCAATTTTTTCCACAGGTAACTTCCTTTGGGTTTCGGCAAAAACTTCAGACGAAAGTAACAATATAAAAGCGAACAAGCTCATTTTTTTTAGCATCTTATAACAACAATGGAAAGCCAAGATCCTTATGGATATATCAATTCGTTGTGCCAGTAAAGTATTCGAGCGAGATAACAAGAAGGAAAAAGAGGGCTTTGTAGATATCTGATTTTAAGGAAAATGATCGGGGCAAGGGGACTCAAACCCACGACCTCGTGCTCCCAAAAACCTACCCTTTTACAGAACCACTCAGCTTTCCTGACATCAATGCTGTTTGAACCCTCAGCCATATGGCAAGAACAGGAAACGTCACCATGACCGCTGCTGCAGATACCAGTTGCCACTGGGTCTTAAAGTCAAAGACGTATTTTTTGAGCCCGACCGGTAAGAGATACTTGGTTTCTTCAGACATAAATGTAAGAGCAAGCATAAATTCATTCCAGGAAGTGATCATGGAGAAAAAGCCCGTCACAACAATTCCAGGAATGCAAAGGGGCATCATGATTTTCCAAAAAATCTGAAAATGACTGAGACCGTCCATTCTGGCCGCTTCTTCAAGGGATTTTGGAACCGTGTCAAAATAGCCTTTCAGCATGAACACGCAAAAAGGCAAGGCTGTCGTAGAATACGCAATAATCAATCCGATATAAGAATTGAGAAGCCCAAGTCGGACCATAAGTTGATACAGAGGGATCACCAGAATAATGCCAGGAAACATTTGGGTTACTAGAAAGAGAAACAGGCCTGTTTCTCTTCCTTTAAAACGAAACCTTGAAAAAGCATAGGCCGCGGTGCTTGCAAAGAAAATTCCGACAAGTGTGGTACCTAGTGCTACGATTAAGCTATTGCCAAACCATTTTAAAAAAATGAAGTCGTTATCTTTGATGACATCCCAATAGTTAGCAAATCTGGGTTCGCTTGGAAAAAGTTCCAGTTTCTCTGAAAAAACGGCGCTCTCACTTTTTAAGGAAGTAGAAATGATCCAAAGAAGAGGAAAGACTGCATAGAAACTCCCCAAAATCAAAATAGTATACTTTAATATACGAAACCCTAGGGGGTCACTTCCCACAATCGTTAACACTTCGTCGTTTTTATTCATACACGTGTTTCCTTGGTCATGCGGCTGTAAATAGTAGACAAAACAATCAGAATAGAGAGAATAATCACGCCGTATGTACTGGCTTCCGCCAGGTTCCATGACTCAAAGGCCTCTCGATAGGCATAAGTGGCAAGGATTTCCGTACTGCCATAGGGGCCGCCTTTGGTGACAAGATAAATGACGGGAAACATATTAAAGGTCCAAACAAATCCCAGAAGGATGACGCTCAACGATACCGGCCTGAGCATAGGGAGAGTAATGTGTCTAAACTGTTGAAAGCGGCTAGCTCCATCCAACATGGCAGCTTCGTATAGGGCGCCAGGGATGGTTTTAAGTCCGGCAAGGATAGAAACCATCATAAAGGGATACCCAAGCCAAACATTGGTAGCAATGGCTGCAGTCATGGCCCAAAAAGGCTTGGATAGCCAATTGATGGGTTCCATATGAAAGTTTTGAAGAATCTGATTAAAGAGACCATAGTCTCCATTGAACATCCACCTCCAGGAAAACGCGGCCACATAGGCTGGCACTGCCCAAGGTACCATAAGCAGAAGTCTAAAGAGACTTCGGACTTTAAATCCATGATTGAGAAGCAGAGCAAACATCAATCCTAAGCCAAAGTGAAAACTGACGTTGACCACGGTCCATAATACAGTCTGACCCAAAACGCGCAGAAGATCAGAGTCTCCGCTAAAGAGAATTTCTTTATAGTTTTCAAGACCAATGAACTGATAGGAAGGGGCCTCAAACGCATTCCCCATGGAATACTGATCAATATCCGTAAAGGAAAACCAAATCCCCTTTATCAGAGGATAAAAAACTGTGAGTCCCATCGCCAGAATGGCTGGAGCTAAAAAGACCCAAACCACCCATCCAGTTCCCGCAGGGCCTACTTGTTTTTTCTGTGCTTTAATAGCTTCTGCCATTGTTTTTGAACCTTTCTCATCGCGCTTGCTGCGTCTTTATTGAGCGATAGTGCATCTTCCACACTGCGGTCAAGTGCTGTATAAATCCCCCCACCTTCGGGAATAACTGGTCTCGAAGTAGCGACGTCCAACTGACTTTTAAATGCGGAAACTAATTTTAAATTTTTTACATCACTTGAGTTCCATGCGGATTGACGAGTGGGAAGTAAGTTGTGATTTTTAGCAAGCAAAATTTGATTTTTTGTTTCACTTAAAAAATTAGCAAACTTGATAGCTTCCGGCTTCACTGTGGAACCCTTGAAGACCACATAAGAATGGCCTCCGACGGGCGAGAAGTTTCCTTTAGGTCCTCGCGGAATGACGGCTACACCGAGGTTTTCGGGATCTTTAAATTCATCACCATTAAGGGCATCTGATGTTGACCATGGCCCATTGATGATCATGGCGTAGCGCCCTTGTTTAAAGCCTGTCATCATATTGTTATAGCCATTTACAAAGTCCATTTCTTTGGGGCTGACCCCATAGACCTGCATTAGATCTATCATAAACTGAATGCCTTGGACACTTTCCGGATCTGCAATGTGAATCGAAGAATCATCCCCCCGGATGAGTCCGCCCCCAAAAGACCAGATAAAAACTTGAGCCCAATAACCAGCGGGGTTAAACGTTAAGGCCCACTTTTTTTCCTTGGGAGCAGAAAGAGTTTTACCTGTTTGAGCAAGCTCTTCCATGGTTAAAGGGACACTTACTTTTTTCTCTCGCAAAATGCGCTTGTTGTAAAGAAGAGCCAGACAGTCGGTCACCTGAGGAATCCCATAGTTTTTGCCTTCCCAAAAAGCATAGCTTTGCGCCACTTTGAGAAAGTCTTTTTGATCCGCTTCCGACAGCTTGATTTCTTCTAGGAGTCCCAAGTTGGCAAATTCAGCGATCCATGCAATTTCCGACCTAAGTACGTCAGGAGCTTTCCCTGCTTGGGCTGAGATCTTGTACTTATTTTGGGCATCACTGAACGGAACATTTTGGATTTTGATCTTGGTTCCGGGATTTTCTTTTTCAAAATCTTTAACGATCGCTTCCAGGGTTTTCGTCTCTTCTGTGTTCATGGTATGCCAAAAAACCACATCAGATCCCTCTGCCCTAAAAGATGCCAGTCCTGTAAGACCGATCACTGCCAGCAAGAAGACATAAAGAGATTGTCTGAAAAAAGACTTAAGTAGAGTCATACGAGTTCCTTTGTAAAACGCTGAACGTTTCCATCGATGCCATAGATTTCAAAGCTAATGCTTCGCCAAGGAAGGGTTTTAAGCTGTCCAGCAAGGGTTTCAAAATGTCCAGAAAGGGAATCCTTGGTTCTTCTCACAGAGATTTTGAGTTGGCACTTTTCTTTAAGACTCTTGCTTTGACCATCGTCCCAGTGAAGGGTAAATGTTGCCACATCGGTAACCAATCCTAAAACTGTCATCACGGGACCAAAAGAATCGGAGTTTCTTCCGGGCTCTGCCAAGGGGAGAATCGCATTTTCCCTTAGAAACAGGGGAGAAGCTCCAAGTGGCGCCTCCACATAGTGGTCACCTTTAGGCAGGACTTTTAACTGGCTACGCTCTTCCAAACTCTCCACATTCCAATGAAGATGGGTTTGCGGAAGGTACACCACCCTACCCCGTCCTTGATTTACCATTATAGGTGCAGCCAAAAGTGAGGAACCGCAAAGAAACTGATCCTCGATCGATCGAGCCCTAGCATCCTCTTCAAAGTCAAAACCAAGCATGCGAATGGGTGGTTCACAAGACTCTAAAGCTTCGACATAGGATGAGTAAAGATAAGGAAGCAAAGCATAGCGAAAGCGAATCGAATTGCGGCTATGGTTTAAAGTCTCAGAATCAAAGGCCCAAGGCTCTTGTTGTTTACAAAATAAGTTGGAATGATTTCTAAACAGGGGCATGTAGACGGCAAGCTGATTCCATCTCGTCAAGAGCTCCCCACTGGTGTCATAACTAAACCCACCAATATCGGCACCGGCATAATAGAAGCCACAAAGCCCGAGAGAGCACATATGCTGAATATTAAGTTTTAAGTGCTCCCACCAGCTTGCATTGTCCCCGGTCCACATGCCACTAAATCGGTGTTGGCCAATATAGGTCGAGCGCGATAGAAGGTGATAGCGCACATCAGGTGCAAAAGAGTCATAACCCTCCTTCACAGATTCTGCCATTTTCATCCCAAAAAGGTTGTGCACAAGGTCCTGAGAGACTCGTCCCTGGGAGGGCGTTTGATGATACATGGCCTTCATATCATCGCGACTGTTCTGACTTTTCTTGATTTCATCAACAAGAAAAAGAAACTTTATTCCGAGATTTTTATCTTTGGTAGTTGTGTCTACCAGGGTCTTTACACTTTTTTCCAAACCTTCAGGACTATAGAAAATGGCTGGCTCATTCATATCGTTCCAAAAGCCATCAATCCCCATATCGTGAAGCATTTTATATTTAGAGCCCCACCAAGCCCGAGCTTTGGGATTTAAAAAATCTGGAAAATGGGTCAAACCAGGCCAAACAGACGCTTGGAAAGGCTTTCCTTCCTTGTCGGTGATAAAGAATCCCTGCTCCATCCCCTGCTCATAAACCTCATAGCCCTTTTCAATTTTCACGCCAGGATCAATGATCGGGGCCACGCGGATGCCTTTAGTTTTAAAGGCTGAAATCATATTTTTAAATTTAGGGAAGCGCTCTTCACTAATCGTAAATACTTTAAAATCATCCATGTAGTCTAAATCGAGATAGACAGCATCTAATGGTATTTGATGGGTCTCAAATTTTGCCACGATCCCTTCTACATCTTGCTGTGTGACATAGCCCCAACGGGATTGGTGATACCCAAACGACCATCTAGGCGGAAGAAAAGGCTTTCCTACCAACTGAAGGAAGTTTTTTGTAACATTTTTAAGGGACGAACCTTGAAGAAAATAAACATCAAGATTTGCTGTCGCTATGGTTATGGTGAGCTTATTACAGTCTGAAAATCCAACGTCAAAAATAACTTCGCCTGGATAATCCACGAAGATCCCGAAAACTTCGGATTTTGATTTCCAAATAAAAAAAGGATGGCTCCCATATAAGGACTCTTTTTCAGGGGTGTGTTGAAAATCATCAATTGCATACATCCTATATCGGGCGCCGCGTTTGTTGACATTCCCCATAGTTTGCCCGAGCCCGAATATCTCTGTATCACGGGTCATAGTTCGAGATAGAACGACAGTGCCATCAGCCTGCTTTTCAGATGTAAAGACTTGTAGGTGACTTAATGTCTCGCAGGAGAAGTTTGACTCGCCAAGAGCCACGGCTCCAGTTACGAAGGGTTTGCCAAGTCGATACCTGGTTAGCGGAATCTGCGTTTCTTTTTTTTGCTGTAACATCAATCCTACCTTTTAAATTATAATAAACATACCAAACCCGGTCAAAATAGCGTGTTTCGCGCATCTGTGGGAGACAGTCCTGGTAAAATTCCCTAGTCTACTTGTGGCTTCACCAGCAAGAAGGCACGGTCTCTTGGAAGACGCAACCGAACCTCACCTTGGGTTCCAACTCTTAGCTCAGAGTCAGTTACCACTTCTTTAACGAGGGAGCCTGGCGCAAAGCGAGTATAAAGAGTCACATTTTGGCTTTCTACACTCAAATTTTGATTAGAAATAAAATAGGCATAGTCATTGGCAAATTTACGTTCAAATCCCCAAAGGAACTTTCGATCAAAGGCTGGATTGCCCATCTGGAATTTTTGACCCTCAACTTCCAGAAAGAAGTCCATCGTCAGATCCCCGACGGTCAAAGACTTGTGAGACTTTCTTACGGCAATCAAGCGCTGGAAGAACTCAAATAAGGACTTATCAGGCGCCACAGAATATTTGGTGGAAAATTGTCTCTGACAAAACTCGGAACCGCCTGTCCGGGCACCGGCATCCTCAAATGCTGTCGTACACTGGGTTTCATCCTCAAACTTGAGATCCTCCCAAAGCATCGGCTTACGGTTGGTGGGATCATCAGCCCCCCACATACCCACCTCTGCACCGTAGTAAATCATGGGAGCACCCGTATAGGACATTTGAAAGGTGATAAGAGCTTTGTAGAATTCAGCGTCTTCACGGCTAGGTTTGCCATTATCATAGGGAGAATTGGTCTGATGAGGACGGTTGATATCAGCTTCATCCCAAAGCGTATGCTGGCCCAGAACTCGCGGAGGGGGAAGTAAAACGCGATTGGACATCTTAGTTTTAGAATAGATGCGGTCCGTATCGTGACTTTCAAGCATTGACCAAAGACTAGGAATCACTTCGGATCTCTGGTTTTTTTGTCTGTAATCCACAAAACCCTTAATCCATGAAGGGAAGTATTTTCGTTCGTCACCTGGACCGGTATTGTCGATCATCCATGATTCCGAAATCGTCCTCACCGTATAATTCATCAGGCTGTCGGCACTGTCGCCTTTCAAAATATCAAATCCATCGCCCCAATCTTCAGCCAGGATTAAGGCATCCGGACGAATCTCTTTCACTCGATTTCTAAATTTTCGCCAAAATGTTTCCGGAATATCTCGATAGACATCTAGGCGGATACCGTCGGCACCTTCAAATTGGAAAGATTTTTGCCGGCCTTTTAACATCCCAGAAACCTTCTGAGGGGCTAGCCATCTCTTGGCAATTTTAAAGACAAACTCCTGGTAGTCTGGATGAAGGGCACCGTCCCACTCGTTACTCTTTCGAACTTGGGGCATCGTGCACACATTTCCGGTCCAACCTCGAAAGCGCACTTTTGTGGCAAAGGGAAACTTTTCTTGATTAGGAAAGGCGTCTGCTAGGAGGCAGGGATAATATTGACGTTCGTTTGCTGAAAAATTCCCACTTGTACTAATAACGGCCTCAATCCAATCTGTGTAAGGAGATTGCGGACCGCGCATCGCGATGTCTTCCATCATGATTCCAGATGCTGCTGAATGATTAAAGACGCCATCTATAACTACCCGCATACCCGCCTTATGAAACTCGTTTACAAGGTTCATAAAGTCGATGTCTGCATTCGTAAATCCCCAAGTACTGTCGTCCCCGAGATCACGTCTAGAAAGAATCTCCACATCCTCCTCATAAAGAGTCGGCTTTCCAGCCTGATTTAAGGTAGGGCCGAAATAAGGATCTATATGCCGATAGTCTGCCGTGTCATATTTATGTAAAGAAGGTGAGACAAAAACTGGATTTAAATAAACCCCTTCAACTCCAAGTTTTTTCAGGTAAGGAATCTCTTTTCTAATTCCTTCAAGATCGCCGCCATATCTTCGCCCTAAATAGATTTCTAAATCCAGATTTCGAGGAAACAAATAAGCATTGGTCCCAAAGGATTCATTAAAGGCTTGAGTAAGCTCAGGCAAATTCTGTCTGAATAAAGTTCTTAATCGATCCTCTTCCGGGCTGTACTCAAACCAATCTGAACGCCAATCCGAGACAGGCATGGCCTTTCCTCTAAGCTCTGGCAGAACTTTTGCTACCCAGCTGGAGATTTCACCACCTTGGTCATTTTTAAGGGAGCCGTTTCGAAAGCGCTCGGGAAAAATTTGGTACCAAACGATCCCTTTGCTCCATTCGGGAACTGAGGACGGAGATCCGACTGCGAATGTTGAAAACAGAATGATTTCCAAAACAAAAAAAACCTTAGCCATAAAGTCCCCAAGCTAGTGGCAAGAGCTTTCAACCTATCCCAAACACTCAAGATTTTCCAATCATTTCGATGAAAGCCCAAATGGGCTTTCTAAGGAAAAGCGCAGCATTGACGATATTTTACACACATAGAGGAATATCATTTGCCACCAACACGCCAGCACAGTAGCGCCATTTGGCTAAGTACGAAGATCCATGCCTACCAAAAAGTCAGGGCTGAGGCTCTATTTATCCGGGGTGTCCAGGTTGAGTTCATGCATACTATGGCTGAACTGAAGGCATTTTTAAGAAAAAAACGAGTTTCTGTCATCATAATTTCAGATGATTGCGAAGATGCTTTTCTAGAAACCTATTTCAAACCCCTTGTCGCCTTACCTGACACGGCAGGTGCCAGACTCATCTTAGATCAAACATGCGCACACGCTGGAACGGCCGCCCTGGCCTTAGCCAATGGATTTAGGGATATTCTCCCAGCTACCCTTGACCCCCAAGAATGGCTGTCACGATTTATGTTCTCAGCAGCTGTAAGTCCCTTTCGGCTCAATACTCCCCACTGTCAGTTAGCCTTGAATCAGCACGGATCATTGGAGATACCCGCATGCCTCGTCTCGATTTCAGGATCTACACTTAGAATAGAATCGCGTCTTCAAGCCGAACCTGGTTCCAAGGTCAGTCTTAGAGGCGAGTTTCCGTTACTTCTTGGAAAAGAGGTCATTAGCGGAACTGTGCTCAGCACAGACACGAAGAAACTTCTGCATAAACTGAGTCACTCCCTTGAGTTGGAGTTGGATCTAGATGATCCCGCCCGCAAAGAACTCTCTATCATCGTCGCCAGGATGCAACAGCAAATCACCTTTCATCCCAAGCGAATTTTCGTAGTCATCTCCCATTCAGAAACTCGCTTCCAGGTTTTAGAAAACTTTCAAAAGGAAGGTCACATCGTACGCTGCGCTATAAATCGAAGCAGTGTCTATGAATACCCCAAATTTTTTTCTCCCGAACTTGTCGTCATAGAGAGCAGATTCTGTAGAGATGAAAACCATGTTCTTTTTGAAAAACTCATAGAAAACATAAGCCCTGACGTCCTAGTAGCTATTATCGGTGACGAAAAGGATCATCTTGACATCGTCGCCACATTTACTGCAAACAAGTTTAAATTTATTTCTAGAGACTTTAGTGACTATCAGTCACTTTTAGGCGAGGTGTCCCCTAACCCTCATCCATCGGGACGTGTCGACCTACCCACCACACACCCTTTGGTGCCACTCACCATAGTAGCGCCCATTGTACTTTCTAGGCTTCATCCGCAAGTGGGCGAATTTCGATCGAATCTTCTGATTTCAAACTTTTCCTTGGCAAGGCTTCATTCAGCAGAAATCACCAAGACCATGGGACGACCGCCTATCTTAAAAATTACGGCTGTAAGCCAAAGTCAGATCATTGCGGTAAAAGATGAAGGCAAAGCCACCCCCCTTTCTTGCAAGTATATGTTCTATTTTGCGGACCTAACAACTAGCGAACGCTCCCTTCTAAACTCTTACTTGTCACGAGAATTTTTCAATGAACTGTCGCGCTTTGGACGCGTACCTGAAGATATACGCCCCGATGTGAATCTTCCATCCACGCCAGATTCGTTGCCAAATCTAAGGGAGCCTGATCCATATAAAGCTGATATTATTGAGGAAAAACACAGTACCTATATCCCTTCACCGGCTGTCTCAAAGCCATTTGTAGTGCCAAAGTGGATACAAGCTATTTTACTTTTAATCGGGGTGGGGCTCTTTATATGGGCGGCAATGACCATAGGCTTTGTCCAAATGGAAACCGTTGGGGACAAGTATTCCAAGCCTTTTGTCAATTTTAAAAAACAGAAAGAACTTGAAAGACAAGGACTGGCTCCGCTACCTGGTACCCCCACC
>CAIMVM010000132.1 GCA_903844895.1 uncultured Pseudomonadota bacterium
AAAGTTTGAGTTCAATTACTCTTTGAAAGGATTTTTTATCTTTTTGACCCTGTATTCTAGCCGGAAGCAAATGCCTAATCGCTGGGGCAGCTAGCTGGCCAGATACAAGATCTTCATTTCAAACATAGCAACTACTCACTTTTCTTGCAGCCTCCTTTATGATAAAATTAACTGCTCGTTTAATGCTTTTCTATTGAATGATCTCTTTTTACATCAAATGGGAGAATTATTATGCGTATTTTGTCTCTAACCGGCTTGGTGGTTATTGCGGGATTTTTGGTGCAGTGCAAACCGCGTTAGTTTAACGACAACTCCGCCGTAAAAGAGAGCGTAACGAACACCTCTGGACAGGTAGATCCGAAATATTTCAACGCTTTCGACATGTGGGAAAAGGGCGATCAGAGCGGTTCACTCCGTGATACTTATCCGACCGACTACAAACTCATGGAGGGGTCGCGCAGCTCCGACATCATCTTTTATGTCGCCTACAAAGAGTTTATACCGAATCCGAACTCGTTCTTTGCGGGGAAACCAACAGTAGGTGCAAGAGTCGAAGGCCCCGTGCTTGGTGAACCTAAGAAAAAAGCCGCAAAGGCGGAAGGTGTGCTCATCTATCCCGAAAAAAATGGGAGGACTTTGCGCCTTAAATTTTCGGCGCTAAGCGAAAGGGGGATGTATCACGACGAAGCCCGAGATTTTAGCGCCCCTGAGAAAGGGCTCCGTTTGCCGACCGCTCGCGAGCTTCTGGACTTCTGCACTGCCGGCCTCACTCCTAACAAGGAAGGAAAGTTCGAGCAACACCGTTGCGGATTCTTAGATTCTACTTGGACCGCGTCCGTTTTAGCCGACTCTATTTCCAGCGCTTGGGTGTTCAACGGCTATATCTACGAACTCGGCCAGACTGACCGTGAAAATCCAGTTAACGTGCGCTGCGTGGTTGTTAAGTAAGTCGAGGGATTCTAAGATATCCATACAGCACGGCAAAAAACCATGCACATTTCGCAACAATAAATAACAACTTTGCACAAATATCCTCTGCATCCTCGGATGTTCAGAAAACAATGTGATAAGCCAATAACTCGGCCGTGCTGCATCTCAAGACTTTTTAAATATCGGCTAATGAATATTCGCTCACAATACTCTACTATGTCCTGACAACTACTGGGCGAAAAAATCATATGTTCTCTTGATTGTTCAGACCTACTCAAATAGCTTTATCAGGCCCTCCATCCAGGATAAGGCCAAAATTTTACCCCATTGCTTAGGCACGGGGTCGCGAGACAAGCAGTAGAACGCAGCGTCTTCAAAATCATCTGAAAATTTAGCAAGGCTAGAAACTTGGTCTTCTGTAATATTCTTAGTGGATTTTATCTCCACTAAGGCTATAGGTTTTCCTGGACGTTCCACCAGAAGATCAATTTCAACGCAGCTTCAGTGCACAAGTAGGAAAGTTTAAAATTGCTTCGAGTATAGGAATTTTTTCTATAGATTTCATTAATTACAAACTGCTCAAAGAGGTGTCCAAAATACGAGGTGCTTTCATGGATTCCAATTGAAAGTTGATTGGCTAAGGCGCGAGCGACGCCTGTGTCGATAAAGTAAAACTTAGGCGCTTTTCGCAGCCGTTTACGAATCGAAGTGTGAAAGGCATCTAAATGAAAACCAAGATGTGTGTCCTCAAGAATCGAATAGTAGTTTTGGACAGACTTGCAATCGCAACCGACATCTTTCGCAATTTTAGAGTAGTTTACTACACAGCCATTTTGAACAGCAGCCACTTCTAAAAACCGTCTAAAGCGGTCTAGGCTTCGAATGATTTGCTCAGCCCAAATTTCTTCTTTTAGATAGGCGTGCGCATAAGCCTCAAGGAACTCAATTTTGTCCGAGTCTTGAGGCATTTTTATAAGAGCGGGTAGAGTTCCCCACTGCAAGGCAGCAGTGAGTATGAAGTTTGATCCAAGTTCTGTGGAGGTCAATGGAAATAGATTGCGCAAAAAGGCCCTTCCTGCAAGTAAGTTGGCTCCTCCTGCCTTGAGCTTGCGAGCACTTGAGCCAGTTAGAGCAAATATTACATCTAAATCAGGGGCCTCGATGAGGCGGTGGACCACGTCAAGAATTACCGGCAATCGCTGTACTTCATCGATTACGATTATCTTTGTAGAAGAGGTAACGGCTCGAATTCTAGCTTCAAGAGAATCAGGATCTCGCGCTAATGCCCGTTCTGTGGCGATATTTAATAGATCAATGTAGGCATCAGGCGGTACCTTTAAAAGTTCTCTTAAAAGCGTGCTTTTGCCAGTTCCGCGGGCTCCAAACAGAAAAAAGCTATTTGATTTTGGGATCTTGCACTCTCTTTTGAGCATACTCCTAAATCTCCACGTAAATTAGGAGTAGGATCCAATCCCCATATAGAATCAAGTTTTTGCGCAACCTTAGCCAAAAAAAAGTTGGTTGACGATTTCGGTAGCTTAAAGATTGAGCGAAGTGCGCCCAGCGACGAGTCAGCGCATTCTGTAGTATCCCTAACGAACTTTCGCCCATTTTGCATTACATTGTGCCGACACGACGCACTGCACTGCATAATAACTTGACAAAATATCTATGAAATTAGTATAGTGGCCAACACTATCATTTGGGGTGTTGATGGCAAAGTTTGAATTTAGTAGTTGGTTGCTCCGGTGGCTTAGGTCGCGTGAAACTTTTGAGTTTGTATGGGACGAGGGAAATGAAACTAAGTCTAAGCAAAAGCATGATGTAAATACGACCGAATCAGAGCAGGCGTTCTATGACGCGGATGTTTATCCACTAGGTTCCCAAATTGAACCAGAGGTGAACGAACCCAGGTTCGGAATCTTAGGGCGCACACCAGCTGGACGGTACCTACATGTCGTGTTTACGGTTAGAACAGGCGCCATCAGAATTATTTCGGCACGACCGATGCATAGAAAGGAAAAGACAAGTTATGAGCAAGCGCTACGTCAAGAATGAAAAGGGCTATGAAAAGGCTTCAACTTTCGACGAAAAAAAGATCGCCGAGGCCATGAAGCGTTTAAAAGCCAAAAAAAAGGTGCCGACTTCAGTCGCCTTAGATCCTGATTTGGTGGCTGAGATTAAGGTTGCCGCTGAAGAGCGGAGCGTGCCTTATCAGGTGCTGCTTAGAATGTTTATTGTCGATGGGTTTAAGCGTTGGCAGAAAGGGGCTTGAACATATGTGGATTTTGAACTGTTGAAATCTACATAGACTGAGGAACTAATTGACTGTCGGTTACAGTGCGCCAATTCATGCGATTTGTTTGATAGGCGTACGAATTTTCGTTCCGTGGGCAACTGTTGATTGAGTATTTCCCATAGGTTGCAAGGACATTTTAAGACTATTTAAGAAAGGAATTCCAATTCCCTAGTTCGGGGAATTTAGGCAAAGCAGGGAGAGGAGCGGACCGCTTTGTTGGTCTCAATCCTTAATTGTCTTGCTGCTATTATCTTCTCTTTTAGTTCGGTCTTTTTCTCTTCTGTCCAGCTACCTGTGATGATTTCTTCTGGAGTAGCCCCTTTCAAAGCTGAATGGGGAATACAAGTGTTGCTTTCTGTGAGATAGAAATCAGTACCTTTTACTAGCGAGTCAAAACTAGACAGAAGAATAGTAAACAAATACCGGTGTTTCATTCTATGAAAAAGCATTTCTACCATTGAGTTACTTTGTTCGATATCTATTTGGGCAATCGTCATTGAAATCGATCCTGAATCAACAAGAAGATCTACTTTTCCGTTGATGTTCTCACATCCGCTATCAACTAGAACATTGGGTTTCACTTCTAGTCCCAACGACTTAGCTTTTGCTAAAGCCTTCTCTATAAGTTCTTTGGTTCTGGCTCCACCGTAATCTCTAGATACTTTCCACGCTAGGACGTACCTCGAATAGTTATCGGTAATACATGGAACAAAGGCCTTGGTACCGTCACCAAGCCTCAGAATAGTTTGGTCTAAATGCCAAATTTGACCTGGAGCAGTAGCCCTAATACCAACCTTTGGCTTAGCTGGATAAATTCGAATTCTATTTTTTTTGAGACCAAGTTCCCGAATCACTCTTGACCATGTTGAAGGAGATGCCATCACTTCGCCGGTCTTTTTTCCAAGCCAGCTTAAGGCTTGAATACTATAGTGGCTGAAATCTTTAGATGTATAAAGATCCTGAATTTTTCTTATTTCAGACCTAATCAATTGAGTAGGAGAAACTTTAGGGCAGCTTGGTCTATCTTCAAGTAAACATTTAACCTCGCGTTTTAACCAGTTGTGATATCTGGCAGCAGTAAGTCCTATCGCCGCAAGACACTCCGAAAGAGGAATCGAATCAGAGG
>CAIMVM010000133.1 GCA_903844895.1 uncultured Pseudomonadota bacterium
CTTGTATTAGGGACAAGCTGGCCCTATTTTTACTAAATTTCTTAAGTCCCATGATGCATTTACGTTTCTATCAATTAAAATCCTCCAAATTATGGGTCAGTAAGAAGAGCACATTTCAAATCCAGATCTACTTTCGCCCATGAAAACTTGTGGTTTTTAAGCATTTCAAAAGCGTTTAGATCTGATATTGCAATACTTTTATACTGGCTCGAGTGGTAGCTTGACATAAAAAATTCGTTTGAAAACTGCAACAGGCAATAACCATACATATGTATAGTTTTGCCGTCAAGTGTTTTTTATGTTCCTTTGAGATCTTTCTTCCCGTAAAGGCTTGCAGAAAAAACATGGATGGTTCCTAGAATATCAAAACGGGTGAATGTGTTTATCTGATAGGTTTCTGTGCAGTTTGCCCCAGTTGGGGTCCTCGTGATTACCGGCAGTTACAAGACGGATGATCAAGTTTGAGTAAGATTTTGACTTACTGTTTCAGCCCCGGGCTTCCTACTAATGTTGTAGGTCTTTCCAGTTCAGGGCGACAACTCGTAGAGAAGAGCCCGGAGGGGTGGCTATTGATAGGAAGACAGGCATATCCAGGCTTTGTGCAACTAAGTTCTAGTTGTCTATTTGAGCTTACGAGAAATGATCCGTAGTCATCTGCCATCTTTGAAAGACCGCTCTTTGTTAAGTAGAGCGAACAACTTTGCCCATACTCTGCTTGCATCTGACATCTTGAAATTCCAGATTTTTCTTCAGCCTTACAAAGAGGCTCTCCTGGGCCCCAGTGGGAAGGAAATTGATTTCGCCAAGAGGCACAGCCCGCATCAGTTTTACAGTATGTAGGTTTCTCTTCTAACCAGGCAGATGTAAGTAAGTTTTGGTAGTATTTGGCAATTTGTTCCTGCAGCGATAGGGAATAGGCGTGTTGGCATACACGTAGAAGATCTGACGCTGTTGGGTCACTAACTAGAGTCCGTGAAATTAGAGGGAGCCTAAAGGTTGTGATATCTTTCAATTCCTTGGTGTCTTTGATGTTCTTTCCAGAGATCGACAGATTACCTGAAGTAACCGTATCTAAAATGAGATAACTTTCAAGGGTACAAGCAGAGTAAAAGTTCCCGTCTTTTTTCTTTGATACGTATAGGTAAATCATCCCTCTGGCGTCTGCATTCAATACATTCCACTCTGATTTACTAATATTCCAGAGATTTTGGGAAATAGGAATAGTGACTATTTTATCGCTTTGAAGACGAATGGTTTCAGCTTCATGATCCCCGATCCATTGCTTATCAAGCGCGTTCGCGGAATCATATATACCTTGAGCAGCAATTTGCTCAGCTAAATTGTAGTCTTTGCTACAACTTACAAGGCTGATGACCGTCATGATCGCTTTAAGGAATTGCTTCATAGTTATAACCCCCAGTATCCTGAGCTTTAGTCGGAGCTTTTTACAAAAACTTAAATTTTAGTTTCGAGTTTTCCGGTGGTCGAGAAGGCTGATTTTGCCTTCGCTCGATCGACATTAAATATTTGCCACGGGCAACCGTATTTTATTGCCGCAAAATTCGTCATAAATTTGTGGAGTTGCATGTATCGAGATTCTTACTTGAAGCCCAGGATAGGAAAAGGTTTAAGCAAATTAAAAAATGTCGATAGATGAAGACAGGGGGGGGCTATGGGTGAAATCCTTCAACGATTTGAATACGTCAACAAGCTTATCTTTGTAAAAGCTTACGACGAGGCATATAGCGAGCTTGCTAAAAGCTTGAGTGTCCAGGATATGGCGTCCAATCCTCTATTGATTCTAAGATTCATAGAACTCGGTGTAAAACTAAAGCATGGGCAGAATACTAGCAATATTCTTTCAAAGACGAGTCCTTTAAGGAGTCCTAAGCTGACCGATATTTCAGGGATTCTTTTGAAGCAGCATTCGGATCTTAATGGGGTTCAGCCGTCGATTGAAGAAATTCAAAACCATATTAAGACTTTTGGTCCATCGGCGCTTTCGTATTATGCTATTGCATTTGCCTATGAATGCCTAGGCAATCATGAGAGAGCGATATTCAACTACGAGCTTTCCATAAAGGAAGATCCGGAATGGTATCCTTCTTATTTTGGTTTGAGCCAGCAGTATTATGCCAAGAATCAGGACGTATTGGGAGACTATTATTTTTACCTTTCAGAAAAACATGCTCCATACAATCTTTATGGGAATTTTGAAACACACAGAAATCTATGTCAGTTTTTTATAAATTTAGAAAAATATGACTATGCTCGTACTGCCATTTCTACACTGTCAGAATGGTGGTTAGATAACAAAGGGAAATGCCCCGTTGAGGTGAAGCTCTATGAGCAGTTTGCCTTGGCGCGTATAGCTAAGTTAGACAACAATACGTCATTGGCAGAAGAAGAGCTGGATCAGGCAAAGATTCTTGCCGGATTAATGGCAAAGGATGAGACTGTCGGAGACAGCGCATTGTATTTTGCGGGTAAAGTATCCGAAGAATTTGGTGAGTTTGAGTTGGCGCTTACGCTGTATCAAAGAGTTATTTCTCAAACCAAAAACTTTACGATTATCCAAAAACTTATCATTCATTTGCTTGATTTAGGCGAGTTTTCTAATGCCTGTCAATATATGAAAGAAGCATACAGCAATCAACCTCACAGCAAAGATATTGAATTTCTTATGTTGCTTGTGGAACTCAGGACTGCAAAGGTTGATGTGGATGAGTACCTTTCTTTGCGTGAGAAGACGTTGGATTTAGCACAGAATGGCGGATCGAAAGGTGAGCTTCTTTCTCACGCTAATTCCCTTTTGATACAATTTGACAGAGATCCTCGTGTTCATGCATTAGTAGGTGACATTTACAACTCTTATTCCCAGCCGCAAAGAGCTGGATTTCACTATGAGAAGATGTACGAATTGGAATCCTCAGATGCTTCGAACTCGATCAAATGGGCAAGCTGGCTGCTGTCTCAAAATAGAATTCAAGAATCAGTGGAAGTACTCGCAAAGGTGGACCTCGATAAGTTTCCGGAAAGCAGAGAAGAAGTGCTTTGGGCTCAGGCCAATATCCATTTGCAAGCAAATCAAAAGCTTGACGCCCTAGCCGTCCTTTCTAACTTGCTAGCAAATGACACTTGGAATGTATCCTATAATGTCCAATATGCTCTCATTCTTCAAGGTCAAGCTGGACTCGAAAGAGATGTGGTATTAGAGAAGTTGTCCTTGGATAATCAGGACTCATTTAACTCTCAAGAATTTTCGAGGTATACCGCAGCTATTGATGCAGACCGCTTTTCCGATCTGATTTATCTGAGAAGTAAAATTAATTATCTTCATTCGAATGGCAGTAGCGAGGCTTTAGATCTGGTGGTGAGCTCAGGTGCTAAATACGACGCGAAGAAAGCAACGCATGATCTTCTCAAACTTCTCAATACAAATTTTGATAGTGTAGAAATCTATTTTGCGCTTGCAGATCTCTATAAGTCAATTTGGCAATTGGAAGCCTCGTCCATTTGGTTAGAGCAGGCATTACAAGCCGCAAATCTTTCTCAAAGCTTGAAAAAACGCGCTTGGACAGAGCTTGCGGATTGTTTTTTGTGGCAAGAAATAAATTTAGAAAAAGCGCTTGAGTATGCAAAAAGTGGGCACCAAGGAGAAAGTTTTCCACATGCTGGCCTCGTCATTGTTCATGCCTATATGAAGCTTGGCAGGATAAAGGAAGCTAGGTCTTATTTGCAACAGCTGCCTCCTTCTAATCCAGAAGTTATGTATTTTTCGGGCCTTTTAGCCTACAGGAATGGCGATAAACAAGCTGCAAATGCGATTTGGAAGCCTCTTGTTAGTATGCGCATCGATACAATGCGAATGCACTGCATCAAGAGAGAAGTGCTTAAATTTTATTTTGAAGAGGCGCCTTATTTAAAGGCAAACTAAATTTTTAAGTCTCAAAAAGAGTTGACACTTTACTTTAGCTATGCGAAAAGATCGACAGAGCTAACAAGCGAAAAAATAGGAATTAAAATCTTTCAGGAGAATGAAAGAGGATGTGTTTATGTGCGGTTGTGATATCAACTTCATATTCATTTTCTTTTGTTTTGATGAACGGACATTTATGAAGGTAATCTTATGAAAAAAAACGCTGCCAGTCCGATTTTTGTTAGTGGATGTCGCCATTGTCTGGGCGATAAAAAAGTTCGATTTAGAAGTTTTAGCGATAAAGCTTGGTCCTATTTATTTGTGGCAGGGGAAGTGGATTTTGAAGTCATTGGAAATCCTTTATGTGACAGCTGTTATAATGATTTAAGAGAAGTACTCATTGATTCCCATGTCGAAGTAGAAGCAACGGAGATTCCGGCAAAAATTGCCCAGCGCGTTAAGAGTCTATCTGAATCTTAAGTTTTTAGATCCCCTGGCTACTAATTTAATCGTTCGAAATTATTGAGTAAGCTAGTCCTAAGCAAAAAACTCCTCCCTATTTTCCTCATGAACCTACTTACAAAACCGAATTCTTCTGCAAGACTTGCTTATTGGGCGGAGAATTCAAATTATGAAACAACTGAATAGTACTTTATTTTTGGTTACTGGCAGCACCTATGGACTTAGAGACGTACGGGAATGTCTCAATCTTTTTTGGCACTCAGAATACAAGAAAGCGAATTCTGTAGTTTCGGGGATTCTTGCTGAGAAACCCAATCATCCCATGAGATTCGCACTGTATCGAATTTGGGTGGAGATTGCGACATTAGAGCAAGATTCTTCATCGCTTACAGGCTTGGCCGAGCATTTTCAACTTTTAGCTGCTGAGCAAGATGAATGTGCTGAAGCGTTTACAGGTCTTAAAGGCCTCTGTCATTTGGGCTGCGATGAAATTGAAGCTTGTGAGCTGCTTGCGGGAACACTTTCTAAATCTACCGATAGTTATGCATTAGAGTTTCTTCAAATCTGGTCAAGAAGATGCGGAAGCAAAAATCTTTCTTTGTCGAAGTCAGATAACTGCTTACTAGACTATTTCCATCTTCGAACCCTTGCTGTTGACCTTCAGTTGAATTTAAAATCTGGAAAGTCTTTGAGGGCATTAGAACAACATACCCAGGAATTGTTCCCAGGCTCTCCGCTTTGTGACCTACTTCAACTCTCTCAAAGTGTCGATGCTGGTGATTTAGATGTGGCAAGATTAAAGGCAGAAAGCCTCTCGAGAAAGTTTCCCAATAATTTTGACTTTCAAGATCTCAATACGATTTTGCTTTCTATGCAGTGGAATTGGAATGCAGTTCAGGAGCAGCTGGGGCGCAAAGATTTGAGTTATGAGTTATTAAGTCTTGCTGAGTATGGGTCAAGAGTAGGCACAGGAAATAGAGCAGCTTGGGATGGTTTGGTTCGAGACATCTATAGAAAACTCAACATTGAATATGTCGCCCATAAGCATTCTGATGCTCAAAGAAAGCCTTGGATTGCATTGGTAGGTGCTGAACAGTGGGAACAGATCAGTCAGAGTTTGGACTCAAGCGTCGAGCTAGAGCTCTCTCATAAAGTATATGATGGCGATTGGATTTTTTTAGCGAGACGAGTCGAGACTCCATCTAATTCCAAGATACGAATTTTTGGAATTTATGAGGCAACTTGGGAAGGTGGGGTTGGTCTCCAGTCTTTAGGGCTTCGAAAATTAAATACAGTTATGCTGTTTGAAAGATCTTGCGAAATAGACTCAATTTCTCAATCGGTTGAGACCGGTGATTTTTCTGGCGTTGCAAAAGTTCAGCTCCTAGAGTCCCAGGATTTGGACAAAATCGGTGATGCTATGCAGGATCAGCTGCTTTATGAAAGTGGACTCGTGGAAGATTTAGTTCATAACCTAAGCGCATAGGGAAGTTTTATGAAAATGTTTTTATGGCTAACTTTGGCCCTTTCCTCATTTTTTTGGGTACGGATAAATTCGTCAAAAGGGGCAGTGAGTGATATAACCTATACCCTGCCAGAAGGGTGGAAAGCTGCGACGGAGAGTTGGGGAATTAGATTCGTGGCACCTGAAGGGGGAGAAGACATTTTCAAGCCTGAGGTCACCCTGCGCGTGCGTAAGGGGGCCTTGGATATTGATGATGATTCGGGGAAAGACTTTATAGAAGTCATAAAGAAGCAATTGTCAGCAGGCGGCTGGAGTAATATTAATTTGAGGCAGCCGCGTGTGTTCGATTTTAGATCTGATTTTAAGGGTCTGCTTTACTTTGCAAATATTGAAGCTGCTGGTAATTCCTTGAACCAATCGATTGCCGTATTTTCTTCCCCGTCTGAGCATTATATCTTTACCTATACGGATTTGCCGGAGAAATTTCAAACTGGCCAAGACAAGACCTTCCAAGATTCTTTTCAGCTTTTGAGAACTTTACAACATCCAGGTGGCTGGGCACGTCCTAAAATCAGTGCAGTAACTTCTTATGGATTTGCCGGGCTATTCCTTTTAGTAAGTGCTTTGTCTTTTCTTGTGGTGAGAAACTATCTGGCCCGCCGCGCTTATGAGCGTTTGGCCGACCAGGTCCCTGATGAGTGGGGCCAAGATCAAATTGAAGAGTTGGTTGAGCTCCCCGAAGTTGATGCGAAGATAAAATCTGCGTCGGGGTTTGAAAAAGACGAAGATGTAGTTTGAAAATTTATATAGATTTCAATGGCTTATTTAAATGTAAATGGGTTTAAACCTTTTTATTGACAAATTAGAAGCTATCAGTCATAAAACGACCTCTCATAAGACGTTTTTGTAGAGCCAAGTGATTGGAACTAGCGAATACATCTGATGAGTAAAGGGGGGATTTAGCTCAGTTGGCTAGAGCATCTGCCTTACAAGCAGAGGGTCGGCGGTTCGAGCCCGTCAATCCCCACCACCTGAAATAGAGTGACCCTGCAGATTTCGTTTTACGAAGCTGCAGGGTTTTTTTTAGATTCTTTAGAGGAGCTTTTTAGCTTCTTAGGTCGCTTGGCGGAGAAAGATTCTAGTTATTTAGGGGGCTATCCAATTGAAAAGGCAAAACGTAAAATTGAGTTTGTTCTTTTTTGTAGCTCTAAGTGCGGGGGGTGGGGCTTATTTGCATTGGATGTCCCGCGCAGCGGATTCGCTAGGCCAAGGAGTGGCGTTGAATCGCACCTCAGGCGCGATTTTGAAGCTATTGGTTCTAGGGGATCAAGGCACTGGATCGGAGCATCAGAAGGCAATTGCGGAGAGTTTGGAGGCAAAATGCAAGGCTGGTGTCGATGGTGTTTTGTTGCTAGGCGACAATTTCTATCCTCACGGCGTATCGTCTGTTGAAGATCCCCAGTGGAAAACTAAGTTTGAAGAAATTTATGGTGGACCTTGTCTTTTAAAGACTCCTTTCTATGTCACTCTGGGCAATCATGACTATCAGGGAAATCCTTTAGCGGTGATCCAGTATAGTGCCTTGAGTTCAAGATGGATTGCTCCAGGCCGATTTTACAGCGTCAAGTTTGGGTCTCTCTTGGAGCTCATTGATTTTGATACATCTATAGCCGACTGGTGCTTTAGTGATAAAGACTGCTCTTTTTCGTTCTTAATAAACTCATTAGCTAAGCCTAAGTCCACAGCTTGGCGCTTAGTGGCAGGTCATCACCCCCTTCGTAGTTCGAGCCTAAAAGGATTTACCTATGACGGAAACGATCCTAGAGCTTTCTTTATGAGAAAAGCTATTTGCGGTAAAGCTGATATAGCGCTCTTTGGCCACTCCCATCATCTAGAGATGAGGAGAGATTCCGATTGTAAAACGCCTTATGCCATTCTAGGTGCAGGTGGTGGGGATATTGCGAAGGTGTCTCCCAATGGCCAGCCGGTTTATCTTCGTGAAGGTTTGGGGTTTGGACAACTTACGGTGACTCGGGAGGAGTTAAATTTAGAGTTCTTTGATGAAGCGGGATCACTTCTTCATAGGGAAAAGATTAGCCCTGCGCCTTAAGTTAAATCGGGAGAAACCTGAATATTGTACTTTTGATCTAGGTAAATCAGTGCTTTCTTTTCTGCTTCATTGATTTTTTCACCAATAAGTAGCTGAAATTCTAAAAATTCAGACTCTCTGAGATTTTTTGGCACTTCAAGGCTTTGTCCAAAATTTAAAATGATTCTTGAAAATGGTTTTGGGATTTGTAGTTTATCCCAAGTATTTAATTGCCAATAGCGGCTTGCTACTGTAGCACAAGGAACGATATAGGTTCCTGTTTCTATCGCTAATTTAAGGGCGCCCGGTTTACAAAAGCGCCTGGGTCCGATGGAACCGTCGACGGTTAAACAGGCAATATGACCGCTGTTTAAATGGCGTACCAATTCCTCTTTTGCTTCTTTGCCGCCTTTTTCTTTTCCGTTTCTTTTTTGGCTCCCGTAGACAATCATAAATCCTAACCAGGTTAAGGTACGTCCGATCATTCTCCCAGACTGAGACCGGCTGGCCATCGCGGAAATTGATTTTTGCCCAATATGGGCTGTGATTGTAGAACCTAAGTACTCGTGCCAGAAGGCTAAAATATAAGAGTTAAGTGGAGAATGCTCTAATGCCCATTGCCGGTTTTCTACCCCTAGAGTTTCAATGCGGCAGGTGAGGCGTAGAAAGCGCAATAGGAAGTAGATACAAAAAGATACAAAATGGTACACGGCAGCCTCTGTAGACGTCAAATTTTTGCAAAGCGTCAAAATTTTAGCATCTTAGTAAATGAGATCCCAGAGATATTTCAAGACCTAGGCTCCCTTCCAGCATGGAAAATTTTGCAGGGTAATTCTCGCCCATAGAAAGTGACAAAGTTTAGCCGGTATGATGAAGTATAGATACAAGCATAGGTCAGGAGTTTGACGTGGGAACAAATAAATATAGTGGTGCCCAAAAAGCAGCGATTCTACTTCTATCCTTTGGCGAAGATATTTCAGCTGAAATCTTTAAGCATATGAATGAATTTGAGATAAAACGTATCGGTAGTGCCATGAGTCGTCTAGGGCGATTAGAGCAAAATATCGTCGATGAAATCATCGGAGAGTTCTATGGCATTCTCCAGCAAAATAAGAAATTCTTTTATGGTGGCAATGAATTTACCAAGAAAGTCATCGGCAGTGCTTTTAAAGGCGGTGAAGCCGATGACCTCATTGAATCTCTATCGTTGGGATCTTCGGCGAACTTAGATTCTCTGGAACTTATCGACCCGAGAACTCTAGCTACGTTTATCAGAAACGAACACCCGCAGACAATTGCTCTGATTCTAGCGCATTTAGATGCTCGAAAATGCGGAGAAACCATCAAATTGTTGCCGGAAGCTATTCATACGGAAATTCTACTTAGAATTGCCAATTTAGATGCCGTAGCTCCAGAAATCATTGATGAAATTGACGATGTTCTTCGCAATGAGATTCAAGCGATGGGTAGTATTTCTACTCAGAAGATTGGCGGGGTTGAGCCCCTAGCTGAAATGCTGAATTTAATGGATAAGGCGACCGAAGAACAGATTTTAGATAATCTCGAAGAGCGCGATCCAGATTTAGCGGAGCAAATTCGGCAGTTGATGTTTGTATTTGATGACCTTGCTAAAATTGATGACCGTGGGATTCAGGAAATCATTAAAAGCGTCTCTAATGACAAATGGAAAGTGGCTCTCAAGACCGCCAGTGAAGGAGTTAGGGATCTTGTATTTAGAAACATGTCTGAAAGAGCCGCAGGCATGCTTAAAGAAGACATGGAGGCAATGTCTGCTGTTAAGCTTTCAGATGTGGAAGCAATTCAGTATGAAATCGTTTCCGTGGCAAGAAAACTTGAAGAAGAAGGAAAAATCATCATCAATACGGGCGGTGAATCCGCATATGTTTAACCGACGCCTGGGCCTAACGGTCCCAGAGGGCTTGATGATGCTTTAATAGTCCTTCAAAGGAATCGTTTTCTATAGAAGTGCGTATCTCAGCCATGAGATTTAAATAGTACGTCAAATTATGAAGACTCAGAAGTCTTAAGGCTGTGAGCTCACCACTAGCATAGAGATGGCGAAGGTAACTTCTAGAAAATGACGTGCAAGTATAGCAAGGACAGGATGGGTCTAGCGGACCTTGATCTAAGCGGTAGGTGCTATTTTTGATGTTAATTTTTCCGACGGAAGTAAACAGAGTTCCGTTACGGGCATTCCTAGTGGGCATAACGCAATCAAACATATCCACGCCTAGGGCGACTGATTCTATTAAATCTAATGGTGTTCCGACGCCCATAAGGTAACGCGGCTTATCAGTCGGTAAAAGGTCACAGCAATATTCGGTCATGGCTCTCATCTCAGGCTTTGGTTCGCCCACGCTAAGGCCACCCATAGCCATGCCTTCAAAATCAAGCTCATTTAATCCTTCGATGGAGATTTTTCTTAGATCTGAAAACATGCTCCCTTGAACAATTCCGAATTGACAAAGGTCGTCTTTAGTCTTGGCTTCGCGACACCTTTTGGCCCACCTTAAAGATCTCTCCATGGAAGATTTGGCTACTTGATGGGAAACAGGATAGGCTGTGCATTCATCTAAAACCATATGGATATCTGAGCCTAAAGTTTCCTGAATCTCGACAGCTAATTCAGGAGTTAGTAGAAACTTAGTGCCATCAAGGTGGCTCTGAAAATGGGCCCCGTTTTCTGTCAATTTATTCAATTTGCCGAGGGAGAAGATTTGAAAACCGCCTGAATCGGTCAAAATAGGCTTCTTCCAACCCATAAATGAGTGTAAACCGCCAGCCGCTCGAATCACCTCGAGTCCAGGGCGAAGAAAGAGATGATAGGTGTTACCTAGGAGAATTTGGGTTTCCATTTGAAGCATATCTGTATTTGTCATGGATTTTACGGATCCGACAGTTCCTACCGGCATAAATATAGGGGTTTCGACAATTCCATGCTTTAAGCTCAAGCGAGCGCGGCGAGCTTTGCCGGAGGTTTTTATGAGTTTAAACATAGTGCCTCTATATCAAAAAGTAAGGGAATGATTCAGCTTTTACAGAAGAGATTTAAATGATCGACTTTCCGAGTGCTGAAAGAATGAAATCAACGGTCAGTTTAGCTGTTTTATGATCGATGTCAGTCATGGGATTCACTTCCACAAAGTCCATAGAAAGGAGCTTTTTAGAATCGGCGATCATTTCCAAGCACAAGTGCGCCTCTCTATGGGATAGTCCGCCGGTAACAGGTGTGCTAACACCAGGAGCATAAAGGGGCTCAATAGCATCCAAGTCAAAAGAGAGATGGATCCCATCCGTATCTTTAGACGCTACTTGGATGGCTTCTTCCATGACTTTTGAAAGTCCTTTTTCATCGATTTCTCTCATCGTGAAATATCGAATTCCACTAGATTTACAAAGTTCTCTCTCGTCATTGTCAATAGACCGAATGCCGATAAGCGCAACATTTTGAGGTTTTAC
This sequence comes from uncultured Pseudomonadota bacterium, assembly GCA_903844895.1. Classification (GTDB taxonomy): domain Bacteria; phylum Bdellovibrionota_B; class Oligoflexia; order Oligoflexales; family CAIMVM01; genus CAIMVM01. Next base: position 11,416 of record CAIMVM010000133.1, read on the forward strand.
CTTTGCGAAGGTTCCTCCGATAGATGTTAAGGACTTGTGCCCTTGGCCAATAACGACCGCCAAAGGCATGCCGTGGATATTGCCTGTTGGGGATGTTTCTGGAGTATTTAAGTCAGCATGGGCATCTACCCAAATGAGCCCTAAATTTTTTCCTTTTGCGTGAAGAGCGCTCGACACTCCAGAAATACTGCCGATGGCGACGGTATGATCACCACCAATCGTAAGAGGAATGTGCCCAGCTTCGATACTTCTTTTAGTAATTTCTGCCAGCTGAGCGACAATTTTTTCAATGACGCTTAAATAATTTTGGGAGCGGTCTGCTTTAGCAATTTGCTCACGATAGGGGACTGAAATATCTCCTAGATCTTCCGTTGCAAATCCCAAAACTTCGATCTGTCGGTGAAGATCAGCGACGCGGATGGTCGCAGGCCCCATATTAGAGCCTCTAATATTGGCGCCGAGATCCAGGGGCACTCCTACAATGTCTACTGTACCTTTGCTCATAGAGACTCCGTCTTTTTGGTGGCCTCTTCTATCAAATTCCTTGCTTATTGTCATTAGCGCACTCGGCAGGAAAATAGGAAACGTCGGTTTTTAGGCGCGTTTAGGCTTGGACTCAACCTGCTGTTTTTATGAGAAAAGATAGCGGATTGTGGGACGTCTGCTCCCTAAAGGCGCAATCTCGAGAGTTCCCTACCCTAGCCGATAGGATTCGCCGGATTGCGCTTTGCCCTTTTTTAACAACGAAAATGGCAAAAATGACTAAGAGCGGGCTTAAGCAGATCAGACATCAGTTTTTAGGGAGGGCTTGTTTTTTTGCTATGTGCAAACCAAGCGGACTTCGCTTGAAAGTGCTGAAGCAGGGGGGAAATTTTAGGTTAGAAGGGCTCAGAAAAAAGAAAACCCTGAGCCGAGCGGCCCAGGGTCGAAGCTTTACGATAGATGCGATTAGCGAAGGAGAGATAGAGCAACTTCTGGTTGAGATTTTGCTTGAGCAAGTACGGAGGTGCCTGCTTGTTGCATGATGCTGGACTGAGTCATAACTGCGGTTTCAGATGCAAAGTCTGTATCACGGATACGGCTGTTGGAAGCAGAAAGGTTTTCCACTTGAACTTCCAAGTTGCGGATTGAGCTTCCTAAGCGGTTTTGAATGGCACCGAGATACGCTCTATGTTCATTCACTTTTTGGATGGCACCGTCAATCGTCGCAATGGTCTTTTGAGCGCGGTCTTTATTGATTACGCCCGTGCCGAATTGTTCAAAACTAGCACCGCTGGCGTATTCGTTAGAATAGCTTCGTCCTGACTGACCTTCTGCTGCTCCCATCCAAGCGGCTCTTTCTTCCTGGGTTGCCGTTAATCCTAAATCTACTGTACTTGTACCAAGGCGCTGCATGTCAATTTTAATGATGTTAGCTTGATTTTGGACATTTAAAGCATCTGCTGCTTCGAAATAATCTTTACCAACTTGCACTTCAAGTGGGAAACCGTTACCTGTGGCAAGTAGGGCGCCTTTGGCATCTTCACCTAAGCCATCGATAAGGCCTGTCTCCGGATTTCCCACTCCTTGTGAGCCCATAAGAAGTCGGGTTCCGTTGAATTCTGTTGTTACTGTGACTCGATCAATCTCATCTTTTAGTTCTAAAAATTCTTTATGAAGAAATTCTCTTTCTGTAGAGCCAATCGTGTCAGATGCAGCTTGTGTGGAAAGCTCTCTAAGGCGAATGAGCATACTTGAAGTTTCTTCCATGCCACCTTCAGCAACCTGAATCATCGAAGCACCATCCAACGCGTTTCTGCGCGCTTGTGATAGTGAGCGGGTTGTTGCCTTCAAGTTTTCCGAAACCGCAAGGCCTGCTGCATCATCAGCCGCCTTATTGATTCTTTGACCCGAAGATAACTTTTCCATGCTGCTTTGAACTGCTTCTGTGGCTTTTCCTAAATGTCTCTGTCCGGTAATCGATGCAAGGTTCGTCCTGATCCTTAATCCCATTGTTGACCTCCTGTCATAGTTGGGCATGATTCATTCACTATAGAAAGCTTCGGAGGCGGCAAATTTTTCCTTAGAAAGAGCTGCCTAGCTTCAGCGTAACCATCTGATATTGCTGACAAACAAAAAAACGTGGGAAAAAAATGCCTCCGTTTTTATGCTCGGTAGCCACTAAAAAATTGTGATTTGGCTACAGTTTAGAGGGTGTTTTTCACTCGGATTTCGATATCTGGCCCCAATTTTGTTCTAGACAAAAAGCTCAGCGATGCCTTCTTTGAGTCCCTGGTTAAGCCGCTAATAGAACTGGAGATATAAAGAAATGATGGGCATGGTTATTCTTGTTTGTTCCTAAGGGATTCTAAACTAAAATAGTCCCCAAAACGGAGGCTTGATCTATATGAATCAGACTATTTTTGACAAAATTCTGCGTGGAGAAATTCCTTCTGATAAAGTCTATGAGGACGAATGGGTCTATGCATTTCGAGATATTGCTCCTAGGGCGCCCGTTCATGTATTAGTGATTCCAAAGAAGAAATTAAAAAGCTTTGCAGAACTGGGATCTGCAGATTCCCTGGATCTAGGCGAATATTTTAAGGCTATTGCTCATGTCGCCTCGATTCTCGGCCTTGAAAATGACGGGTATAGAGTTATTTTTAATCATGGGGAAAATGCCGGACAAACTGTGGATTATCTCCATGGGCATATTCTAGGGGGGCGACCGCTTGGTTTTCTTGCCCACTGATCCACCCGCAAAAACGATCTCTGGTTATGCAAGGCTTGTAGCCATGTTTAAGGTTTTGGACGCAAAATCATATAAGGATCTATTGGCTAAGCTCTCTTTAGGGTCCCCCCTATTAGCCCGACTCGTCGAGTGGAGTGATTTTACCTGGTGGGATATTGAGCGTTTGGATGACCGAAGCATGCAAAAAGTCTTGTCAGTGATTCCAGAAAGGGACTGGCTAATTGCTTGGAAGCTTGCTACTCCAGAAGTAAAGGCGATTTTGCTATCTAATATGTCGACATCCAGACAGGCAGACTTCCTTAAAGCTTTTTCTGAGTTGCCCAAGATTCCGAAAAGTCAAGTCTACCGGGTGATGTTTCAAATTGGAGCACGAATTCGACTGATGGCGATGAATGGTCAAGTATTTATTTTGACAAGACCAAGAAGAAGATTAAAATTGAACAAAGCCAAGGAGATAAAATGATTCCATTCCGCGTGTATTCCAAAGAAGAAAAAACAACCTGGGTTGTCGTGAACCATAATCCTGGTTCGAATGGAGGTACCTATCTTGCTTATAGGGAAGACCATGAAGAATTAGATGGGGTTTTGGAACATATGTCTTCAGAGCAGTTGCTTGGAATGAAAATGGTCAACTTTATAGAAGAAGCAGACAGCTGAGCACTATAGGTTTACAAGTTGGCTTCACCAAATCATGGTGTCTAGGTCTTGTGAAATGAGAAATGGATGAAGCGATAAAGGTAGCCGTTAAAAAAGGAAGCGTTAACAAAGTAAAACGCTTCCTTTTTTTATTTTGGGAATAAGACTACTTAACGTTGTCCTTAAGGTCTTTGCCTGGGCGGAATACAGGAACTTTACGAGCAGGAATCTGAATTTCTTCACCAGTCTGTGGGTTGCGGCCGATGCGTGCTTTGCGATTGGATACGCTGAAAGTGCCGAAACCGACCAATTTAACGCCTTCTTTTTTCTTGATGTTTTTGCTGATAACATCAATAAAAGCGTCTAGTGAGCGCTCAGTGTCAGCTTTAGTCTGTGATGTTAGTTTAGCAATTGCTTCTACTAGCTCGGACTTGTTCATGGGGATCTCCTCCAAAAAATTGGCTTACAAAACTATAGCAAAAAAGTGACTCGATACGTATAGAGTTACAAGTCATCAATTAACTGTCAAGCAGAAGTGTCAAAAAAAATGATTTTTTTTAAATTTAATTCATTTGATCTTTAGAATAACCACGCCGTAAGCTTAAAAGATCCCAAAAAAAACTTTCGCGGGCCTTGAGATGAAAAAAATAAAAATTTGCTTGCCATCCTACAAAGATTTGATCTCGTTGTGGCCTGACGTTGCAAATTGGTCTCAGGACTGGGCATTCTGGCCGATTGAGGAAGTCTTAAAGAGTTTACAAAGTGAGGGCTGTTTTGTCGCAATTGCCACAGAAAATGATCAAGTTTTGGGGTTTAGTTTTTGGAAATATGTTGCTGGGGAAGGTGAACTTTTGTTTGTTTTTGTACCTCAGGCAGGTCGAGGCAGAGGCATTGCCAGACAAATGTTAGAATTTTCTTTATCTCACTTAAAATCAGTGGGTGTAGATCTGGTTTTTCTAGAAGTAAGATTTTCAAATCTGGCGGCGATTCGATTATATGAAGCTCTTGGATTTAATCTTTTATCTACCAGAAAACAATACTATAAAGACGGAGAAGATGCGTTGGTCTATTCCCGGGAGCTGGCATGAATACAGATAAAATTACCGATGTCATTTGGATTCAAACAGCCTTTTTGGGAGATATCATATTGTCGACGGCTGCTTTTAGTGGATTAAAAGCAATTTCCCCCTCCATCAATCAACATCTGATAACGACTCCTATTGGTAAAGCAGCACTCAAGGACCATTCGGCACTGTCAAGCATTATCGGTTGGGACAAACGAAAAGGTTTTTTTGACATTTGGAAGCAAGTGCGCATCCTTCGTTCACGACTCAATCGTCAATCTACCCTTATCCTGCAACCCCATAGGTCGGCTCGTTCCTCGATTCTTTCTAGGGTTTTGGGTTTTCCGGTTATAACCTATACGGAAACCAAACTCGCGCCATTAAAGGCGGTCAAGGTTCCTCGCATTTCTTTACTTCATGAGTCTCATCGCGTGAGTTTGCTGCTAGAGCCTTTAGGAATTTCTAGGGAGTTGTCGGGAAGCTGGCTGCCGAGATTGAGTTCTCTAGCTATGTCGTCGCTGATGGCTCAGAAAATCAGCTCTTTAAATAAAATTATAGCCATAGCCCCTGGCAGCGTCTGGGCGACAAAGCGATGGACGGTTTCTGGATTTCAGTCGTTGATAGAAATCATTCTAAGAGAAACAACTTATGATGTGATTCTTTTGGGATCGGGAGACGATGCTAGATTGGCTGATGAGATTTTGGCAGGTCTAGTGGATACAAAACGAATTCTAAATTTGGTCAACCAAACGTCTCTCGATGAGCTTAGAATGCTTTATCCTAAGTTGTCGGCCCTAATTTCTGGTGACTCTTCTCCAATACATTATGGGGCGGCCTTTCAAACCCCCACCGTGATGATCTATGGGGCCACTCATGCTGCCTTAGGATTTTATAGTCGGTCGAAAAGATCCGAAATCGTTGAAATGAAAGATCTTTTGTGCCGCCCCTGCAGTGAGCACGGACCTAGGAGTTGCCCTCTTGGGCACTTTCAGTGTATGCGTTCCATTACTGGTAGGCAGGTCTTTGATGCGCTGATGCGCGTGATTTAAGGAAAAGGGGTTCATCTTGAAACCATATTTAGTGGCCATTGCAGGCGGGTCCGGAAGCGGCAAGACTACAATTGTAAATAGAGTCAAGGCGATGATCCCTAATATGGATGTTTTGGTCTTCAATGGGGATCACTATTATCAGGATCTTTCGCATTTGTCGGCTGAGCGTAGAGCGATGATGAATTTTGATCACCCTGATTCCATCGACAATCGACTTTTGATTGAACATATTCAAAAACTGATGAATGGCGAATCCATAGAACGTCCTACCTATGATTTTTCTACCCATTCCAGATTATCGACTACAGAAACCCTGCACCCAGCCAAATTTATACTTTTTGATTCTATTTTTGCTCTTTACCATCCAGAAATCCGCGAGCTTTGTTCCATGCGCTTTTTTGTCGATGTCGGTAATGACCTCAGGTTTATTCGAAGACTAACGCGAGACATAAAAGAACGGGGAAGATCCGTTGATAATGTTGTAGATCAATATCTCACTACAGTGAGGCCAATGTATGTAAAATATGTCGACCCCACGAAGCGTTATGCCGATATGGTAATTTACTGGGAGCATGACAATCAACAGACCATAGAAACGATTGCAGGACTTTTTGAACACGTCCATCAAAAAGGCAATGGGCGCATTGTAAATTAAGTCAGTTTGTCGAGAGTGGAAACGTTTCCGTGGAAGCCAGAAATGCTTTATTGGAATGTCTAGTGCTTTAAGAAACCAAATCTAAAAGCAAAATAAGCAAGATGGGGGAATGATTCAAATCCTTTATGATCTCTAAGTCAATCATAAAGGATCTGAAATAGAACTTAGGAAGTCCCATTTGGGCGCTAGATTCTTGACCTAAAGACAGGCATATTTTCGGTTGCAAGAAGCAACGCCGCCGTTATATTTGATACAAACTTCAATCATTTTAGGACCGCAACTCGCGGTTGTACCCAAAGAAGCTAGCTCTCCCGCACTAATTTTTGTATACGATGAAGACGGGACGTAGACACGAGGGAGAGAGCAATTTCTAATGGGCGCACAGTAGTCAGAGCACGCTTTTCCGCCGCCAATTGCGATTTCAATATGCCCATGTAATGGTGACGCCCCGCACTGACTGCGATTCCAAACGATTACAGATCCTAGAGGTGCATTTTCAGGATAGACAGTTGATTTTTTTAATTGAAATACTCGCGATAACTCATCTGGGTTGCGATCTGCCCAATCAGCAAACTGGTAAGCTGAATTAGCAGGTACAGACGTGGCGTCTATCTTTGGTCCTATGACCGCTCTTAGTGCTTTCCAAACGTAACCATAGCATTGGGAAATAGACTTATTATTACTGCCCTGCACTGTGTTAGTCATCAGGCATCTTGCAGGCTAAGTCCATGATTTTCACCACGCTAAGTACCTGTTTTAAAAACAATCCCCTCATTTAGCTTGATTAAACTAATAGAGGGGATCATTTAGTCCTTTGTAATTTTATTCGCAGTAAAATTAGGACTAGAATCATGTCTCATAATTCCAATTGTAGTTCCAGCCTTTATCGATTTCTTCAACAAATTGATCTAGATACAGTTAATGCAGCACAGGCAGTTCCCTGTGCTCACTGCGGGGGTAAGCTCGATCGAGCAGACTTTAAGCGTAA
>CAIMVM010000134.1 GCA_903844895.1 uncultured Pseudomonadota bacterium
CTTAAATTATGCTTTGACAGGCTTTGTCACGGGTCGGGAACCGGCCTCAGGTGTGGAGGAGAAGAACTCTTTTCCTGTGAAACACGAAACTCCATCCCATGCCGGAGCAAGCCCCCAGGGCTTGTGAGGATTGGGTGGAGTCGTTCATTTGCTTAGAAAGGGATTTCCATTGAAGTCGGTAAAGGCAGAGGGGAGACTGGTAGATTTCGGTTTTCACCAGATCTTTGTTGACGGCAAGATCTTTCGCGATAGCTTATTCTATTTCGCGGATAAAGAATTTCAGGCTCTTGAAGATGCAAATGAAGGAGAGCAGAATAGAACTTGTCAGACTCGGTGCTCGGAGTTTCTCGACGCATGGAATCTGATTGCAGATGATATCCCACGAAGCCTCGTCGGAAATATTTTGAGTTTGTCTAGGATTCAAGAAGATAATCAGCCTGGGTCTAAGCCAAACTTTTCCCGTAGTTTGGAATCATTTGATTTGGGCGCCTTGGAAGAGCCGAACGCAGGTGGCAATTTGACTCTTCAAGACTTCTTTGATCAAACGAGTCTTACCGAGGCTCTCAAAGCCGACCCTTGTATAAAAGGCAAATCGGATCCGAAAGATTTGGCATCAGCACGCACATGGCGAGATGTTTTGAAGTTAGAAAGTAATGATTGCCTTCAAATGACTGCGGGAAGCTCTGAGATCGACGCCATCATTTCCATGCAACGGACCGAATTCTTTGATTACGATGAGACGTATGATCTTGCAACGATTCGGCTCTATTTCCAGAATCGAGATTCACCAGAAAGAAATCTGTATTTAGGCCTTAAAGTAAAGCCTACAGCTCCGTTTAAAGAAAAGTTGCTGCGAGTTAAGCTGGGAGAGGGGTTCTTTTCAAAACAAGGATTGAAATAGCTTGCCGGTCACGATTGATTGGGAATTTAGGGTCATAAAAGCAGTTAAGTATAGCTTTTAAAAACTCCTTGCAGACTTTCCATGAACACGAAAGTATTATCCAAGTAAAAAAATGAGTTTTCCTCCTAAAGCCAATGACTAAGGAGGATTTGCAGTCTTGAGCACCTAAAGACGTAGTTTTTAGGACAAATACCTTCGTTCCAAATGGAGTTTGTAGTGGCGATCTGTAAGGGCCTCACCGGTGCCATCTTTAATAAGATCTAAGGGGTGGTAGAAGCTTCCTTTAGACCAAATGTGAGTTTTTAGCCAGCTGCTGATGGCAGTAAAATCACCAGATTCCATAGCTGTGTCGAGATTTTCATGGTCTCGTTTTAAAGCTTGGAACCATTGGGCGGCGAGCATAGCTCCGAGGGTGTAGCAGGGGAAATACCCAAAGGATCCTCCTGGCCAATGAATGTCTTGCAGGCATCCATCTTTGTAATTTCCCTTTGTGTCTAGACCAAGATAGCACATCATTTTCTCATCCCAAAGCGCAGGGATATCCGAAGTGGAAATGGAACCTTCGATGAGCTGCTTTTCGATTTCATATCTTAGAATTACATGGGCAGGATAAGATACTTCGTCGGCATCGACCCTAATGAGTCCTGGCTCTACACGCTGATAAATTTTTTGCAGATTCGTTGTTTCGAGTGAAGGATCGTTTCCAAAATGCTTTCTGACGATGGGGCTTAAAAACTTAAGAAATGGGAGGCTTCGACCTAACTGCATCTCATAAAGTAAAGACTGGCTCTCGTGAAGCATCATACCGGCTGCATGTCCTGCGGGTTGGAACTCATATTCTTTGGGAAGTCCTAGCTCATAGAGGCCATGTCCCGTTTCATGGATGATTCCCATAAGACTCTGGGTGAAATCATCTTCCGAATATCTAGTGGTCATGCGAACATCGCTTGATACACCGCCGCAGAAGGGATGATGAGACACATCAAGGCGGCCTCTTTTAAAATCAAAGCCAAGGGCATTCATTACCTCGAGACCTATATTTTTTTGGCTCGAAATAGAAAAAGATCCGCTAGGTTGAAGGATGGTTGAATTTCGTGCGCGGGCCTTGTCCAAAAGAGCAGGATGCCAAGTTTTTATGCCATCAAATACACGGTCAATAAAATTAGAGTCTAAACCGGATTGATACTGATCGAGAAGTGCATTGTAGGGGCTTAGACCAAAGGCATTTCCGCGAGCACAAGCCGCTTCTTTAGTAAGGGATACCACAGGCTCAAAGAGGGGTAGGAAATGATTCCAGTCATTGTTTTTTCTGAGATCGCGCCAAGCGTGCTGACATTTCATGACCGCTAAAGTGAGCGCATGATTTAACTCGCTGGGAACGGCGGTGGCTTCTTTAAGTTTTTTCTGAATTTGTTTCAAATTGGCTGCTTCCTTCGGCAAAAGTTTGCCCTGGGCAGCTTCTTCTCCGGCCTCTTTGGCCCAATCTTGAAGTTCAGGTTCGAGCTGAAGTTCTTGTATCATCAGATACCCTTCAGCCATGGCCTCCGCGCGTGACTCTCCTGAATCTTGCGGCATATTCACCTGTTCATCCCAACCTACGATGGATAGCAAATGGTTGAGCTTTCCAATGCGATCAAATTTTTTTTCGAGTTTTTTATAATTGGACATGGAAAACCTCTAAATATTTAAATTAAGTAAAATATTAAGTTACGGGCAAGGCATTATCTGTTTTTTCACCAAGTCGAGTTGTAGTGCTAAAGAGCCAGGCTAGGGCAATCATGATGATCTGCCTTGCTTCAGGATGGGCCCAAACATCATTGAATACGGCGCAAGCCGCTAAGGCGAAAATGGCCTGGGTGTAGCTTCGACGCATTAAGTCGGATTTTGCTTCGCGCCAAACTACCAAACAAATTGTGAAGAGCCATATTCCAAAAAGTCCTAGGCCCAAAAGGCCGCTTTGAACGGTAATCGAAAGATAGGAATTATAAGAGCTGGCAGCTGCGAGGGCTCTTTGCTCATCTAAGATGCGAAGTTCCAAAAAATCTGAAGAGAGTCTTGGTCCAAAACCTGTAAATGGTCTTTCTCGAATCAAATTCAAGTAAAAATCAAATGATGTGGCTATTTGCTGAAAGAGATCTCTTTCCAAACCCGGGGGGCCGAAGACTTTAGGGTAAAGAAGCCTCATGACAAACCAAGCCAACAAGCTGAGGGAGCCGATTGTCAATACTTTAAGCCGCGATCTTCCCGTGAAATAGATCCAGGAGTTGGCAAGCCAAACCAAAGTTACAATCAACATGAGAGCTGGCTCAGCGACCAGGATGAGGCCTAGCCCAATAAGGTAAAAGTAGTTCCATCGTCGAGGTTTATGGGGTGCTGCTGACAAAATGACCATAGAAAAAGGAAAAAGAGTAAACAAAATAAGCTGAAGTTCAGAGGTGGGGAGCTTGGGGACGGCTCCAGGAATGATTCCTGAAAGCTTTCCACCTAAGGCAATGATGACCCAAGCCAGCAAAAAGCCATTCACTAATGTAGAACGATTGGTGATTTTTTCCCAAAAGAGATGCCCTCTATTTAGGGCAAAAAGAGGCGGAATCGTGACTAAAAATAGAGACTCCAGTAAAAAGGTGGTGAGATCTGATTGCCCTAACTCAGCCCCACTGACATAGCTGACAAATAAAAAGCCCATCAAAAAGATCCAGGAAAGACAGAGGGTAGGATTTAGGAAAATTCTATCATCATGCTCAAACCTTAACCAATTCCAAATCAAAATCAGGAAGCTAAGACCATTGACCAGGAGGTATGTGCTAGTGGGTAAAGTAATGAGTGTTAAAAGAACTACAAGTTGGGTCGATCTTGAATCATGGTATTTAGAATCAAGCATTTGGCGCCTCTAGGAAAGAGGATTGATCATATATGATCTCTCCCAGAAATCGAAGTTTTAATTGCGCCTAAACCTGCTAATCCGGCCACAAACTAAAGATTACTTTGCAAAAAAGAAGACCATCCTTAGGCAAAACGAGTCAAGATGTCTTTTGCAATGCTCCTTCCTGCGGCCCGTCGGTCAAGCTCCAGCAAGCGGCTCTATAAATCATTAAGGTGTTGGAAGCTTGGGCATGTGCCGACCCTCTTTTACGACGGATCATTTTTGGAGGGATGTCTCAGCAGAGGCTTCCTCGATTTGTTTCCTAAGGTTGTATTCGATTCTTGTTGTGGAGGTACCTAACTCCCCTATAAATGGGGAATATGGTTTAAAGACTATGTCGGAACACTTCCTTCACCTATTGCAGTCAACATCTCAAAAGACGGAAGTTTTGAAAAAACTGCGCATCTCTGGCTTAAGGGATAAAGAAATTCTTCCTAGATTTGCGCTTCTTTGAGTGCCTTTTGGGCGCCTTCCAAATCTCCTAATTTATAGCGAGTGCGCGCCAACAATTGCCAAGCGCGACTCATCTGCGCAGCAGTCACATCAGAGTTTCCCATGGCGCGTTTAGCCCAGTTTTCAGCTTTTGAATATTGACCCATTTCAAAATAGTATTCACTGTGCCTCAAAGAAATCTCAGTACTTTGACTGTCAATGCGAAAGGCCCGATCTAGGAGCGCTAATGCTTGTTCGCGGCGCTGGCGTTTCCATTCTTCACTTGCCTTGTCGAGCAGCCTTTGGGCAGGTCGGCTGACTGGTCCAGGGGTATACTCAGGTAAGGGGGCTTCATAAACGTTTAAGGCAGGTGCAGCTCCTTCCAGGGGCGCGACGACCGGACCAGGTAGGGAAGGAGTCGGCAGGGTAGGGGTTGGCGCAGCAGTAGGGGCAACAGCAGGTTCGCTGCCGCCAGTAATACATCCCGTGTACCCATGGAGAGTTACTACAAAGGCAATTTGTGTTACGAGTCTCTTTTTCATGGCTGTTTTCCTATCAAGGGATGTGCTCGCTGATGTTCATGAAAGCTAGTAATCAAAGGATCTGTTAGGGAACTGACACACTCAGAAGAAGGATCTAAGGTCACTTCCGTGTTTAAGGGGATTTGAATGGCATCTGGGCATGCAATATCTGTGGGTTTGCCTGTCATCATACTTATGGATTTCACGTCCATTTTCGAGAAGTTATGGAAGTTGAGGCTTTTGCTATTAGAGTCTTTCATGAAGTTGGACCAAACTTTTAGGGCTCCTGTAGCTCCGCTTAAATATGTTTTGGCATTGTCGTCGCGACCGATCCAAGACACCGCCAGCAAGTCCTGACTAAATCCAGCAAACCAACTGTCTCGATAGTCATTGGTCGTTCCTGTTTTACCAGAGGTTTCAAATCCACTAGGTAGAGCAGCTGTTGCGCCGGTTCCCATGTGCATGACGGCACTCATCGCATACTGGGTGAGAATCGCCTTATCTTTGTCGAGTAGCTGTTTCATATCTTGTTCAAAACGCTTCAGGGGGGTTCCGTTAGAATCTAAAACGGCAAGTACAGATCTGGGCTGTATGGAAAAACCACCGCCTGCGATGACTTGAAAGGCCTGAGCCACCTGAAGGGGTGTAAGTTCAATAGCTCCCAATAGAAGGGAGGGATTGTCGCTGGGGATCTCGCTATTGCTGAAGGAGCTGACTAGTTTAGCAACCTTCTCGATGCCGATTTCCATGCCTAGGCGGACAAAAGCCTGGTTATAGGATTTGGCTAGCGCTAGAATCAAGGGGACTTGACCGTGGTTTTCTCCGTCATAGTTCGTGGGATTCCAAGTCTTCCCGCTGGAAAGCGGTATGTTGATGGGATCATCGCTAAGCAAAGAGGCCAAATTTTTACCTTCCTGGAGAGCAGCCAAGGTAATGAAAGGTTTGATGAGTGAGCCAATAGGCCTTTTAGCGGCTAGGGCGCGATTAAATCCAGCAAACTGGGAATCTTTTCCCCCTACCAAAGCGAGAATGTCACCGGTCTGAGGAGAAAGTGCGACGAAAGCTCCCTCGATGTCTTTGTGATCTTTTAAAAATTTACGCACGCTATTTTCTGCTAATTCCTGAGATCTCGGGTCAAGTGAGGAAAAAATTCTTAATCCAGCAGATTTCAAATCATTTGCGGAGTAATTTTCCATCAACTGTTGCTGAACCAATTCTAGAAAAGCCGGATGTGTGTGGCTGGCTCGGCGGCGCTTGGCTTGAGCATCCAAGGGCGAAGCTATCGCGCTTTGCATTTCAGAGGAAGAAATGACACCTTGAGCTTCCATGAGTTGAAGGACAATATTCCGTCTTCCTTTAGCACGCTCGGGATGGCGAATAGGGTCGTAATAAGAGGGGCCATTTACGATGGCTATGAGCAATGCCATCTGCGAAGTCGTTATTTTTTTTAACTCTGTTCCAAAATAGTGAATGCTGGCCAAGCCAAAGCCGTGAATGGCGCCGGCGCTTGTCTGGCCGAAAAAAACTTCATTGAGGTAGGATTCCAAAATCTCTTGTTTTGAAAAACGTCGTTCAATCAGAAATGCCATTATGATTTCGCGAAATTTTCGGACAAACGATTGCTCTGGACTTAGAAAAAGGTTCTTAACAAGTTGTTGAGTCAAGGTACTTGCACCTTGGGTAATTTTTCCTGCTTTCAGGTTGAGCCACATGGCTCGCACGATACCTTTGGGATCCACCCCATGATGGCTATAAAAATCGCGATCTTCTACGGCAATCAACCCCTTTACGAGCAATTCCGGAACCTCGGCAATTTTCACCAATTGGCGCAGCTCTTTTCTACTTGGATAGATGTGCCCGATCAAAGGCGGTTCCAAACGAATGATATCTATCATGTCGCCAGAAGCACTTTTAATGTCCTCTATAGACCCATCTTTAAAGATAATCACGGCCTTTTGACTCGGTTCGATGCCCTCCCAATGAGTAAATTCTCGGGTGAACACTTCTATGTTAGAATCTTTTATCGCAAATTGGCCAGCGCTGCTCGGATTCTCTTCCTGTTTGTATCCGAGCCTTTGCAGCTCCTCTACAATTTGAGGTTGTCCCACAGGGCTGCCGGCGAAAACCTCAAGAGATCTGGCATAGACTGATGATGGCAATTGCCACAAGCCCGAAGAAAAAGCTTCCTTTGCTTCATGATCCCACTTTGCTGCAAGGCTAATTAAAAGAGCTAACGCTGACAGTGAGAAAATTAAGCCAATCGCTAAGGCGCGTCTTATATTTTTAGATTTGCTCACGCTTTGCCCTTCACTTCTAGTCAGCTAAAGTCTTGGAAATTCAAATTTCACTCTAAAACAGGGTTGCATTTGGCAGATTAGTCTCAAAGCACTAAAATGACAAGAATTCTCAGATTTATTTCCACTCCGACCGCCTCTAACCCTTGAAACACTCCAAAGGCCCAGAGGCGTCATTCCCCAGGGCTTAAATTAGGACTTAGCCGCGCCCCATTTTATTGATTTTCTTAGGTTCAAAGCTGCCTTTTGTCTAATAATTGTAATGCCGCAGTCGCAGGTGTAAACTCTTTCTTTTAGAGAACGATCTTTTTTAATGCTTTCGCACGAAGAGCCTTTTCTATCACTTGGAAAAAACATCTCTGCTCCGAAAAGGATGTCCCCATACATCATTGATTTGGAATCAAGTGGTCTTCTAAGTTCGAACACCGCTAAATATGAAATCACTTTTGAAATTTCTGCTTTTTAAGCACACCAGAAGCGTTTAGAGCTTTTACCGAATTGTTTTTGTGCCCATGAGCTTTTTAAAACCATCTAAGTGGCTCTCATCTATGTGACTCTATAGGACACTCTCCATTCTGTTGTGCCGAACTTTTTCGCTACTTACAGCTGGCCTTTTAAATTAAAAGTAGTACCGTGCGGAAGATTCCGCACATTGAGGAAAGACTTCATGGGTTCTATGCGCACTCTAGGGGAGTTCTTTTTGAAACCACGTCACGATTGTAGGACAAACTTGACCGTTGGAGGCACAGACGTTTCCACCCGAGTGACTTCCGCCACTGGCCTTGCGGTAAAGAAGATTATTGGTAGCCGTACCCCCACCGTCGGGAGTTGGATTTAGAAGATTAAGATACATTTCGTCGTAGGCTCTAGGTCCATGACATCCTGCGCGTTCACAAGAAGAGGTGAAAATCGCTTTGGCGGTGCTATCAAAATAGGCCCTGCCGTCGGGATTCTTTTTATAGACACTAAATGTCTTAGGGCTATCGGCAAGAGATTTGCGAGAGTTGCCAATTACGGCATAGATATAAATGGTAACTTTGCCGGATGCGGGGAGGCTCGATGCAATATTTAGAGCAAATCTATGATTGCCAGCGACCCCAGCGGCGGATCCTATAGCGTTTGCTGTAGAACTCAATAAAGCCTGAGAGCCTGCGACATAAGGCGCGGTGTAGATCTCTATGGGGACCTGCAAGGTTGGATTCGACTTGTCATAAGCAAAGCCGTCAATCTCTCCCGTTAAGTCGGTGCTTCTAAAATATCCATAGTCTAAGGAACTGGCGGAAGATCCAGAGTTGATCCTATCTTTAGGGAGTACGCCTGATGGGGTTGAAGGCGTCGAGCTTGCGTAAAAAGTATTGGACCAGCTAACAAAGGCACTGCAAGGCAATTCCGCAGCTCCTTTGGGGCAGACATTGCCCCCTCCATGGGTGATTTGATTTAGAAGTTTTTTAATGAGATCATTGTCGCTGCTGGAGGTACCCTTTTTCGCTAATACCTCGAGAGAGGTAGGCTGGTATATAGAAGCTGGCCCACTGCCCGAACCGTCAGGTATATGGCAGGAAGAGCAATTGCTATTTATAACGGGAAGTAAATTAGTCTTAAAATCTGCACTTGCTTCTTTGGAATTAAGGTCCGGTTGGGATTTTTGATCTTGCGTAGAAACGCTGGACTTTTGACCATTCCTGGGTATTTTGGTATCCTCACTGGAGCAAGAAATATAGAGGATAGACAACAAAAAAGGGAAGAATTTCATAGGACCTCCTACTACCCTTCTTTCGGCTTAATTTCCACCGGATTGAGACTAAGATAAAAAGAGCGAGATTTGTATTTAGTTTCATGGGCTTATTTGATAGGCTTGGGTTCTATTTGTTCTGTTTCTGTTGTAGCTGTTTCTGCCGTAGCTGTTTCTGTCGTAGCTGTTTCTTTCGTAGCTGCCTCGAACTTTGCATTCTTTCGAGCGAGAGCCCAAAGCAAGGCCGCAGGACTTTTGTTAATTTTAGACTCATAAGGTTAAAGCATGTCTAGAGATTCCAAGCCAGAACCCAAGAAACCTAAAGGTGATGGGGGGCTTTTAAATGAAAGAACCCAGGTTGTTCATAATGAAAAACTGGCACTAGCGAAAGAGAATCATGCGTTAGTAAGTCCGACTTATACCTCCGTCAAATATTATTTTGAAAAGATGGAGCAGGCAGAGAAGTTAGTTAAGGGAGAGCGAACGGGTTTTCTTTATGGGAGAATATTAAATCCTAGTGTGAGAGAACTCGAATTGAATTTAGCGCGACTTCAGGGCACTGAAGATGGGTATTGCACGAGCTCGGGCCTTGCTGCCATTAGTAATACTCTTTTGGGTCTGCTTAGGTCGGGGGATCATCTCATTTATATGTGGCAAAGCTACAAGCCCACCCGAGGACTTATTCACACATTGGAAAATCGATTTGGAATTGAGTCTACAAGAGTCTCCGTGCTTGATCATCAGAGTATCGAAAAAGCGATAGTGCCAGGAAAAACAAAATTAATGATTTGGGAGTCGCCTACCAATCCTCAACTTGAGATAGCGGATATGGAATTTTTAACGAGTCTTTGCAAGAAATACTCGTTAATTTCTGTTCTTGATAACACGTTTTCAGGACTTCATAATCATCGCCAATATGATGTAGATGTCTATATCCATAGTCTAACGAAGTTTGCTTCTGGCCATTCTGATGCGATGGGTGGTGCCGTTTTGGGAAATACTGGTATGGTCAATCGCATCCGTTGGGGGGCTTTTGAGTTAGGCGATAACTTTTCTCCACGGGAAGCGGCAGCGATTTCAAAGGGCCTGAAAACCTATTTTCTCAGATATGCAAAATGTGCTGAAAATGCCCTGGATATTGCGAGGTTTTTGAAAACTCTGCCGAAAGTGAAAAATGTACGCTATCCAGGCTTAGAGGACCATCCGAGGCATGAGTTGGCAAAAAAACAATTGAAAGAGTTTGGTGCGGTGATCATGTTTGATATCGAAGGAAATAAAAAGGATACCTATAGAGTTATTGACTCCCTTCAGCTATTTAAAACAGCCCCTAGTTTAGGGAGTGTGGAGAGCTTAGTGTTACCGGTGGATTTGTTTTTTTCAGGGTATCTTGATGAAGCGCAGACGAAGGCCTCAGGTTTAGGTGAGTCAGGAATCAGGCTTTCGATTGGCATTGAAGATGTGGAAGACCTTAAGAATGATCTTCGCCAGGCGATTTCTGGCAGCTTGGGTTAGCGGCTGGTTTAGTTTAAAACTTCTGCGCCATTTAAAACGTCAGAACGAAAAGAAAGGTCTGTGCCCCGGAGGTTATAAGAATCAACGTCCAAAAATTGAACATTACCCGTAAACGTATCGTAATATGCGGAGCATAATAGAGTTTTGCCGGAGAGCTCACGCGACCTCAAGAACTCCGAGTTCTGGCGAATATAATCTTTCCAATATTCAATATTAGCCTTTTCCGCTTTTGCTAGATCTAAGGAATCCCCAGCTTTGCGTCTATATTTTGAAGCCATGCGAATGCGACTAAAAAGAAGATCCATATGGGGAGAGTGTGACTTAGCGCAGGAATCATGGGCAGCTGTCACGGCTCCACAGTTTTTATGGCCAATCAAAAGGACTAGGCCTATATCAAAGGAGTCCACTGCGAACTCAACACTTCCCAATGAGCCGCCGTCCATACAATTTCCGGCGAGTCTAATGACAAACAAATCCCCAAGACCAGCATCAAAAACCTTTTCAATAGGAACACGCGAATCACTGCAGCCGATCATGACTGCCCAAGGTTTCTGTCCGTCTTTTGCAAGAAGCTTTCTCGTATATTCTAGCTCAAGGGTTCGGTCGATTGTAGTGGCATCGACAAAACGCCGATTTCCAGCCTCGAGGCGCTTTAAAAGCTCATGGTGCGTAACGCGGTAGTCTCTCATCAAGCCTCTTAACCTCCTAGCATGGCCGCCCCATCTATCTGGTTACGGCAGGGGTAGTTGTTCCCTAAGTCCTATCACAAAAGCAAGGTTTTTCTGTGAACTGTTTAGAATGCAGTCGGTTGGCCTAAAATTTAGACTACAGCCCACGCTTTTGCCGCCTGTGGGCTTAGGGCCGCATGTTAGGGCTGTGTATTTCTTGAAAAAGTATCCAGGGATTTTAAATTATTAACATCGCTGGAGATTCCTCTCTTGTGTAAGAATTCAGGGGATTGTATGGTCACAGTCTAAACTAAGTGTTCATGAAGGGGGGAAACATGACACGAGGACTTGCAACTGCAATTGACTTATTGAGTCCACATCAGCGTCGACGGCCAATGGGTCTCCAGGATGAAATTCCATTCGGGCGGATACCTACAAATCACATGTTTATTTGCGACTATTTAAAATCCTACGGTGGTTGGCAAAGGCCGCAGATTGTTGCGGTGCATAAATTTGAAATGGCTCCTTCAAGCATTGTCTTTCATTATGGACAAGAGATTTTTGAAGGATTGAAAGCCTACTTTAATCCGGATACTCCAGATAAATTCCACCTCTTTAGGCATGACCGAAATGCGGCAAGAATGTTTCATTCGGCTCGACGTCTTGGGATGGTGGAAGTTCCACACAGCCTCTTTATGACAGCAGTAGAGGAGCTTGTCCAAGTAGAATCAGAGTGGCTACTTCCTGAGCCAGGCTCTTTGTATATTAGGCCAGCTTTGATTCCTCTTGATGAAGGAGTTTCCTATAGAGCTGGAGAGAGCTATCGTTTTTTCGTAATATTGTCACCAGCAAAGAACTATTACGGAAAAGAAGACAGCATTGCTATAAATATTGAGCGCGAATTCGTTAGGGCGGCCCCCGGTGGTAGTGGGGAAGCTAAGTGCGGTGGTAACTATGCTTCTGCACTTCCAGGGCTGAAAAAAGCTCGAGCGAAAGGTGCGGATCAATGTTTGTGGCTTGACGCCATTCATAGGACTTATGTTGAAGAAGTTGGAACTATGAACATTATGTTTAGTTATGGGGCCAAAATTTTGACTCCGGAGCTCAATGGCTCGATATTGCCAGGTGTAACGCGAGAAAGTCTCATAGAGCTTGCCCGCCACCTTGGGTATCAAGTCGAAGAAACAAAAATAGACATCCATGAAATTATAAACGATGCCAAATCTAAAAAATTGGATGAAGTTTTTGGTTGTGGAACTGCTGCCGTTGTGACCCCCGTCGGAGAACTCATCGATGGTGATGAGCGCATCATCATTGGTAATGGAACGCCCGGCCCAATTGCCACGAGGCTTAAAAACGAATTGGTTGGCATTCAAAATGGAAAATTAAAGGATGTCTTTGGCTGGAGGAAAACTTTTGATATCAATCCCGTAATTCAGGGGATCTCAAAGTTTAACTCACCTATCGAATATGACTTTTGGTAGTAGAAAAGTCTAAACCTAAACGACTCAAAAAACTGCATTCCAAGACTGTGTCTGATGTCTTAGAATGCAGTTTTTCGTTCGATCTTATAATAAAGATGCATTTAGGACCTGGCCCATGAAGCGTATGCTTTCGTGGATAGAATCCCTAGGCTTGCTCAACTACAAAAATCGCTAAAGCCTAAAATGCTGTTGATTTACAGGTGCCAAGGATCGAATTTACCCCTTTGGGTAGGCCGATATTGCTTTTAGAGAATTCAAAATTTAGATGGTCAATTTCACAAAGTGAAAAGGGACCTTCTTGATACAAGGCGACTTTTCCATCATGATTAAAAGCAGCAGAGAACTCAGCTCGTTCCCAAGTCTCCGTCTTTTTATCTTTAAGATAATCCATATTAATAGTGCCGCCGGAAAGTGGCTCAAAATCATCGGATTGAAGCCTAACTAAGTCGCCGCCAATACTTAAAATCACAATTCCTTTTTTTAAGTCAGTTGTGTTAAACGTCTTGTTATAAGATTTTCCTTGTATATGAAATTGGTCGATGCTTTTGTTATTTAAAAGGACCGATAAGTTAATTTCCATATTAATGTTAGTGTATGCAACCGTTACCAATTGCTCGACTGAGGCGGTTTCATAACTCTCATGAGATGAATTCAAAAATCCATCGCCGAAAGAAACAGTTCCACTAAAAAGCGCGAGACAAAGTAAAGTAGACTTCATGGGACTCTCCTGTTGTAAGTGCTGTGATTTACTCAAGTTGATTTTAGCTTAGCGGAAGATGAATGTAAAATTTACGTTGCATTTTTTAAGATTATCCTTACCTAAAACTAAGTGCGGCTACAGGAATCATGATAGGTCTGAAGTGTTGTGGAAGTGTTGATTAAGCTTGAGGAATAAAAGTTTTAGTTTTTTAGTTGTGACGATTGGGATTACTTCATCAGAGTTCAACCGGACGAGTTTATTAAGTCCGTGACCCAAGGGATACAACTTGGAATGACCATATCCCGTTATCAAATCTAATGTGGGTAGGTGGAAAAGGTACTATAGGAAGGCAAGTTATTCCGGTAACTGACTTAGGCTCTATAGGTGAGTTTGGGATTGTTAAAATAGTTCCAAAGGCATATTGAGCTTCATAGCGATTTCATTAAACGCAAGGGTATGTCATTTGATTTTGATACGATGCGGTAGCGTCTGTGCTGCCTGATAGTTTTGATGTTGATCAGCACCGGGCCATGACCTTAGATGCAAAAAGCGTTCTGAAAATGTACACCTGTGATGAATCTAAATATTGCACGACCACCAAAAATGGAAAGATGGTTGGCCTTTTCTATCATGATGGAGTCATTATACTTAGGGTTTCTTGTTATTAACAACAGGACGCTTTTGCGATTCTTCGATTTTGGATTTTGCCCAATTCCAAAAAGCATTTTGGGCTGTTTCCTTGGCAAATTTCCAAAAGGGGAGATCGCCATATACCATTGTGGCATTTATGGGAGTGGTGCCGACATCTGCCCAAATAGGGTGTGAAAATTTCTCATTGTCGTTTTTTGTAGCTATGACACCCACGCCCTCAACAGGGGTAGTTGTTCTAGCAATAAAGACATCGAAAGTTCCAAAGTCTAAAGTGCCATTGTGATTTTCATCATGAAATATTGTGATATAGCTTGGAAAGGAGAGGTCTTTTAAAGTTATGGTCGTTGATGAGGATCCTAGGGCGGCATCGACGCAAACAAGGCGTTCGTCAGCAATTTCTTTGGTGATGGATTCCATTCCGTTCAAGCCAATCGCACAAATAGTGTGAGCGCCCTCTTTGGTTTCCGAGCGGTCGATTCCCGAAATGTTCAAAGTGACATTTCGGCCGGTTTTTCCAGTCAGACCCATGGGGTCGTCTTTTACTTGAGAAACTGTGCTTCGGCAGGAAGCTAAAAAAACACAAAAAAATAGAATTTTCATGGGTGGCTATCCTAGGGGATTTTAAAGGTTAATTCTGAAATATTATGGGCCAAGTCTTTTGCACTTACTGTCCACGTGCCAGGAGAAAAATCGTCATTTGGGCATCCTTTGGACTGAGTAGTATTATTTTGGCAAGTAATCGAATCAGGGTCTAGATTTAAATCGGATACGTATAATTTACCATTTTGAAATGAAATCAAAGGGTAGACGGTGTCTTTATAGATGGTGGCTTGGGTGGATTCTATGGGATCATTCTGAGAGTCTAGGTATGCGCTGATGAAAATGGATACTTCTCCATCAAAAAATGAAGATCTGATGTCACACTGGCCGTTTTCACCAAGCCCGACCGTAGAGCTGTCGGATATTTCTATGAGGCCGCAGGTAAATGGTGATTGTCCGTTGACGAGGACATCCACTATATAGTAGTCGCCCTTTAGATTCCAGCTGTAGGATGCGGTGCTTGCCTCCTTGGCTCCAATCCAGGTTTCTCCCTGCCCGAAGCAAAATCTAGAAGTTAATAACCAAAATAGAATTGATATTGTCGCCAATTTCGTTGTCATATTCCCCTCACTCCCTACGAATGTGCAGGGGTTTCGGCGGCGAAATAAAAATCCTTATAGAAATCTACATAAATTAATTATTTTCTCGTGATCTTAGGTGGTTGCCGCTGTTCTTGAGTTTCTAAAAGGCACTTCCTATTTGGGATTTGTGCCTTCGTTTTAAAGCATGGGCCCTTAGGGTTTTTCGGGGCTAAGGATTTATTTCGCAGTGGTTCTGGGTGGATAGGGCCTAAAAGTGGGACAAAAGAAGCTATTGGGGAAATTCTCAATGGAATGATGTCTAGAGCGAGTGCTTTTGAGGAAAGAGCCTTCAAAATCAAAAATTTGCTCGCATGCAGGCACTGAATTCTCTAGGCGTTGCTAGGGTAAGCAGGCCTTAGGGTGAAGCGTGCGTGATACATAACAGGTGACTATTAAAGGTTTTTTGGGTATGATTTGCCCTTATTTATTAATTTAGAATGGGGAGCTAAAGTGAAATTTTTTATCGATACGGCTGATATAGGAGAGATTAAGGAAGCTCAGTCATTTGGGATTCTTGACGGGGTAACTACCAATCCCAGTTTGGTGGCTAAAACCGGGCGAAACTATAAGACCGTCATCGAAGAAATTTGTGAAATTTGTCGTGGACCCATTTCTGCAGAAGTACTGTCGGTGGACTATGACGGAATGATGAAAGAAGCTAGAGAGTGGCAAAAAGTGGGTCAAAATATTGTTGTGAAAATTCCTCTTACGGAAGATGGCATTAAAGCTGTGGTCGCTTGCACCGCTGAGGGAATCAAAACCAACGTCACTCTATGCTTCAGTGCTAATCAAGCTCTACTGGTAGCGAAAGCTGGCGCAACCTATGTGTCTCCATTTGTCGGGCGACTAGATGATATAGGCCAAAACGGACTCGACGTCATTCGGGACATTCGTCAGATTTACTCTAATTATAACTTTAGAACAGAGATCCTTGTCGCTTCAGTTAGAAATCCCATTCATCTCTTGGATGCAGCTAAAGTGGGTGCCGATGTTTCTACAATCCCGCTGACTGTATTGAAGCAACTTGTAAGGCATCCCCTTACAGATATCGGCTTAGCTAAGTTTGTAGAGGATTCCAAAAAGATACCTAAATCTTAAGTGGGTTTTCGAAACCAGTTTTATTTGTATTTCTAGCATCTTTGTTCGAGCCTTGTTTTTAGAATCATCGTCCAGACTCTATCGGAGAAAAAATGTCTAAGTATAACATTCATAGCCATTCTAATTATACAAAATTTGCTGAAGAAATTTTGGCGGAATGGGATTCTAAAAATATTTTTTCTAGAAGCGTTTCTGAGCGGGCTGGCTCGGACAAAGGGAACTATGTTTTTTATGAAGGACCACCCAGTGCCAATGGTCGACCAGGTATTCATCATGTGATGGGAAGAACCATCAAGGATGTATTTTGCCGCTATAAGTCTATGCTTGGGTATTCGGTTCCCCGAACTGCCGGTTGGGATACCCATGGACTGCCAATTGAACTGGGTGTTGAAAAAGAGTTAGGAATTCGTCGTGACGACATCGGACAGAAGATTTCTGTCTCGGATTATAACGAAAAGTGCAAAGCTAATGTGATGCAGTATACGCACGTTTGGGAAGATCTTACCAGACGGATGGGATACTGGGTCGATATGAAACATCCTTATGTAACCTATGAGTCGAAATATATGGAGACCGTATGGTGGCTATTGGGGAGACTTTTCAACAAAGGACTTCTCTATAAAGGACATACCATCCAACCTTATTCGCCAGCGGCCGGCACCGGTTTGTCTTCCCATGAGCTCAATCAGCCAGGCTGCTATAAGATGGTTAAAGACACTTCTGTCATTGCCCAATTTAAGGTACTTGATGCTGATAAATCAAAAATTCTGAGCGACTGCAAAGATCCGATATTTATCCTAGCATGGACAACCACACCTTGGACTTTGCCTGCTAACACAGCCCTTTGTGTGGGGCCCAAAATTGACTATGTACTGGCGAAGTCCTTTAATCGCTACACTCAAAAGCCCATGATATTTGTAATGGCTAAAGATCGCTTGAGTGCTTATTTTAAGTCGCAAGTTTCTGAGGCAGAAATGCTGGCTCTGGATGAAAAATCTCGAGCCTCTAGCTATACAGTCCTCAAAGAGTTTAAAGGATCTGCTTTAGCCGGGGTCCGGTATGAGCAGCTTTTTGATTTTGTCAAGCCCGAGGGCAAAGCCTTTGAGGTTTTGACTGATGGCTTTGTAACCACCTCTGATGGTACCGGTATTGTTCATATCGCTCCCTGCTATGGCGCAGATGACTACAGGGTCGCTAAGCAAGCTGGCATGTCATTTTTGGACATTGTTGATGGCCGCGGGATGTACAAGCCCCATGTTCTCCGATTTGGCGGCGAGGCTGTTAAAGAGGAGTATCTTGATGATGCCGTAAGACAAAAAGAAGGCTTTAAGTCGACAGACGTTAACCTTGTGATTGAACTCAAAGAAAGAGGACAAGCGTTCCTTTCGGAGAAGTACGAACACAGTTATCCCCATTGTTGGAGAACAGATAAGCCCATTCTTTATTTTCCTTTGGAGTCTTGGTTTATCAAGACGACTGCATGTAAAGAAAGATTGATCGCATTAAATCAAACCATTCGTTGGCAACCTGCTGCAACAGGAACCGGACGTTTTGGTAACTGGCTAGAAAATCTTGTGGATTGGAATTTGAGTCGCTCGAGATTTTGGGGGATTCCTCTTCCGATTTGGACCTCTGATACAGGTGAGATTAAAATCGTTGATTCGATAGAAACCCTTAAAAAAGAGATCGATTTATCTGTTAAAGCTGGGTTTATGAAGTCTAATTTTTTAGATGCTTTTGAGCCCGGTAATATGTCTGCAGAGAACTATTTGAAAGCAGATATCCATCGAACTACGGTCGATCTTGTAACGCTTGTTTCTCCAACGGGTAAGCCCATGAAGCGTGAAGATGATATTATCGATGTATGGTTTGACTCGGGAGCTATGCCCTATGCGCAGCTTCATTATCCTTTTGAAAATGCAGATCTCATTGATAGCCGTAAAAATTTCCCAGCAGACTTCATTGCAGAAGGGGTAGATCAAACCCGAGGATGGTTTTTCACCCTTCATGCAATCGCCGTACTATGTTTTGATTCAGTCGCTTTTAAAAACGTCTTGTCCAACGGCCTGGTCCTTGACAAAAATGGTCAGAAGATGTCGAAACGCCTAGGCAATACGGTCGAGCCGTTTGAAGCCATTGAGACCTACGGAATCGATCCCGTTCGCTGGTATATGATGGCCAACGCCCAACCTTGGGATAATCTAAAGTTTGATAGCGAAGGAATTTTGGAGGTGACTAGAAAGTTTTTTGGCACCATCCACAACACTTACGCATTTTTTGTGCTCTATGCCAATATCGATCAGTTTTCAGCTCGTCAGGCGATAGTGCCGCTAGCAAAAAGATCGCGATTAGATCGTTGGATTGTATCTGAGCTTGAGTCTCTTAAAAAAGAAGTGACCACACAGTTTGATGACTTTAACCCAACAAAAGCTGCGCGAGCTATCCAGGAGTTTACTGCGGATAAGCTTTCTAATTGGTATGTGCGCCTTAACCGAAAACGTTTTTGGAAGGGCGAGCTAACTGATGATAAATTAGCTGCGTTTCAAACTCTTTATGAATGCCTCTTGACGGTAGTAAAACTATCCGCGCCCATAGCGCCGATGTATATGGATCGTATCTATCTTGATTTGACGTCTGCTCATCATGGGGAGGCATTGGATTCGGTGCATTTGGCTGATTTTCCAGTCTTTGATAGCAAGAGGCTCGACCTTAATTTAGAAGCGGAAATGAAGATGGCAAGAGACTTGACCAGTTTGGTTCTTTCTCTAAGAGAAAAAGCCAATATTCGGGTCCGGCAGCCATTACAAAAAATTCTAGTTCCGATTTTAAATGACCAGCAAAAATCTTTAGTAGAGTCAGTAAAGGAGTTTGTCCTTTCAGAAACGAATATCAAAGCAATTGAATATTTAGCGGCAGATAGCCAACTTCTAGTGAAGAAGGTAAAAGCAAATTTCAAGACATTAGGCAAAAAGCTTGGAAAGTCTATGAAACAAGCAGCGGAAGCCATTCCTAACTTAAAGTCTTCAGAAATCAGACAACTGGAACTTCAAAAGTCTATTGAAATCATGCTGAGTGATACACCGGTTACCATTGAGCCTGAGGACGTCGAGATCAGTTTTGCGGAAGTGGAAGGACTTTTGATTGGTACGGACTTAGGGATCACAGTGGCCATGGACACTTCAATATCTGAAGTCTTGCGTTTAGAGGGTGTAGCAAGAGAGCTTGTAAACCGCATTCAAAATCTAAGAAAAGAAAAAAACCTTGAAGTTACAGATCGTATTCAGCTTAAGTTATTGGTGGATCCGATGATGGAGCGTATGTTTGCTTCATTTAAAGGGCATATCGCCATGGAAACTCTAGCAGAACACTGTGAGTTGACGTCTTCCTTGCCTAAAGGGTTCATAGAAGTTGCATTCGATGACGTGAAGACGGCCCTATGGATCGACAAAGTTTAGAGATGGAGATCTCTTGCTTCGAATGTTTTTACAGCAAGCGCTCAGGCCTCATAAAAGCGAACCCTTCATTCGCCAGAATTGTGGCGTTAAGATGGAACCAGAAGTTGTCATTCTGTCTGAAGGCTTAGCATGAGCAGTGGAATCATTTTTGGAGACCGCGTTTGCTTAAATTAGCTACAGTTTTGGGACTTTAGCTTTGATTTTCTAGCTTTTTGACTTGCAACTTTGGCCTCTAGACTTTAAGTTACTTCCCGTGGCGCTGTGGCGGAATGGCTACGCAAACGATTGCAAATCGTTACCATACCGGTTCGAATCCGGTCGGCGCCTCCATAATCTTTTAACAAAAAATCGGGTGTTTATATGAAGAACTTGGATAAATCTTTAGCCATAGCTTTTCTTTTTATTTCTTATCCCTCAAAGGTATTTGCAGCAATGCCATCGATCATTCCATCAGGTGGTAGCTATACGAATGTTTACAAGTTTAACGAAAGCTGCGTTAATTTGACTGGTGTTTGGGAGGGGTTGTGTTCCCATTTAGAGCCAAATGAACCCAAAACACCTCATGCGGTGGCTATTAACCAAACTGGTTGCAGTGAGTTTATAATAGATTCTGTAGGCTTTAAGATTGGTGTTCCAGTAAATACGGGTTCTCGTATTGATGCTTTGGGAAACAAGGTTGAAACCCATAGTCGCGTCAAATGGTCGGCTGACAACCAAGATTTGTACCAGACAATTTCTACAACTTGGACTCCTCCTCCAGAAAGCGGTGATACCCGCCCGATAAAACTTGATACTTTTGAGACTAGATATAGTTTAGATGGCGAAAGACTTTTTGTAGTGCGAACGCCTCTTGAAGGCCGTTATCATAGTCTATATTGCAATTATGATGAGAAATAGAGAGTTTTTCTAAACTTCTCTTACTCTCCAATTGGAATGATTCGCGGATTTAGATTTTTGGTTGGGAGTTTTCATCTCTGCAAGAACTTGCAACTGAAGACAGTCTTTCAAGCTGGTTTCTTCTTGGATCGTTCAACTCTTTGTTCTTTGAGTTTCTTTTCATAATCCTTGAAGTCGTTGAAAATGGCATCTAAATCGTAGTTAAATTTTTTGGCATGAGCTTCACGGACAGCGCGAATTTCGGCTACTATGGGATCTTCCCATGTCTTTGAAAGTGTCTTGTTTTTCACAGCTTTTGTCATTTTATTCCTCGCTTGGTACCCATCAGCTCCTGAGGGGTACAGATAATTGGACAGTTTACGTTAAATATGCGGGCAACGACCTCAATAGCTTTCCGAATCTCTGCATTAGCTATATGTGTGCAGTTCCAAGTCACCAGAAAATCATGGCGCGCATAACTAGCAATAGCTATGTGCAGTGCATCCTCTTCGGCCTTCTTTGGTAGTGCTCCTTTTTCTACAATGGCACGCGCCATCATTATTGCTTCAGCCTGTACGTCAACTATATCAAGTCTATCTGCAACTTCGAGTCTAGCTTTAGCAGCATTTTTATCGCCTGCTTCAATTTCTTTTATAACCACTGCTGAAACAAAGAGCTCAAAACGTTTTGGCGCAGTTTTCCACCAGTCTTTGGTAATCGCCTGATTTGCCCTAACAATAAGGTCTCGGCTCTGCCTTGAAGTTAGATAACTGATGACACTGCTTTCAACGTATACCTTCGGCTTCATTGGTTCCCTCATGGTCATCTAGCACACTACGAATGTAACAAATTGAGCAGCATTTGGCTAGACGCAAGAATATCGTTCTTTGGCTATGTCTCAGTAATGGCTCAGGGAAAACGGCTTCCATTTAAGGTCTAAAGTGGCAAACTCATGACAGTCAAAATTGGTGATTCCTTTAGGGTCAAGCTTTAGTCGCTCGATAGCTATAAATCTAGTGTTGTCTACTGTTCAAACGCGCCAAGGAGATTGCAGATGCTCTAAGTGATATTGACCGTTGGCACTCTCACAGCCGTGGGATTGATTTGAAGACTCTACGTGGTTTAAAATTAAAGATAGAGAATTATAGACAGGAGCACGAAAAAGCAAGGGAAACTGACCAATACGTTATGCTATTTTACGACTACTTGACTCAAAAGGGATGGAGTTCTTGGATTCACACAGCAGAAAATTTTTAGAGGTCACTATGACAAAGAAAAATACAATTACAAATATAGATGTCGATCATGACTTGATAAATTTAGAGGTTCTTAAACAATTAGCCGAAATTAAAAAGGAACTTGCCGTGTTTGGTGTGGATATTTCAGAGCCGACGTTTTATGACCTTCGTTCGCCTTTTGAGGATAAAAAGCTGCCTATTGCTACAAAGGCAGCGAATTAGCCTAGATTATTAACAACTCGCCAAAGATCCCCTTGGCCTAGTCGGTTGAGGGGATTTTTATTTACCCGATTTGATATGTTTCTTGAGTATTCCACTTAGACTCTAGGTTTTGTGACGCAAAAATGCGCTGGCATCCAAAGTCCCCACCTTTACCAATACCCAAATCTCCCACCAACAATATCGCCAAGGTGTAAATATTTAGGCCCTAGGCGTTGGTGTTTTAGGTCGTTATTTATCACCTGGAAAAGACCTCTGGGTGGCCCAATCACGCCCAAATTCTAGTGCTATATTCCATTCGAAGCTATTCAGCAATCGCCACCAAAAAAACTTTCCCAAGTTCGGTCCTTTAAGGGCTTTTCAGTTTACATCGTCTTTTCAGTCGTTTAAGGTCTCTCCCGGTTCGAATCCGGTCGGCGCCTCCACTATTTTTTACCTAAAATTTAAGATTTTTTATGAAAGACTTTGATAAATTTTTAGCCTTTGGTTTTCTTGTTCTTTCCTATCCTTCAAAGTTGCTAGCAGAAAATCAATCGATCAGTCAAAAATCTGTTGGCATTGAGAAAGTTTATGAATTTAATGCAAGCTGCGTTGACTTTTCTGGTGTTTGGGAAGGCTTATGTGGTTATCCAGGTGAGGTAGATGTTCCTAAAACGCCTTCTAATGTTACTATTGAACAAACAGGTTGTAGTGAGTTTATTATAGATTCAATTGCTTTTAAAGTTGGTGTGCCTGTTAATACAAGCTCTCGAATAGATGCTGACGGCTACAAAATTGAAATCCATAGGTGGGTCAATTGGCTGTTTGATGATCAATCCAAGTTGCAAGAGATGACTTCTACAACTTCGACGCCACCTCCAGAAAGTGGAATCAAATCTTATAAGCGTGATACATTTGAGAATTCTTATAAATTTAGACGCGAAAGACTTTCAGTAGTGCGAACGCCTCTTGATGGCCGTTATCATAGTCTATATTGCAATTATGATAAAAAGTAGAGAATTTCTCCAAACTTCTCTTGCTCTCCAATGGGAATGATTCGCACATTTAGATTTTTGGGGGGGAGTTTTCTTCTCTGCAAGAATTTGCAACTGAAGACAGTCTTTCAAGCTGTTTCTTCTTGCATCGCTCCATTCTTTGATCTTTGAGTGTCTTTTCATAATCCTTGAAGTCATTGAAAATGGCATCTAAATCGTAGTTAAATTTTTTGGCATGAGCTTCACGGACAGCGCGAATTTCGCCTACTATGGCATCTTCCCATGTCTTTGTCATTTTAAACCTCGCTTGGTACCCATCAGAGGGGTTCAAAGAATTGGACAATTTGCGTTAGATATGCGGGCCTGCGACTTCCAAGCCTTTCCGATTCTCTCAATTAGCTCTTTTGCAGTTTTATGTTACCTGAAGATCATGGTCTGCTTACCAAGAAGCCAATTGTCGTTGTACAATGTAACTGCGCGAGCTATTATTGTCTGTGGAAATTTACTAACTTGAGGCTTCCGTGCTTAATCCCATTCAAGACTCCTTGGTTAACTTGCAAAGAGCCAACCAGTTGCTGCGAAATGCGGTAGAAACAATGCCAAGAAATGCAGTCATTGTTAGTGCAATAATAAAAAACTTTGAGTTTAACTTTGAACTTTCTTGGAAAGCGATGAAACGACTTCTCGCCCATCACGGACTGCCGACAACGACTCCTAGACAAGACATTTCCGAGACGTTTCGGAAAGGATTTATTGATTCTGAAGGCACTTGGCTTGCCATGATTGAAGATCGTAATCTGACCGTGCATACCTATGACGAGGCGTTTGCGCTTCAAATGGCCACTAGGATAGAGAACCAGTACCTTGCCCTATTTGACTCGTTTTTGTCATGTTTAGCAAAAGAAGTTGCTAAAATATGAAGTGTGGTTCGGAAGAGGAACGGTTTATATTAAAGTGGTTTGCCTCTCAGGCTTCAAAGGTAACGTGTGCTTCCAAGGTTTTGCTTTTTGGCTCGCGGGCTAGAGAGGATGCCGGAGACCGATCTGATTTTGATTTTGCTATTGAAACGCCATTCCCTCAAAAGATCCCAGAATTGCGAGCCATTTTAGAGGATAATCCTTATACACTATTGTCCTTTGATGTAGTGGATTTAAACTCCGTCAGCCCAGAGATTCGAAAGCGGATTATTTCTGAGTCCAAACCTATCGCTTAGTCGATGACATTTGCTTTGGGTGCGGCTGATTTAGAACGACGCTATTTTAGCTTTTTTATGTGATTTTTATTGATTACCGAGGGCTTTTTATATTTGGATAAGTGATTTCTCTCTAGCTCTTTCTGCTCGTGAAATATCCAATAGTCAGGAAAGTCC
>CAIMVM010000135.1 GCA_903844895.1 uncultured Pseudomonadota bacterium
CTTAAATTATGCTTTGACAGGCTTTGTCACGGGTCGGGAACCGGCCTCAGGTGTGGAGGAGAAGAACTCTTTTCCTGTGAAACACGAAACTCCATCCCATGCCGGAGCAAGCCCCCAGGGCTTGTGAGGATTGGGTGGAGTAGTTCATTTTGCATTGTAGTTTTTTTCAAAAGCTTAGATCAAAAGAGAGCCATTTCCCGAGACTGAAGCCAATTTGGAGAAGGATCTAACTCTCTCAGTCTTGAGTGATTTTAAAAACCGAAGAACTCGCTCCTGTGACTGTAAACGGAATGTCTTCTGGAGAATGCAAGCTTTGAGTGGGCTTTGCAGGAGCAGTTGTTTTTCCAATTAAGATAGACTCTATTCTAACCGAGCGTCCAGGATCAAGTCCGGCCTGGAGCATGAGATTTTCGGGGAGGCTGAGCTTTATAGTTAAAGAATCCTGAAGCCAATTTCCAAGGACTATCATGAGTTGCTTTTGGTTCGTGTTGTAGCGAGCAAATACAAAAATTTTATCTTGAGGGAAATCTTGACGGCCTCGATTTACATAGTTTAGGCCATAGTACTTTCCGTTTTGAAAGGTGTCAGTCTGGGCTATATTCAATAAGTTGCGGTAATAGACCTGAAGTTTCTTCGCATCTCGTGATAGTCCGCCACCGTCATAGGATCCGCCGTTTCGCCATTTGGCAAGGCTCGGAACCGTCCAATAATCGAAAAGCGAAGTTCTGCCGTTTTCGCTGTCAAAGCCTTCCTGCCCGCGCCCTTCCTCCGCTTCTGTCTGCCCATTATAGATGAGGATAGGGCCTGCGCCGGAAAGGTATGTAAGAGGGGCCACCAAAGCAGCCATGTCTGCGGATCCAAATCCAGACTCGTCAGGATTGGATCCAACAATTAGGGGAGATGCCAAGCGGCGCTCGTCGTGGTTTTCCAAGTATCGCAACGACTTTTTTGAAGCAGTGGCAGATGAGGCGAACCAAAGGTTCTCAAGCTGAGTAGGTAACGCGGTCTGATTGGTAATTCCTTTTAGGGTGTCGTAGGTAGGGTCATCATAAACGGCGTCAAAGCCAGCATTTATAAGACCTTGCTTATCGTCATAGGCTTCCGCCACAAAAAGCAAATCATTACTTCTAGCCCTAGCTCTCTTGATCAGCCAAGTCCAAAAATCATTTGGAATCCAATGGGCGAAGTCTGCCCGAAAGCCATCTATACCATAGTCCAAAGTCCAAGTTCTGACAAATTCATCCAAAACTTCCCAGGTGGAATTTGCAGGCGTTTCTGATCCGGTATTAAATAAGTTGCGTCCTGAAAGGAAATCAAAGCCATAATTGAGAAGTATGGTTTCATACCAGCTGTTTTGAGCCGGAGAGGCAGATAAAATCCGATTTCCTGTTGCTTTAACAAAGCTACCATTTGAGCCTGTTTCCCGCTCATAAATACCATCTCGATTATCTACTTGAGGTTGATTTTTTTCAAAAGGCAACCTGAGATTTGTTTGTTGATTTTGGGGAAGATAAACGAAATTGTTTTCCAATTTTAGCGAAGTGTATTGGTCGTCTTGGAGGCCTAAATTTAGGTCGGGTCTTTGAACGGACTGGTAGGACCTTGCCACATGATTTCCTACTAAATCTACGATGACTTTCATGCCATGGCCGTGGATACGTTTTACCAAAGCTTTAAACTCGATGAGCCGGTTTTTAGGATTTACAGCATAATCAGGGCAAACATCAAAGTAATCTTTGATAGCATAAAAGCTGCCAGCCCGCCCTTTGACTATATCTGGATCATCGGACGGAAGTCCTATTTGCGCATAATCTGTCAAAGTACTTTGCCTGAAGACTCCAGTCAGCCAAATGTGAGTGACACCTAACTTTTTGATTTCGATTAAGGCTCTATCATTAATGTCAACAAACTTTCCCACACCATTTTCAGTTATAGTGCCGTTTGTTTTATTCAAGCCAACTTCATTGCCGAAATGTCGAATCACCAATTGATAGATAATGGGTCTCTTTGAATCGGCTCCTGCTCTTGCCAGCGCGGGACTTAGCAAGGTAACTAAACCTAAGCAAATAACAATAAGCCTAATGTTTGCGCAATTTTTCGAAAAGCTGCGATTCAAAATTTCCCCCAGGGAGTCTGATACCTCAATTGGTATCATTGGATGGTTTCAGATTCAAGGCAATTCTCGCTACGTACATGAATAGTTTTTCAATAATTTCCTATCGTTAAATTGGATCCCGTCCAAAAAAAACAGTCGCTTTGGCCTGCCCGGTTTTATCGTTTTCTTTTTGACGTAGCCGGCCTGCCAATGGCTACTAAACGGCAGGCATTGCGCGCCAGTGTGTGACGGCATAGATTCCTCAAAACTCAGATGCAGAGCCTGTCGAGCCTTAAAAGGAAGTGTATTCTCAATTTCTACACTATCTTTAGAGTGTATTTCGCATCACAGTCTTCCAGTCAGAGATCTTCAATGGGCTTAGAAAAAAGCTAATTGCATTCTTCAAGTCGGAGCCACTGGGCGCGTTCACTTTTGGGCATTTTTACATAAAAATTCCATTTGAGATCTTTGCCTAATTTGCAATCTCCTACTCGAGGGCTATCGTTAGCTAAAATGTTACGCAGCACATAATTTTTGTCGTCCCGGATGCCGGCGGCGCTGGCTACGTTTGGCGGAATAAAATAGGACTGCTCTGCGTCTTCTTCCCATAAGTTGTGGAATGTGAATATGACGTTTAAATCTTCGCTCCATTTCATTTGTGCAAAGATTCTCTCATCGACTTTGTTTCCGTCTTTAGTTCTTAAGAAGTGGCGATTAGAAGAATACAGTGCTCGATTTTCGTTTTTAGTTCTTGCCCAAATCATACGGGCATAAAAGTCTCTCAATTCAGGGCCTGAAGGATTGAAATTGCTGCTGCCTTCAAAGCGTGAACGAATAAAGTCTGATCTTTTAAATCCAAGACCCCAAGGTTCACCTAATTCTTGGCCTCCAAGAAGCATAGGTACTGACCAAGTTGTCAATCCAATCCCCCAAAAACCTGCTCCGGTCCAAATATTTAACCCTGTTTTGTCAAGAAGCCGATGTTCATCATGGGTTTCTAATGCGGTCATGACATAGCTTTTTCCATTGAAACGATCCATGTTTGAGATCACTTTTTCGACGTGAGAGGCGCCTTTTTTAGGTATATTTCGCCCTAGCATATCTCCAACATAGCCTTCAGTCATAACATCTATAACGGGAGACATGGCCATTTGACTCGAAAATTCCTCAGCCATATAAGCTAATTTTTTTCGATCTCTCTTCCAGGCGTAAAAGTCAACTTTATTTAGCAAGTAACGCCACTCATTGGCGTCAAGGCCGCTACCTGACTCTGTCGTGTGGTCAAGCCTGAAACCATCTACGCCGAGAGAAGCATAGTAATTCATAATTCTAAAAAGATATTCTCGATTTCTTACAAAGGTGTGCTGTTGGCTTGGATCCTGCTCTTTGTGGTATAGAAATTTAACATCAAGCCAATTGTTTGTAAGATTGTCTCCGGCTCGTTTAGAAGGTGAGCCGTTTTGCCCCATATAGAAGCCTGGTACTTGGCTTTCCAAAAAGTTTTCCTTACAATCAAATTGATCTCTCTCATGTTGTAGAGCATTTCTCCAAGCTCCATAGGCCCGCACCAGATTCTGACCTTTTGGTAAATTGTTGGAACAGCGAGCAGCAAAAGCTTGGTAGATGGATTTATGGGGCTCAGATGCAATCAGTTTGGTGAGTGCTGCTTCTGAATCTAGGATGTTTGGCCGAATGAGGCTTGCGTCGAAAGTTTTATCAAAGTTCCATAGATCATTTAAATTTTCATTTTCGTTCAAACGCTCATGGACAGACTTGAAGTTTTCATAATCATACATCATATAATTATGACCAAAATGATTAAAGGCAAGATCAAGCCAAACTTTGAGGCCTTTGGCGTGTGCCTGATCTATGAGTGCTTTGAATTTATTATTGCCCCAACAAGGGGTAGACGAATTTTCATCGGCACCCATCTTGTTGCATTTGGAGTCTAGAGCGCCTTGGATATGCAAATAATCTCTGACGGCATAAGGCGAACCTAGATTATCGCAGCCGTCTGGTATGTTCCAGCGATCGTTATTTGGAAATGGAGGCATTATCCAAATCGTAGTGGCTCCGAGTTCTTTTATATAGTTTAAGGTAATACCCTTTTTGTAATCGTTGGTGTTAGCCATCAGATCATCTAAAGTTCCAAGTTGTATCGGCTTGAGCTCACTAGAAAACATGCTACAAGACATATTTTCAGCTTTATATTCAACAAGGGGTGCTTGTTTTGATGATGCTTTTTGAGCGCATGCGGTCCGTTGTTCGGAGGATCCTACGTCTGTGCGACAGGCATTGATGGTCCGCACCTGCAATTCATAGAGAATCTGAGTTCCAACAGAAGTATTCAGGCCTCGCAAATCCCTTTGAATAGACTTACTGGAAGAGTCCTTGCCCGATTCTGTGGATTTACAGGCGAGAGTGCCAATAAAAATAGAAAGAGATAGAAATATAAGTCTCATAGTTTCCTTCCGAGTGGCGGTAATATTGCAATTGTTTTGAGTATAGTTGCACTGTTAAGGGACTTTTGCAAGCCCATTAAATCACAGCAAGTTCTTCTCTTAATGAAGTTAAAAGACGAAAAATCATCTTCCTTTTTTTATTGTAATTGAGGCTCTGAATTGCGCGTATTTTGCTTCTTTCTAAGAGTTAAAAATAGTTTGGATCCATGGGGATCATCATGGTTACGGTCACAAGATGATTTTAGTGGGGTATGAATATGAGATTCATTGAAGGTGTTTTCCCTATGAGGTTGGGGCTGCTTGTATAACGCTCAGCGCATGCATTTGTAA
>CAIMVM010000136.1 GCA_903844895.1 uncultured Pseudomonadota bacterium
AAAGGTCAACGATGCCCTGGTGCAGGCCTTCAACGACCCGGCCGTCAAGGAAACCATGGCCAAGCAAGGCAACACGATCGCCATCAGCACGCCCGAGCACGCTCAGCGTGTCTTCCGAAGCGAGATGGAGCGCTTTGCCGCGCTGGTTAAGAAAGTGGGCATCGAGCCGCAATAAGGCCAACGGGTTCGTCGCTTGAGATTAGCTGCTCAGGCGACGACCATCACCCCATGGACTTGTTGAAGTAGCTGCATCGGTGTTCCTAAATCTTGCAAGTCATTTGACTGCATAAAAAGATATTCAGTAGCAGTGCAGTGCACAGCACCCCTGTTAATTAATTCTTGTTTTATGTCTGGCTTTAAAAGGTCTGGGCTCAATGGCGCTGAAGCCGAGCCTGACTCAACGATTTGTACGAATACTA
Source organism: uncultured Pseudomonadota bacterium (assembly GCA_903844895.1). GTDB lineage: Bacteria > Bdellovibrionota_B > Oligoflexia > Oligoflexales > CAIMVM01 > CAIMVM01. Next base: position 420 of record CAIMVM010000136.1, read on the forward strand.
CCTTTAAAGAAATTAGTTACTTGGTAGATTTGAGAACATAGCCAACAACAATATTCCGCCGCCAATCATAAGAATCAAGATGAGCCCTGTTTTGTCTTTAGATTCATATTTTTTATCTGATTCTGATGTATCAGTGGGCGGTGGAGGTAAGCGAAATTTTTTTAATTTCAGTAGGCGCATAGCGGACTGAACGACTACTTGAAACATATTGGATCCTTGAAGACGACAAAGAAGATAAATCTTGAGAACAGGATAACTTGACTTTAATGGGAACTTATTGATCCAAACGAAACGTACATCTGAAATACATTGAAATAATCAAGGCTTGAACTATTTGTCATCAACAAAATTTAACAGAACACCAATTACAAGAAATCCTAGCGACACGAAATACAAGCCAGTGGGATTTTCAGTCAAGAGATGAACCACTAGCGAAACAACAAGAACCAAAACACCCGACATTATGAAGCCGATGGCGGTGGGATTGGAATTTGAAGAAGGCATTTGCAACTTTCAATAGTTGCACCAATATAGAAAACCTCATCAAGTTTGTACATCCGATAATGACGTACGGGCTGCCCTTATATCAACTCAAGTTTTGATGGCAATACGCAAGATGTCAGCTAATGTCTTGATACCAAGTTTCTCCAGTACTCTACCCTTATGAACCTCAACAGTTCTTGGGCTAATTTTTAACAACTCACCTATTTCTCGGTGGCTTTTTCCTAGGGCAAGAACATCGAAGACTTCTTTTTCCCGAGGTGTCAGCAAATTCAATTTTTGATTATGTTGAATTGTTTCGGTAGTTGCTGATAAGTTGTGTAATGAGCGATTGATAGATTCCAGAAGCTGTTCAAGTACAAATGGCTTTTCTAAGAAGTCCACAGCATTGCCTAAAAATGCTTCGCGCATCACTTGTACATCTGCAAACGCAGTTAAAAAAATGATTTGTACGGGAACTTTTAGACTTAGCAAGCGGTTTTGCAATTCAAGTCCACTCATCCCAGTCATCTTCAAATCCAAAATGATACAAGCGGGACGATTGGGCAAACTAGAAAGGAAAGACTCTGCACTTTCATAAGTCCTGCAGTCGTAGCCTTTCAATCCAAGCACCAAGCTCAGTGAATCACGCACAGATGCATCATCATCAACAATACAAATCAGTTTGTTTTCAGACATCTATTTTGTTTCCTGTAGGTAATGAAACAACAAAACATTTTCTGGGA
>CAIMVM010000137.1 GCA_903844895.1 uncultured Pseudomonadota bacterium
CGAATGCTTTCGCACCAATCCCTGACCTGAGGGACCTGATGGATCCATCGACATAATTTGATACTCCCTGTGGACAAATAGTTAAATTCGTCAACCGGGTCGGCGCCGGACCGGGACATCCGAGGTGTATCAATAAAACAGATAAGAGATGGGCGCTAAATCTAGAATTAGCAGCTTCTGGGGGTGAGCTTTTAGGGTGCGTTTCCAAACTCACGAGTTGGGGGATTGCTGCCACTAGATTCGAACATTTTTTAGGTAATAGTTTCTATTATGGGGTGGGTCCAGGTTTGAGTGTCGAGAATTATAAAAATTGTGACTATCCGACATCAATAGGGGCTCCGGAACATAATGCCCGGTGGTCCTATAAACTTGTCGGCATTGACTTTGGCTTGGGCAATGAATGGCGAAGTAGTTCTGGTCTTATGGGTGGTTGCGAATGGGTTGGTGTTTTTTGGGGAAGACTCGTCAAGAGTGATGGCAACGAATATCGCGATGGCTCAAAAATGCCGAAGGCCGTTTTGCCAAGGGTGCTTGCCTGTTATATGGGTGCTTCATTTTAGAAGCTGACTTCAATTTTATAGGAAAAGTTAGCCCTAAAAACTGTGTTTCAGATTTTTCTAAAAACAGCTATTTCTTGTTGTAATCTGAATCTAAAACCTAAACTTCTTTAGAATTTCTGTATGATAAAATGTTTTTATGTTGGGCAGAAATTGGATTTTTTAGAAGCTTCTAACAAGCCTACGCGTCTTAAAAAACAGAGTCTGGACTCTGTGTTAAAGTAAAAAAACTGAAAATCAATGGGGTGCAATAAAGGGGAGCTTCCATTTTTCGCCACTTGAAATCATCTCAATTTCAACTGATTCAGGGGTGTTTCCTTTGGGGAAAACTAAAATAACAGGTATCGGCATGGTCTGATAGGCAGGTAGTGGCACTTTGCACGCACCGCAAATGATCCGCCCTTCTTTCGAGTCTATAAGTGTTAAGGCGATGTCTTGGGGGGCGCTTGTGGTGTTTGCCATGGTGAACTTGAAGCTATTCGAAATCTCTCCAGTAGGCAGCTCTCCATAGACCGCCCCGGGCTGTCTCGTGACAAATACTGTGACCTCTTTTCTGCCACTAAGGCGCGTAATAGCTAAAAGTGCAGAAAGAACCAGGATCGCTCCATAGATTAAGGGGCGCATTCTAAATTTTGATTTCAGGCCTCCAAAAATTTCTTGGTAGCTGGCCATTCTGATTAAACCCGGTTTTTTTCCAAGATTTAGCATAATTTTGTCGCAGGCGTCTACGCAACGCATGCACTGAATGCATTCTAGCTGTGTTCCATTTCTAATGTCGATTCCAGCCGGGCAAACTCGCACACAGAAATTGCAGTCAATGCAGTCGCCTCCAGATCTCTTGCCGCGAGGATCTCCGCGATTAAAATCGTAAGATACTGCGGGTGTCTGGCGATCTAACAAAATAGACTGAAATCGTGCATAAGGGCATAGAAATGAACAGAATTGTTCTCGCACATAAGCAAAGTTGAAATAAAGTATAAAAGCAATTGCCGTTGAAAATGCAAAGGCGATGGAATGATTTCGAGGATCACCGCTCATCCATTCTGCAAGTTCAGATGGTTTTATAAAAAAAGCGATTAAGTTGTGACTTAAGAAGGCTGCTATTAGAAAAAAAATGAGGTGCTTGAAAATTCTGCGCAGCATCTGTTTTGAAGTCAAACCATTTTGATTCATGAGGCGTCTTTTTGCATAAGATCCCTCTATCCACTCCTCTATGGGGCGAATGAGCCAGTCTAAAAAGACAGTTTGTGGACAAACGTAGCCACAAAAAACACGACCTCTAAAGGCCGTAACAAAGAACAAGCCAAAACCCAATCCTAAAAAGAGAAATACCAAATAGGTGGCGTCGGTAAGGCGAAACAGTTTCGTAAAAACAAAAAGGGAGTTATGTCTTATATCTAATCTTAAAAGAGGTAACCCATTCCACTCGGCCCAGGGCACTATCATGTAGATAGCCAATAAAAGAAAAGCTATCTGCTTTCTTCTATTGGAATGCTTGCCACTTATGCGCTGCGGATAGACCCAAAGTCTTTTCCCCGAGGGGGTCCAGGTGGGTAAACTCGGTGGCGCATCTGCAGGTTGCCCAGGAAGATTCATGTTACTTACTACCTTCGGGAGCTTTTGGAGACGTTGGTGAGCTTCCCTGGATCGAAATCAAATAGGAGACAATCGCGGAAATCTTCTTAGGACCGAGGATGGGGGCCCACGAAATCATACCTTTCTCTGGAATTCCGGAAGCAATGGATGATGTAATCTGTTCAGGACTCCCGCCGTGAAGCCAGTAGTCATCCACTAAGTTTGGACCCACCAAACCGCCAGCATCCTCGCGATGACAGCTTGCACAATTGGTATCATAGAGACCTTTACCCTCTGCAATATCCTGGGGGTCCGTTGACGCTGTATTTGCGCTAGTTTGGGATGCGTACTGGGTTCCCTGAGGTGCCTTTGCTCCCTCTGGGTTTGTACCCGAAAGTGTGACCACGAAGCTTACCACTTGCTGTACCTTCTTGGCTCCTAAGACGGACTCCCAGGCCGGCATGCCCATTTCAGGGATGCCTTTCAACACAGCATTTTCTATGTCACTAGGAGTGCCAGTTCCATGAAGCCAGTAGTCGTCCGTCAAGTTAGGGCCAACGACGCCTTGTGCCTTTTCGCCATGGCAACTCGCACAAGTGCTTGCGTAAACTTCTTTGCCTTCCTCAAGGTCTTCTGGTGTTGCCGCATCGCCCTCTGAGGGCGAATGGGGCGCTTTAGATTCCCGGAGTTCTTCAATGGCAAGGGTATCTGCTCGCCATTCGTCGACTAAGCTGTCACCGTCCCAAACGTGAAACCTTAGCATGTAGATGACGCCAAATATTATGGTTGCATAGAACAGGTAGACCCACCATAGGGGGAGTTTATTGTCGTATTCTTGAATGCCGTCGATCGAATGAGGTCGCAACAGGGCTTGCTCTTTCTTATTACTTTGATTTTCCATGGTGTCTCCCTATTTCTCTAAGATATTCTTTGCAATTTGTTTGTAGGTGTCATTCGCGCTTGGACGAAAAATCCATAAAGTCACAATTGCTATGATCAAAATAAACATGACTAGAGAAGCAGCAGAATAATTCTGAAATCTTGCTACTGATAAAGCTTCTTTAAGCATTACAGCTCTCCTTTGTGGTCCACTTTATGTTGCGCCCAATCTTTCCCTAGACGCTGCAAATAGGCAATCATAGCTGTAAGTTCGGACTCCTGATGGATTTGGACCCCTTCTTTTTCTAAGTTTGCCTTAATTTCAAGAGCTTGATTCAGATATAAACTTTTTGCTTGTTCGACATCATCTTTTGTATAGGGAACGCCAAGCTTAATCATGACTTTCAATTTTTCTTGGATCTGTTCCAAATTAACTTTGTCTTCAGCCATCCATTGGTAGCTAGGCATGATGGAGCCGGGGGACGTGGAACGCGGGTCAATCATATGGCGGTAATGCCACAAATTAGGATATTTGCCACCTGATCTGGCTAAGTCAGGTCCAGTTCTTTTCGACCCCCAAAGAAAGGGGTAGTCATAAATATTTTCTCCCGCGCGAGAATAATCTCCGTACCTGCGGGTTTCTGGCTCCAAGACTCTTACCATTTGGGAGTGGCAGTTGTAGCACCCTTCTTTTACATAAATATCTCTACCAGCAAGTTCAAGGGGAGAATATGGCTTTACAGATTCGATTTTTGGGATGCTTGACTCTACTAAAAAAGTCGGGAAAAATTCGACGACACCTCCGATAAGCACTAATACCGTCGCAAGTAGTCCCATGAGGAGTCCTTTGCTCTCGATTTTTTCATGGAAATTAAGTGGCTCAATGTGCTTTTCTAATGTAACAAGCACAGATTCGTCTTTTGGCTCTTTCCCACCCTTTGCGGTTAAATAAACGTTAATTAAAGCTAATACCGCTCCGGCCAAATAAAGTGTTCCCCCGAAAAGTCTCACCCAGAACAGCCACTGGATTTGAAGTACGGTTTCCATAAACTGAGGGTATCTTAACAATCCTTCTTCGTCGGTAGCAAACCACATAAGGCCCTGTGTAATGCCAGCTGCCCACATAGAAACGAGATAGATGACTAGGCCAATAGTAGCGGTCCAAAAATGAAGTTCGGCCATTTTTTTCGAATAAAGTTCGCGACCAAAAAGTCGGGGAGCGAGCCAGTAAATCACCCCAAAAATCATACCGCCAACCCAGCCAAGAGCGCCGCCATGTACGTGTGCAATGGTATAGTCTGTAAAGTGGGTTATCTTATTTAGCCCTTTAATGGACATTAAAGGACCTTCTAACGTTGCCATACCATAAAAGGTAATGGCCATGACAAAAAACTTAAGGACTACATCTGTTCTCAGTTTATGCCAAGCACCTCTTAAAGTCAGAAGCCCATTTAACATTCCCCCCCAGCTAGGGGCGATTAACATAAGTGAGCATACGACGCCGAGTGACTGCGCCCATTCGGGTAGAGAGGTATAGAGCAAATGGTGAGGGCCTGTCCAAATGTAGAGAAAAACAATAGACCAAAAATGTATGATAGAAAGACGGTAGCTAAAGACAGGTTTTTCTGCGGCCTTAGGCAAGAAATAGTACATCATTCCCAAAAACGGAGTTGTAAGTAGAAATCCTACCGCATTGTGTCCGTACCACCACTGCACTAAAGCATCTTTTAGGCCCGACCAAATCACGTAGGACTTAGTGCCATCGACAGGAATTGCTAAATTATTAACAACATGGAGAATAGTAATAGTAATCATGGATGCAAGATAAAACCATATGGAAACATAGAGATGCTTAACTCTTCGAATCGCGATAGTTCCAATCACGTTGGCTGTAAAAGCCACCCAAACCAAAGCAATCATAATGTCTATCCACCACTCAGGCTCCGCGTACTCCTTGCCCTGGGTAATTCCTAAAACATACGTGACTGCCACGCAGACTATAATGAGCTGCCAGCCCCAAAAATGTACTTTTGAAATGATGTCACTATATAACCTGGTCTTTAGAAGACGCTGAATGGAATAGTAGACAGCACAGAATATGGCATTTGCCCCAAACGCAAATACCACCGCCGACGTATGGAGGGGTCTTAGACGCCCAAAAGAGGAGTATGGTAGATTTAAGTTGGCGGGCCACCAAGCCAATTGGAGAGCAATCAAAGCTCCCACTGCCATGCCGACAATCCCCCAAATGAGTGTCGCCCAAAGAAACCACCTCGCAATTTTGTCATCGTATGTCACTGATACTTGATCTGAACTCATAAGACCTCACCTATTTAAATTTTGTTCATCACTTCTTAAAATTTCATTTGCTGGGCTATCAAGATCATCAAACTGACCTCGGTTTACCGCCCATCGAAATGCGATAACTCCGGTTAAAGAAAGCAAAAGACTAACCGGTATCAGTACAAAAAGAGCAGTCACAAACTTCCTCCCATTTTGGGGTCCATTTGATCCAATTTAAATTGCGACATGCTTTTAGCAGCAATTAAGCAAACATAAAGAGAATTAATCGGCATGGTGATGGCGGCAATTAAAGGCGTCAAAATTCCCAAAAACCCTAGAATGATTCCGACCACGTTGTAACTCAAGGCAAACCAAAAAGACACGAGTAGAGCATTTCTGGTGTATTTTGCGATGTGTATGCTTTTCAAAACGCCATCAATACCTGGACGAGAAAGAGAAATGCTGGCTCTATCTCTGAGTGCTTGAGTAGCTCCGTGCACAGCAATGCTAACCGAGGTACTAGACATGGCTTTCATATCATTCCAGCCATTGCCAACCATTGCAGTTTGCTGATTTTGACTTTGAAGATAGGAAAACTTTTCTTCAGCCGACGTTTCATAATGAACGGTATCAACGCCTAAGCTCTTAGCAAAAGTAACGGTAGTATTTTTTTGATCGCCGCTCAAAATTTCAACTTTTATGCCCATGTTCTTGATTTTGCCTATAGTTTCCCCAACGTCTTCAACGGCTAAGTCACTTACTTTAAATCCCCAAACTATGTCTCCATTTAACGAAACATACACTGTATAGAAATCTTCAGCCTCAAGATTGTATTTGTGGCCCGATGCTGGTTGAACAAAGTCGTGTCTACCGATTTTGACTATGTCTTTCGTAGAACTCAACGTGAGTCCAGCGCCGACGGTCTCTTGGCATTTCCAAAATTTAGAATCAAAAAATTGATTGGTCTTCAAAGATTGAGCCCAGTTAGTAACAGCCAATGCTACGTGATGATGGGAAAATTGTGTCAAGGAAGACAGCAGCCCTATCAAAGACTCACTATGGGCATTTTGGTTGAAAGATTTTGCATCTGAAACCCTGGAGTGACCTTGAGTCAAGGTGCCGGTCTTATCAAATATGATTCTTTCAATCTTTGCAGCTTGCTCGATGGTTTCTTGTGACTTGAAGGAAATTCCATTTCTTAAAGCTACTGCTATTGCTGATGAATAAGCTAATGGTATAGCAATTGCAAAAGCACAAGGACATGCTATCAATAGAATACTGACTGCCCTTGACATAGCTTCTTCAGGGGTTGAGTGGTAAACAAAAAAGCAGAGTCCTGCAAATAGGACCACAAAAACAAAGAAGTAGGAGGATGCTTTATCTGTCCACTCGCTTATGGAACTTCTTTCATAGAGTAGACGATCGCAATCAGAGGTCGTTTTATGAATCCAGCTTTCTTTTCCATCCTGTTGAGCAGTAAATTCTGCTGGAAATCTCAAATTGACGGCTCCTGACTCCGTGATCATGCCACTGACAAGCATTTGTGGATCTGGCTCGCCAGTTAAGGCAGAGTAAGACAACTCCGCCTTTTCACTGACCAGTTTTGCAGCCACGGGTATGAGTTCTCCAGGAAGCACTCGGAAGAGATCATCTTTTTTGAGACTCGTAATTCGAATCTGCTTAGGTTGACCGTCCTCTAATATTCTAACAAACTCTGAAGAAGCCTCGATATAGCCTCTCGACTTGCGAACTGCTCTTTCGACTAATTGCCGTTGAATAAATCGACTGGTTACAAGTAGTACCAATACCATAGTGGCAGAATCAAACCAAACGGGGCCAGCGCCTTTAAACGTGTTCCAAGTGGAATATCCCCAAGTTATTATGATCGCAAATAGAATGCCGTGTTCCACAAGGAGCTGTCGACGCTTTAGACCAACCATGGCCAAGCGCAAAATAGATTCTCCCAAATAGAGAATCGTCAAAGTGGAAAAAACACACCCTGCCCAACGGAATAAGTGGTAAAAAGACGCTGGAATTCCTTGTGGCCCAGAGAAATAGTCCGCGGAAGCAAACATCATGATATTGAATAGACCAAAGTATCCCATCCCAAGTTGCATTAAGTCGTCTCGTTTACTGGGAGAACGTGTCCGGTTGGGAATAACTAGGAAGCCTTCTTTTTCTAACGCGGCGATCAGTTTAGATAGCTGTGTTCGGGCCTCCGAAAAACGCAAAATAGCTTCTTCACGTGCAAGATTGATCACTATCTCTGCGCTACTATCAATTCTTGAAATTATATCTTTGACGGAAATTACTGATACATAATTTTGGAGTCCATCGATCAACAAATACGCAAGGGAACTTCGCCCTTGCATTTGAACAAAGTCTTGGCAAAAATGATGATCATCGTAAACTGCATAGTCACGCTGACTACAATGAGGAATCGAATTCAAATTTCTCTCCAGGAGGAAAGTGATCACCCATTCTAGGTGAGTAGCTTCCGTTTATTTTCGTCACATCTAAATAATACACGTCTCATCGCAATATCGCATCTGAATTTTAAGAGAGAGTTAGTTGACAAGGTTGGTCAGCATTAATCTCATAACAAATTGAATGGGTCTCTTTTCCCAAAAAACACTTATTGAAATCTCTGTTGTCTTATCGAACTTGCGCGTTTGGATGAACACTTTTAGGTTTATTCAAAGTATATCAGGGCCCTATAGGAGTTCTGTTGTCGAAACGTGAGTTAGTTGACAAGTCCAGTCAGCTTTAATGGGATCGCTGAAGACATATAGGTGCTGCGTTTGTAAATTGTGGTCTTTCGAACCAGATTTTTTAAGTTCATTGCTTTTCAAGAATTCGGAAGTCAGTCGTTAACTTAAATCAAATCAACATACTAAAGGATTTCTGGTCGGGACATGTTGTTAGTTGACAGCCCAAGTCAGCATTTAGAGGGTGGCGCTGTTTGCTGCATTGAGAATCAAAATCAACGATTTTCGGAGTTGGGCATCGTATTCTCCGTATCGATTTTCGTGGGAAATTCTCCCCGAAGTAGACATCAGGAAGTAGGGAGATATTTACTTGATAGATCTGGTCAGCATTTGTCTCCAGCCGGCCTGGGATTGCTTTCTAGAGAGCGGTTGAATTCTTATATGTCTAGGTTTACAAGACTAATCTCAGATTTTGGAGCTTGCTAGTAGGTTTTAGTGGGAATTCCCTCGTCTCTTCATAGCGTCGTTGACAGAAACGCCTTGATTTAGATAAGCCTCTCAGTAGCGGCACCTTAGTGGGGAATCAAAGGTTCGCAGTAGTTAGAGTGACTTCTACTTGAGTAGATGCCGAGATCCCCTATTGTCTAATTTCGAAGTGACATGCGCTGCGGTTCAAAGTAAGGAGTTGATCGAGGGAAATTTGCGCTGCAAGCCTGCAGGGTGCCTTTGTTGACTAGGTGTAGCTTGCTGTTTCCTAGGCTTTGCGAATATAGTATATATTTCTGCGGGTTTTGAACTTGTCTTCTTTCTAGGTTCTTTATGATTCAAGCATTTGCTCATTCGTATTATGATCCGCTTCCTGACTCTTTATTTCAATTCAAGATGGCCTGGGACCCAACAGCTCTGTTTTTCTTGTTGATGGGCTATCTCTATTTCAAAGGCCTAAAATCATTTAAGTCAAAAATCTCTTTGCAAAAGTGGCAAGTCTATTGTTTCTATTTTGGGATTGTATGCAACATTGCTGTTCTTGTCCCGCCTGTGGACACCCTGGCAGATCGACTTTTTTCTGTTCACATGATACAGCATATGACGATTATGATGATAGGTGTTCCTCTAATTATCATTGGAGCGCCGCTATTTGTAATTTCTAGGGGACTGGGGCCCGTGTCGCGTCGCTATGTTTTGTTTCCTATATTACGAAATACATTTTTAAAGTCACTTTTGAGTTTTATGAGTGTTCCGTTTGTATCAGTTTTGTTCCTTAGCCTTAATCTTTGGTTTTGGCACATACCCAGGTTTTATAACTGGGCTTTATTAAATGATATTTTTCACGGCATAGAACATGCGCTCTTTGCCCTTTCGTCTATTTTTTTGTGGCGAAATATAATTGACACCTATCCTCTACGCCTCAATGTTCCCATGAAGTATAGAGTTCTTTGTCTAGTGGGATCGATGATCAACACGGTTGTTTTAGCTGTATTCTTAACTTTTCAAGAAACGCCTCTCTATGCGCATGAAGGGTTTCCCATGCCGGAATGGTGGTCAGATGGCTGGACTCATTTGGATGATCAGCGAGCTGGTGGTCTGATCATGTGGGTTGCGGGAGGAGTTTTAGAATTTGGCTATATGGGAATCATTTTCTATGTGTGGCAGTTGCGCGAGCAGAAGAAAGACAAAGAAGACCTTGAAGCGATAGCGTGACCTTGTGGCATGAAGCCATCTTCCTGGTGTCTGTGAGATGAGAGGCGGTTCAGAAAAATATTGCAATGGATCGTGAACTTTGAACAATTTGGTGTTTTGTCTTGATACATGTGTTCAAGCTAAGATGAAATGATGCCAATCAGATGGATGTCAATCAGATGGATGCCACATCAGATGTTTTTTGGGATGGATGCATAGAATGCAAATAGAGATGCTCCCTTATCAAGGTTTTCATGATGCATTTGTCTATGACTAGCAGGGAGTTTGCCGTCTTCTGGCAATTGTTTGCCTTTCTGTAGAGTAAATCTTGCTCGTGAATGGGTTCTTAATTTTTTGAATTTTAAAAAATTCATTCATGGCTTTAATGATTAGCAAAAGCGGTCTTCATTTGCTTTTATAAGGGTTTGAATTGCTCTACTATTGTCATCTTTCCTGGATTCTAATCCTGCAATAACGCCTTTTCTGTCAGCGCTAGACCTATTTTGACTTAGTTTAAATTTTGCCGTCACCTCGGTGATGGTGACTTCAAATCCAACGATGGCACTGGTGAGACTCGTAGGGCTGTTGAGATCGTCAGGCAGCCAGAATTCCCATGGGTCGATTGAATTTTTCTCCGCAGCTACGGTTAGTTTTTTAAGACAGTTTTGGATGGCTTCAGCATCCAAGATTAATTTTGTCACGCCCTTGCAGTGAGCGACAGCATAATTCCAAGTAGGGACATCATTTTTCTCATACCATTTTGGTGTAATGTAGGAATTTGGGCCATGAAAAATAACAGTTGTTTCAGACTTATTAATATGGAGAGAGTGCGGATTTGCTTTTGACATGTGGCCAATAAGGATCATGGTTCCATTGGAATCAACTTCTTTTACCATAGGAAGGTGACTAATTAAGGGACTATTATTTACAATGGTGATAACTGTGGCTAAGGGATAATTTTCCATAAGAGATTGAATTTCTTTTGTGTCTTGACAGTGAAATTTACTCGGCAGATACATAGGCTACTCCCTATCAGCTTAGAATTCTCAAAGTATCCCACTGTCAGATTCTGTCAAATAAAAAAGTCATTTGTTTTTGACCAATCCCCGACTTAAAATCGAAAAACATGGAAGTTAAACCATGGCTGCCATGATGTGGCATTCAAGCATAGTTCTATTGGTCTTCTCGGGCTTCGCGGTCGTTTCTGCAGGGTCTAAAGCTACTTTTGATAAAGCAGACAGGCATAGAGAAGGCCTTCTGCGTTGTGAATTTGAAACAACTGCTTGCCGATGTCTTGAGAATCGGCTTGATGACAGGCGCATATTGCGGCATGGGATATGTTTTGTGAGAGGCGTCTTTTTTCAAAAGTTCTCTGAGGCATGAAATTTCCTTTTTAAAATCTCTTCAGCCAGCACGAGATGTCTACTTTAATGATTCTAAACTCTAATAAGCAGGCATCTTTAAGCGCATTCTTTTGAGAGATTATTTCTATTGGACGGGTTTATTTAAGCTTTAGAAAATAGGTGGATTCCATATGATGAATATAGTCTTTAAAGGGCCTGTGTGATTTCCATTTTTCACCAAATGGAACTGGTAGAGGAGCGCACAAAAGGCTAGAAAGAAACGCATAAAGCGTACAGTCTACTTCAGAGATTTGATTTCCATGGAAATAAGGTCCTGACTTAGACATTAGATTGGAAAGTGCGCTCATATCTTCATCAAGCATTGTTTCTAACTCTTCGAAGCTATGCCGAGCAACCCCTTGTCCAAAGGCAGAGCGTTTTACTGCTTTTCTTAAGATTTCTGGCAATATCGTTCTTACAACAGGCGGCAAACTTGCAAAATATGCTTTTTTTACAACAGCCCAATTCGCATCAATTCCCCAGCGACTCCAAAGGATTTGAAAATAAGTGCCATCTTCTAACATGCGTCGGCAGGTATGTCCGATTGCCTTTTGTTGGTCTGTAAGATGGGAATCCATATGGACATGGAATTCTTGAGAAAGAAATCTAATGATGAGTTGCGAGTCACCAAGATATTGTCCTTGGTAGCGGATATAGGGCATTTTTCCTTTTGGTGCTTTAATAGGGTCAAAATTACAGATTTCATATGGAAGCTTTGCTGCATTAAGAAAGCATAAAAGTTTCGTACAAAAGGGACTTGCATTTGGTGTTCCCCATGCGGCGGGCCCTTGATATAGTGAGATGGTTTGAGTTGCATGCATAAAATGACGAGTGCCTTTGTTTTTTGAGGTATGTTTTTTGGGGCAAGTTTTTTGAAGTATTCCTGGTATTCCTAAAGAAATCAAACCTAAATTGCCTTCTTTAAATTAGCTAACTAGTGACTTTGTGCTAGTCGGGAGTAACTTCTAGAATCGATGGGTGTAAATCTAATGGAATGTTGATTCGATCTCGGCCTTGAGCCATTGAATTCGATATCGATAGAAAAAACGTTGCTTATACAAATGGAAATGATCTTGCCGTCTGACAAGCCTTTTGTTCTTCATTTGGCGGAGGCTTGCATTTGCTAACGTGGGGGAGTCTATCTCACTTGGCATCTTTTTTTGTTTTAATTGCGTGTCTGTTTCGAAGTAGGCGGACTATAGCTGTGGCAGCCATGGTTATGAAGTCCCGTGCTATGTATTAAAGCCGCTGTTCTAGGCTTGTTTTGGCAAGATGCGGGCTTCAAGGCAGGAGTGAGGTCCTACGACTCGTCGGTTCGGCGTGTAACTTGCCTTAATTACTATTTTTTTTAGAAAGTTGTCTTTTGTTTTGAATTCCTCATCAAATTCTAATGTAAAAAAGCCTAACTTTTAGTACGAGTGTGCTAAGCCCATTTTATAGAGGGGAAGAAAATGAGAGTACTGTTGGTAGAAGATGATCAGGCGATGTCAGATCTTTTGATTCGAGTCCTAAGGGATGAGTCCTATGCAGTTGATCATGCAGCAGATGGCCAAGAGGCTGAATGGCTTGCATTTGAGAACCCTTATGATTTGATTATTTTAGACATTATGATTCCCAGGAAGGATGGGCTTAGTGTTTTGAAAGCCATTCGCCAAGGCGGTATCGTCACTCCCGTAATGCTTTTGACGGCTCGAGATGGTACCGAGGACATCGTACGCGGCCTAGATCTCGGAGCTGATGACTATGCTACCAAGCCAGTGGCTATTGAAGAGCTTCTTGCTAGGGCGCGGGCGCTCATTCGAAGAAAAGACAAAATAACCAGTGCGTCGCTCGAAGCAGGCCCGATTGTCATTAATCCAGCTCGCCGCGAAGTTCTTATCGAGGGCAAAGTGGTTGACCTCACTGTCAAAGAATATGCTCTTTTAGAGTATTTTGTTCGTAATGCGGGGACTGTGCTCGGACGGACTCAACTTTCTGAACATGTGTGGGATATGAATTTTGAGCCTACCAGCAATGTGGTGGATGTTTATGTAGGCTATTTGCGTTCTAAAATTCAATTGGCGATAGGAGATAAGCTCATTAAAACGGTGAGAGGTCACGGCTATATGCTTGATATTAACAACTCACTTCCGTCCGGGGAGATGGAAAATGAAGCTATGAATGTTCCTTGAACGTTTACAGTTTAAATACCGGCTTTGCATAAGTCACCTTTTCCTACTCGCTACTTTATTTGTAGGAGTAGGATTTGGTGTTTTTTATGCGGTTAAGTTCTTTATAAATTCTACAGTCGATGAATCCTTAATTGCACTTTCCCACTCCATTCGTGAAAATCACTTGGGGCAATACGAATCTCCTTTAGAGCTATTTACCAGAGAATTTAAGGGGATTCTTGGGGGGGGGGCCGATGACTTCCTTGGGGTAAATCTTGACGGCCGGTATGCGCAAATAATTACCATTAAAGGCGATGTTCATAGTCGATCCAAAAATTTTGAGATTCATATACCGGTAACAGGCCAGTCCTTGTCACGAGCAGAGAAAGGATTAGAAACCTTAGAGACTTTTAGGGTTTCCGGCATGCCTTCGCTTAGACAAATTACCATCCCAGTCATGCTGAGAGGGATGTTTACAGGTCAGGTGATACAGGTAGGCGCTTCGATGGAGAAAAATGAAAGGCTTCTGGAAAGTGTTTTGTTAGTTCTTTGGACGGTACTGCCAATAGGCGCCTTTGTCGCTTCTCTAATAGTATATTTTATGGCGATGTCAGCATTGACGCCAGTGAGTGTGATGACCAAAGCAGCGTCGTCTCTTGAGGTACAAAATCTCTCCGGCCGCATTCCAGTTCCCAAAGCAAAAGATCAACTGAGTGAGTTAGCCATAACTTTCAATCATCTCATCGATCGTATTCAAGATTCTGTTTTAAAGTTAAGGAGATTTACAGGGGATGTAAGCCATGAGCTACGGACACCGTTGGCAGTTATAAAAGGCGAGGCTGAGTTTGCTTTAAGAAAACCTAGAACGCCTGAAGAATATCAAAAGACTCTCGAAATCATTCGGCGAGAATCAGGCAGCATGGCCAAAATTATTGAGGAACTGTTGCTATTAGCGCGCGTTGAGGGTCATGCGGTTAAAATGAATTGGGGGCAAGTTTCGACTCCAGCCTTCATTCGCCAGCTGCAAGAAGACGCAAAGTCTCTTGCACATGAAAAACAAGTTAGCGTGGTCAGTGATGTGAAACCTGGTGCTTTGGAGTTTGAAGCTGCAGAAGGTTATTTGCTACTTGCGGTGAGAAATATTCTCTTTAATGCTGTAAAGCATTCGCCTGTGGGAGGCGAGGTTGTGATGCGTTTTGACAAGGCCTATTCTAGGAATACACATAGCACAAACTTTATGATTACCCTTTCAGATAAGGGCGGGGGAATCCCGGAACAAGACATTCCCTTTATATTTGATCCTTTTTATCGGGTTGATTCCGCTCGGAATCGATCTGTTGGCGGCAGCGGCATAGGACTTTCTCTTGCCATGGCATTAATAAAAATGCACGAAGGTAAGGTAGAAGTGGAGTCGCAGCTCGGAATTGGATCTCATTTTAAAATTACAATTCCTCAAAGTAATGCACTTAGCCGGAAAAATGAAAGTATCGAAGCAATGCAACTTAAAGAAGGCTTGCAAACGTAGCATTTTTGGAAGTGTTTGAAATAATTCCCATGACCTTTCGCGAAATTTCGCTATCGATGAGATTTTCCCATCCTTTAACTCTTTCATCAAGGGCTGGTATTAAGTCATCTTTTAAATGAGTCAGCATGATTTTTTCAGGTGGTTTACAAGCAATATAAAGTTCTTCTGTGTCTCTTTGGATAACTGCAATATATTTTTTTTCGATGAGGAACTCTAGGCTGTCTCTTATCCATGCTGAAGGGACTCGGATTTTTTCATGGATTTGATCAAAAGGAATGCCGCCTTTTAATTGGTTCCAAAAAGCCTCATAAACGATAATGAGACAAAGATTTGGTACAAATCCTTCGAGCTGCTTCTGGTCATATGCGGATTCCAAGGATGTCGGTTTTATGAGTTCTTCCTCTTCCTTCTCAACCTTGAAACCCTGTTCAAATCTCCAAGCTAACAAAGCTCCAACCATAACGATTACCCAGCAAATATACAGCCAGGTCAGAAATAGAGGGAGGGCACCAATAGCCCCGTAAAGTACAGAATTCTTCGAAAAATACTTTACATAATAGCCAAAGATGTCTCCGGCGACTCCAAGTGCCACGGATGAGAATAAAGCTCCATAGGCTGCATATTTTACTTTGACGTTAGTGTTGGGAATGACTTTATAGATAAAGAAAAATATAGAAAAACCGCTAATAGTACTAGTCGCAAAACTCAAAATACTTCCTAGAAAGCTGCTTTGTTCCCCACGAAAGCTCGCTAAAAAGTTAGTAATCCCAAAAGTTGAGAGGTAAAAGAAGAGCAGGGAGCAAAGAAAAGTCCCCAAGGTAAGAAGCGTCCAGAAATAGACAAATCTTGTAATCATGGTTCTTTCAAGCCGAACCATCCAGATTCTGTTGAGGGCTTGTTCAATCTGCCTTAGTAGCAAGATCAAGGATACAAGAATGGATACAAAGCTCGTGACACCAATTTGGGTTAGCGAGAGGTTTGAAATAAGTTTATCTAGTGTACCAGAAACCGTGGAGCCGGTGCCTTCGGCAAGGTTTTGAAGGATAAATGATTTGATGGAGTCTGAAACTTTCGAACCGCCAGCCATGAGAGGCTTAAAAATAGAAATAATTGTAAAAATAGCGGCAAGTGACGGTACGATTGAAATTAATGTGACATAAGCCATTGCAGACGACTGCTTAAGGATGTCCAGTCGGATCATGTCAGACCAAAGTAGTTTGAATATGTCCCTATAGGAGAGAATTGAGTCTCTCAGGACAAATTTTCTCACTAACATCGGCTACTCCAAATCAGTGGACAGTTTTCCAATTACTACGATTTTGAATCCATTCCTTTATATCATAAGTCGTATTCTTTTCCCATTTGGCAGCAGTCCTTTGTTCCATGAACATTAAAAACAAACTGTCAAAAATATTAAGAAAAAGATCTAGTTGCCTTAGGCGCATAGGTATGGAAACTTGCTGCGGAGCTTCGTCGTCTTCATCACTTGGAGTGGGCAAAACTAGCCCTCTAGGGCGAAGATCTTTGGCATTGAGTGTCGTTCGATATTCACCAACCCCCAGGACATCCATACCTATCTTTAATTCCCGAATGGTCTTGCCAGTAACTAAAGCCACGGCTGCTTCAGCCGAATGTGCTGGATCGCCTCCGCGCATAGTATTTTGCTGGCCGGAAGTCGCACTTGTCACTACACGATCATCGATCCAAAGAGTTAACTGGATGGGTTGCTTTGCGTGCTTAGGTATTAGGGTCAGTTGACTGTCTTTTTCAATTAAATACCAAAGCCAGGTTAAAAATTCGTATCCCAAGAAGAATTTACTTTTGCCGAGTGCCTGCAATTCAGAGTGCAGTTGCTCTTCTGCTTCCTGGGACTCTTTAGCCGAGGCGCCCTGTCTTCTTCCAGGCTCTTTTTCTTTTGCCTGAACTTTTTTTATCGCGCCTTGTGTATTTGTGATGTCGTTTTTCTCTAGGTCAAATTTCTTCGTTTCCATTCCAAGTCCTTCATGTCGCCTAGTTTGCAGCGTTGTGATATATTTCATGTGTCCTGTAGCGAGGAGCTTAGGTCTTCATTTCGGAAATGTAAAGGAGGCATGGAATTGGCAGGAAAAGAGAAGCATCCCAAAGATTCCAGCGGCCAAAATGAAGATGAAAAGCTTTTTCATGAATGGTTAGGGAAGCTTGACAGTGCCGAAATCAGCCTAAAAAACGAACAGGAGCCCCGAGGCTTCAAACGCACCGGGGGCGGCAATATAATTTTGGACCTTCATGGGTGTACCGTAGCTGCGGCAATGAATAAGCTGGAGGGGTGCATAGAAAGCATACTCACACAAAATCGGGATGTTGAACTTAAAGTCATTACAGGAAAAGGTATCCGCAGTGTAGGACCGCCTGTATTGGCAAGGGAGGCTTGGGATTTTGTTGTAAATCGCTATCACTCACGAATTTCTAGGATAGATTCTTGCCCAGCGGACACTCTTTTGGGTGGAATTCCAATTCGTGGATATTTTGTTGTGGTATTCAAGCGCTAGAACGATTTGTGTAGGATCTTTCTGAATGCAAATAGTTATTTTTGCACGCCGTGGCACGATTTTGCTTATTTTAACCTAAAAACAACCGAAATAGATGGGGACCTCCATTAGGGTTGATATTTTTTAGGAATATGCCAGTGACTAGCGATTCAGAAATAGATAAATCAAAGCGCACTACCGAAGGCGAGAAAGAGCAGGATAGCGAGTTTAATGGTCTCTTTGATCAGGAGCCCAGTTTTAAGCTGTCTTGGGAAGACCCAGGGTCTACCACGCAGCGATTTAAGGTTTCAGACTTGCCCCGCGAAGTGAGCTATTCTTTAAAAAATTTGAGCCGATCGAATCTTATATATGCTTCGTTTGCAATATTTTTGTTGGTGATTGGTGGATTGTATGGAATTCAGAGAAAGTCTAATGTGGCTAGGCCCGCATTAGTTGTTGAAGATAAGGAACCTGCCCCACTTCCCTCAGATTTAACGCAATCTCTTTGTTCAGCAATGATTTGGAAAGGCGAGCTTAGAAAAGAGTTCTTGGGGATTCAGGACTTAAATGTTCAGCTTCGAGTGTATGATTGCTTGCAATTTTTAAAGTCCCCCGTTCTTAGAGATAAGTTCTCAAAAAAAATGGAGTTTTCCGAGTTAAATCTTTATAAAAACATCGTACATGTAGTTTATTCAGAAGCTGGTGTTTCTGCAATTGATGGGGATTGCTCGAGATCTCCTAAAACCAAACTTTGCTTAGCAGATGTTTGGGCCTATAGAACTAAGGGCAATAAAGCCAAACTAAAATCTGAACTTAATAAAATGGTTGACGCAAATGGATTGGCCATCTCATTGGTAGAAGTCATAAAAGCAGAAGTGGCTCTTAAAGAAGAAAATTGGGCATTATTTAAAAAATCAGTAATGAGCTCTGTGCAAGCCTGTCCGAAACATTTAACGGGCTTAAGAAGTGAAATCTTGACTTGGGCTCAGATTAGTCTATTAAAGAGAGGTTCTTTTGCGGATGCCGCTAATTTTGGCAATATAAATTTGAAAGTTCTTGCCGGTGAAGACAAGAATGCAACTTGGAAATCTAGGTTTCTGGCGCAATACTCTTCTGCCGGATCCAAAGACAAGCTTATACAGTATGCCTTTTCAAAAGCTGGTGTGGTTCAACTCGTGAAATATCCTGAACTCTTTAGTCTGATTGTGCCCGAGGCAGTGCGGCTTAAATTAGGCGCGCAGATCCTAAGTCGCTTTGATTTGGTTTGGGACTTTCAAAGCTTAGAGGGCAGCTCACAGCGTAAGTCAGCAGAAGGTGTGATTCTTTGGAAAGCCCGTGTTCTTTTATCCCTTAGAAAGAATCAGGAAGCTGAGATTTTGTTAGCTAATTGGCTTCAATTGAGCCGTTCCGTTTCTAATGATTATTGGTTTGTAAGAGGATTGGCCAATGTGAGAATTGGCAAGTGGAAACAGGCGCAGCTTTATTTTAACAAGGCAAAGCAATCCGGTCCTATTCATTGGACACTCTATTGGAATCTGGGTTTTGTTGCCGCAAAATTGGGACAGTCCAGCCTGGCTTCGGAGTTTGCTAATGCGTCCATGAAGGATCTGGTGGGGCCTAAAATGGATCGGTTAGCTTGGATGCAGCTTATTTTGGCAGAAGATGCTTTTACTCGCAAAAACAGTGCCACCAGTGTGGCTTTAACCAGGCGATTTTTGAACACTTTTCCTACGGATGCCGCTGGTTGGGAGTTATTGTCCAGAGGGTTGAAGCACATGGGCAAACGGGCAGAATCCGTAAAGGCAGGTATGAAGCTAGATGAACTTGAGGCACAACTAAGGTATTACCTAACCGACCGGTATCTATTTGCCCCCAACGGTCCGTTTTCAGGACTGCGCTAAAATAAAGGATTTATCATTTGATTCCTGCAAAAACCTTTGAATTACGAATTGTGTTTTTGGCTAACAATCGCTCTGCAAGTGAAATTTTTGAGACCAAAGAGTTGGTCACCAGTTGGCTCGCTGGAAATGGAGTGGAGTCCTTCGTGGAGGGTGCGATTGATGATATATATGTGGATCATCGCTACGATCAGTCTCTAAATGAATTTTACCAAGATATGGGAGGCAATCTGGCTCCTGTTTCCATTTATGATTATAGCTTAGAGTATTTAGCTGATTTAAAAGCTAAGTTACTTTTGGCTTTTCCAGAGTCTATAGCAGTTGAAGACCATTCCATGGACTCGCAGGTCTGGATGGAGGGTTGGAAAGAAGGATTTAAACCCATTTTTAGTGAGATGTTTTGTATTCATCCTCCTTGGGATAAGCCCGCCCAACCAGGTCTCATCTATATAGACATCGAGCCTGGGATGGCATTTGGGACAGGCCAACACGCGACAACTCAAATTTGTGTGAGAGCGCTTGAAAACTTGGAGAGCCGGGATATTCAAGGCAAGACATGCCTCGATGTGGGTACTGGAACGGGCGTATTGGCAATTGCGGCTAAAAGACTTGGTTTTGCTGAAGTTATTGGAACTGATATTGATCACCTCGCGGTTGAGAGCTCTCAATACAACTGCAAAGTTAATCAAGTCGAAGTGCATATTATGGCAGGAAGTTGCCCTGAGTTTTGGCCAGATGGCCGTGAGTTCTTACCAGTAGATTTTGTCATAGCCAATATTCTACCTATCGTACTATTTCGAATTCTTCCAGATTTAGCTCGTGTCACTAAATTAGGTGGAAAGCTACTGCTGTCAGGGATTTTAATGGAACAACTCGAAGAAATGACAGCTGCGGCTTCATTGTTAGGTTTTTCAATGGTGCGCTCAACGGAACTTGAAGGTTGGGGAGCGCTTTTACTCGAGAAACGTAAATGAAACATCTTTTTCGATTTTTTGGCACCAAAGAAGAGTCCTGGAAAGTGCAGCCTTCAGAAATAGAACATATGATACATGTTCTTCGCATGGGTGAAGGCGATCGATTTGAAATCATGGATGGGAAGGGCAAAATAGCGTCAGCGATCTGCTTCAAGGTAACTAAGAAGACCCTGGATTTTATGGTAGACGAGGAAATCGAAGAACCTAAGCCACCTAGGCAGCTAGAATTAGCGGTGGGAGCATTGCGACCAAGTACTTATGAAGAGATGATACCTCCCCTGGTGGAGTTAGGACTCAACAAACTTTATATATTTGGCCAAGATTTTGTAAATAAAGAGCGCCTTAACGAAAAAGTCAAAGATCGCTTCCACCGACTTGCCATCACAGCTGCCAAGCAAAGCAAATCTGCTTGGCTTCCAGAAATGATTTTTGCAGAATCTTTGGACGAGACTTTGAAACTTTTCCAATGCGAACCCATTTGTCTTTTGCCTGGCTCTAAGTTGTCGTTGTTTGAAGTCGTCATGACAAATCAAGGATCGGCAGGATTTATTATAGGCGGGGAAAAAGGTTTTTCAGATCGGGAAGAGCTCTTGCTGTCAAATTATAAAAAAGCAACATTAGGGCCCCAAGTCCTAAGGGCATGGACTGCTGCTGTGGCGGCCACCGCCGTTTTTGCTTCTAAATATCACACGTGATATAATGTTGGGACTCAAATGGGGGGTAGACATGCGTCTATTATTTATTTTTCTATTTTCAGTCGGGTGTCAGTTTTCTACGTGGGGGAAAAAATCTGCAACTTTGAACAACGGGCCTATTGTTGAGCCTACTTCCTATGCTGCAAAAACTACAGGTTTTTTTCTATATGAGCTCCATTCTTTACTTCTAGAAAAAGACTTTCAGAGTAGAGGGGAGACCCTCCCCAAGGAATGCCAAGACAAGAATTTGATTTCTGAGCGAAATGCAGAGGCTTGCGGTTTTAGAACTTCTTGTTCTGGTAGTTTAGTTAAAGATTCTTTTTTGGGTGATCAGGCTGTCATAATTACTGCAGCCCATTGCCAGCTGAATACGGCTTTCGATGAGCTTAATATCAAACTCATGGATTTTTTGGATGAAAAAAGTAAGCAAAAGTTCGGTACTGGAGAGACAAAAACTTCATTTTCAAGGCGCGTCCATGGAGCAGGACGGCTTTGGTTTTATGTCCCTGCGTCTAAGCAATGGCTTGAAATAGAAGCGTTTATACCACATCCGAGTTTTGTAGAATTGGCCATTGGAGATGAGATAAGTAACGATGTAGCGGCTGGTGTCATGGTTTCAGAGTCATCATCAGAAGTTCGGGAGACATTAGGCATTGATTATCTATTAGCTTCGATGGAACCTCAAGACTCTCATATAAAACAAGAAATTATCCGGCTCGCAAATTTGAGTACCTCTCAATCTGTAATATCTCAATCTGTAATAAAAGATCAGAGTCCAAATTACACCTTTGATAAGTCAATTTTTACAAGTAACCCTGATTTGGCTGTATTTGGCTTTGGCATTTTAAATCGGTTCACAGAGAGGCGTGTTGTGCCAGGTGTAACACGAGAAGGATGTGCGGACCTTCCTAATTTTTCTTTTTCACCTGAAAAGGGATGCGAAGAGCTTTTTCCAGTTTCCCTAGCAAATCAAGATTTGCCATTAAGAGGAGTTACCCTAAAGGCCGCAATGATCAGCATGAATCACAATTATATATTTGCCCTTCCTAGGGCCTCGGCTCCGTCCGAGGGAGTGTGTGTAGGTGACTCAGGCGGGCCTGTTTTCAAGACTCCCCAAAAACTTATGGCTGTGGTCTCTGGAGGGACCCTGCCTTGCGCGGGTGGCGTTTCTTTTATGACTTTAGTTGGGACGCAAGTAAAAGAGCTAGGAGCTGCCATCAAAGATCCCCGTAGTCGCTAAAGCTGTCTAAAAATTAATCTAAGATTCTTATGGAGAGGAGGAACATTGCGGATTTTATAGGTCCCAGGTTCTTCAAAGACATCTAATTGTCGATTCCTACTAGCGATTCTAGTAGCATAGAGTTATTATTTCCTTCTAACGTTTTAGGATGGGAGTCACTGTGGTAAAAGGTCGGCGCGGTGGTCTTGGGTCGATGTTGGTTGAGCCCTACGTTCAAGTTCGGCTGGGCCTTATGATCGTGATGCTCAATTTAATATTTTCCGTTTTAATTGCCTGCGTTTTTGGCTTCTATATTTGGGATATGTTTAGAGCCATGGAGACGTATTTTCAATTGAATCAGGCGGAAAGTTTAGTTACTTGGTCCAAGTTTGCATGGCCTCTTGCGGCTGGCGGGGCGCTCGTGGCTGTTTTCATTGGCCTGACTTTTTTTATTACCATTAAATATACACACAAAATTTATGGCCCTCTGATCTCAATACATCGATTTTTGGATGTGATTCTAGAAGGAGGTAAGCCAGAACCTCTTAAGTTACGAAATAATGATGAGCTAGGTAGCTTAGTGCAGAAATTAAATCAAGTTTATGAAAAGTTGAGCGTGAGTTCAGCCGGTAAAAAATAAAACATTGCAACGAGGTATTGAAAAATGACATCACGAGTCGCGACCACAGCAGAATTGGTCAAATCTGTATATGAGAAAATGCCTGTTAAAATTGCTAAATTTAGAAACGAATTATCTCGGCCATTGACTCTGGCGGAAAAAATACTTTTTTGTCATTTAGATGATGGACAAAGTGTTGCTGATTTTAAACGAGGGCAGAGCTTTATCATGCTTCGACCGGACCGAGTCGCTATGCAGGATGCGACCGCCCAGATGGCTATATTGCAGTTTATGCAATCTGGAAAGAAATCAGTAGCCGTACCTTCGACAGTTCATTGCGATCACCTAATTGTAGCTCATAAAGGCATTTCAAAAGATATGTCTGCGGCAAATGCCGACAATTCAGAAGTATTTAGCTTTTTAAAAACAGCTTCAGAGAAGTATGGAATAGGCTTCTGGGGGCCTGGTGCTGGTATTATCCATCAGGTAATTCTAGAAAATTATGCGTTCCCAGGTGGACTCATGATTGGCACAGATTCCCATACGCCCAATGCGGGCGGTCTAGGGATGCTTGCTTGCGGAGTCGGTGGTGCTGATGCCGTTGATGTTATGGCTGGCTTTCCTTGGGAATTGCTCAATCCAAAAATTGTGGGAGTTAAACTTACAGGAAGTTTTCAGCCATGGGCGTCTCCTAAAGATGTGATTTTGAAAGTTCTCGAAAAACTCACCGTAGCTGGTGGAACCAATAAAATCGTTGAGTATTTTGGACCGGGTGCTTCTACGATTTCTTGTACCGGAAAAGCGACTATTACAAATATGGGAGCTGAACTAGGGGCGACTTGTTCTGTTTTTGCTTACGATTCAAAAATGTCTGCTTACTTAAAAGCTACCAAAAGGGCAGACCTGGCCCGCCTTGCTGACGAGTACCAAGAACACCTTCGAGCAGACGCTGAAGTTGAGGCCAATCCTACAAAATATTATGACGAAGTCATCGAGATTGATCTAGACAAGTTGGAACCTTATATGGTCGGACCTCACTCGCCAGATAAAGCCAGGGGTATTTCGAATTTTAAAGCAGAAATCATTAAAGAAGGATATCCCGATAAGGTATCCGCAGCGCTTATTGGATCCTGCACAAACTCCTCCTATGAAGACATCTATAAGGCAGCTTCTATTGCTAGAGAGGCCTTGAAGGTGGGTGTTAAAGCTACCGCTCCATTTTTTATATCTCCTGGTTCAGCCCAAGTTGCCGCAACAATTAAGCGGGATGGCCTTCTTCAAACCCTTGAAGAGTTTGGTGGAACTCTATTAGCTAATGCTTGCGGACCATGCATTGGCCAATGGACCCGAGACGATATGAAATCAGGCGAAGCCAACTCGATTGTCACAAGTTTTAACCGAAATTTTAGAGGACGTAACGACAGTAATCCCGAGACTCTTGCCTTTATCGGCAGTCCCGAGATGGTCGTAGCTTATGCGGCTTCCGGACGTCTTTCATTTGACCCGCGTAAAGATGTGATTAAGTCGCCAAGTGGAGGAGAAGTAAAATTAACGGCTCCTGTAGCTCCTGAGCTTCCAGAAAAAGGATTTGTAGAAGATATGTCTGGCTATATTGAGCCAGCATTAGACTCTTCAAAAGTAGTTGTGAATGTAAGCGCAACATCTGAACGTCTTCAAATACTAAAACCATTTTTAAAGTGGGATGGTAAAGACTTCGCAAATCATCGACTATTAGTTAAAGCAAAAGGGAAGTGCACCACGGATCATATCTCTCCTGCCGGCAAGTGGCTTAGGTTTCGTGGCCATCTAGATAGAATTTCCGATAATATGCTATTGGGTGCGACTAACTTTTTTCAGGCTGAACCTGGAAAAGGTTTGAATCAACTTACAGGCGCAAGAACGGAAACCCTATCTGCTATAGCGAGGCAGTATCAAAAATCTGGTGAGCGCTGGGTAGTGGTCGGAGACGATAACTACGGAGAAGGTTCGTCAAGAGAGCATGCTGCCATGTCGCCGAGGTTTTTAGGAGCTTCGACGGTACTCGTAAAAACGTTTGCTCGCATCCATGAAACGAACTTAAAGAAACAAGGGGTTCTTGCCATTACCTTTAGGAATCCTTCTGATTACGATAAAATTAGGGAAACAGATCAAATTTCAGTTTTAGGTCTTTCAACCTTTAAGCCTGGCGTCGATCTTACCTTAGAGCTTAAGCACGAGGATGGAAGCCGGGATTCATTCCCCGTCAAGCACTCCTATAACCAGGAGCAGATTGAATGGTTTAAGGCAGGAAGCGCTTTAAATCTCATTTAATTGTGGTTTAAAGAATATTTAGCGGAATATGCGTGAATTCCATTGACAGAAGCCGTGAATTGTCCTATAAGGCTTCTTCACCATGACGCGGGGTGGAGAAGTCTGGTATCTCGTCGGGCTCATAACCCGAAGGCCGCAGGTTCAAATCCTGCCCCCGCTACCAAAATAAGTCCCGACCCTGATGGAATAAATCAGGGTCGTTTTTTATATGCATTGCAGGTGAAAATCCAGAATATAACTTATAAAAAAACATCGCCAATCATTTCCCGTTTTTTGTATCGGCCATGCGTGAGTGAATTTTGAAAGCCTAATGAGCTAAGGCTTCCTAGAGGAAGCCTTAGCTCTTAGTCATGGGATTCACTATATAGTGCTTGCGAAGGTACAAGACGATGGCTGGGCTTTTTTAAAAAGCAAGCAACTCCAGCATTCGTCTGCCTCAAAGCGCAGAAAAATGTGGCAATTAACGGCATATGCAGCAAATTGAAACAGGGCCGGGAACAGGTGGCATATATCAAAATGGGCGTTGACTTGCCTACCAATTTGATTATTTTTTAACCGCTGCTCCGTTACCTTTTGGACACGATCGCTTAATTTGGGGGGCAAAATGGCGGGCGATTGCGCTACGCAGACAGTTTGCGTTTCAAAGTAGCAACATCCTTCTCCAAGCGGTCAAGCCTGGCCGCTTCGTCGCCTTGGAACTGATCCGCAATGGACGCCCGAAGTAGCTTGTTCAGAAGGACCTGATAAGGGACACCGCTTTCCTCAGACCTTAGCTTGAGAGCGCTCAATATGTCTTCGTCGACGTTTACGGTGATCTTGGTCTTCTTAACCTTTGCCATTTTGGCTCTCATTTTATCTGTGCCTTTGAGATCAATCTTCAAGTCTTTAATTTTTGGTTGCTTCACTGTATATCCTCCTAAATTTTCGCCAATCGGCACTTCCAATGATTCTGATGACATCGCCACGCAACGTAAAACGTGTTGTCAATATACGGCCGACTGATGATATTCCGATCCAAAAATATCGCACCTCGGATTTTGAATGCTCTGCATCCATCAACTGAATACCTTGAGGGTCAGAAAAACAAGTCGCAGCTTCCCCAAAGGTCACAGAGTGCTTTCTGATGTTTTCAGACTCTTTTGACAAATCCCAATCAAACTCCATAGAGCCTCTACCATATTAGTATGTAAATAACCATATCAAACATTTTTGTCGATGGTCAACCGATGGTCAACCGATGGTCAACCACCATCCGAAACTACCCGATCCCAACCGAAGTAACCCGATGCGCTAAAAGGCGTGAATCGCCTGCTGTGTATGGAATTGACAAATAAAAACGAGAAGTTGCTAAACAATATGCATCGCACTCTTAACCCGAAGGCCGCAGGTTCATATCCTGCCCCCGCTACCAAAATAAGTCTCGGCTCTGATGGAATCAATCAGGGTCGTTTTCTTTTGTGCAGTATTCGGAAAATCGCCCAATGGTCAACCAATGGTCAACGGAGAATTTGAAGCAACTCTCAAATGGGAGTTGGCGGTGTCGCTGGAAACAAAGAATACTTAATTCCAGCATCCTTCACACTATCGGCCAGCAAGTGGACGTACCCATGGGCGTTGTGGGGCGTAATTTCGAGAGATTTCAATGCTCCAATGGCGAATATTCAGTGGCTAGACGCTAATAAGGTTTGATATGGCGCACGGGATGAAATCAGAAGCAATCTTAATCGCAGCGAGAATCTTTTCCTTGGCTCCTGAGGACGGAATTCGTTTATATTGGATTTGAAAACCGAATATTTTAATCAAAAGTTTCCACTTCTTTAATGCTAGTTTAGTCGCCTTTCCCATGTCAAGCCTGGTTTCTTGACTTCAAATCCCTCTCCGCTGGCTTAGCCACGCGGCTTTTATGACTTTTCATTTAGATTTTTTGTTAAAATCA
>CAIMVM010000138.1 GCA_903844895.1 uncultured Pseudomonadota bacterium
CTGCAAGGCTAGATACTGCGCCTGTGGTTAGCAGTTACGCAGACCGGATTCCCACCGGCTAGAACATGCGGCATTGCAAGGCCGCAGCTGCTGTTCATTTCCCAATTCATCGATGCTGGTTGAACCGATGGAAAGTCTCCACAGATCCAGAGCCGTCATCTCCGTTACATGAAACTTACGCAATCTTGCGCACGCAGGCTTGCGTAAGTTTGTAGCGGTAATTCGAAGCGCCGGCCGTTTTTAGGTGCGGACCGTTCTCAGGAATAGAATCCTTGTTTCATCGTGTTCTTAAAGTCTTACTTCCGTATTTCTAGTTTCTTTGCCACTTATCTGCTGGCTATGAGGTGTCGCCTTCACCTCGTGGGCCAAATGGCCTCGGGTCTGAGTACAGCCTGGGTTTTAGGAGCTTTATTCCTCACTCCCTGGGGCTGATCTTTTGATAGTTTAAGAAGATTCTCGTCTCGAAAAAAAAAGCTAATCCGTCTTACTGAGGAACATCAGACTTTACTAGTATAAAGGTATCCACTACTTTACTGTAGGGGTTCGGGCCTTGAGCAATTCTAAAAGTTTCATCAATATAAATTGTCTCCAATGTTCCAACTGCACCTACAGGCCCCCTTGGAAAACGCCTCTCCTCATCCTGCTTAAAACCATTCGCATTGTCGTTAACACGGGTTCCATCGAGTAAGCCTTGTGCGAGTTCAGCAAGAGAAGGCTCTTCAGACAGATCACCCTGCTTAGAAAACGTTTTTAGAAACGTTACTTTTAAAAGTCCTAATTGTCTTTCCGCTTCTAACTGTAGCTGAATTGCTGATGTCGCAATAATCTCAGCTCCATTGGGAAGTGTAATCGCTCTGATACCAAAATTAAAACCAAAGCCGTCACTTCTGATAACTTGATACACTTTAGACTTTATAATTTTCTGGCCCGGAGGAATAGGATTTTGATCGTCTGACCAAATTTGCCGCCAAGAACCTTGCGACAGGCGCAGTTCTTCCTCAAAGGGCTTTTTGGGGGAAGCCTCTTTGAGCTCACTTATAAAGTCTGCCATCCTCAGCCTCGAAGCGGGAATCGTTGCCCTATTACTTGCAGCGCGCTCGGTAGCTACTTTTGAAAATGCCTTGATAGATCCGATAATGTCTTCCACGACCATTTGGGTTCGCCCTAATGGTCTTTGACTTAATGCCTCAGATTCCGAAATGTCGCTGTTCCTGCAGCTGATTGCTAGGAAACCTGCTAATGATGCTAGAAGCAAAAAAGATAACTTTCTCAAAAACAAAATCCCTAACATAATTAGATTTCTCCCTTAAATTGCAACCACCCCTTTAACCATGACACATTGTACATCTCTCCAAAATCACCGTCCATCACGAAAATTGATCTACCTATAGCCAATGAAGCTAATCCTAATAAAGACCTGAGAATCCAATGGATGAGCATCACATACAAGCTTCTACTGAAGCTTTAAATCAGCTGTGGGATTCAAAGCACGAGCAAAAAATAGATAGGAATCTTTTAAAAAGCCCCAACAGACACCCTCTAGTCTCTGGCTTACTCTCATAAGCGATCTTGATAGAGGCTTTCTGGCCACTTTCGAGCTGAGTATTAGATTAGAAAAGCCAGTTGGAGGGAGTCGGAGCTTTTAGGCTCAAGGGCACTCACGGCCGTTATAGAAGATCAAAAAAAATCACTTATTTGGCAGACCTAACCAAGAGTTAAGGCTCCAATACACGACCTCACACAACCTCAGATTTAAACTTATAACTCCCTATCTCCGACAATGAACCTAGGAATCTATCTTTGGGGGAGTCCTATGTCTAAACATCAAGAATCATCTTTAAGCCGCACGCTTTTACTCGTTACAGCCATCGGCTTTTTGCTATTCGGAACAGCGCTTCTGCTGCTAGCATCCTCACCAGGACTACCAGTCAATCCTCTAGGTTTCCTAGAAATCATCAAATTTGATTTGGCGTCGTTTGTATCTTCTAATACAGACCTATCCGCAGAGAATCTTAAACTAATGACGTCTATGCAAAGCAGGCTAGAAATGGCCAGTAAATACACAAAAGTTATAATCTACCTTTCCGCTGGTGGTGGGCTTCTTTTGGGAGCTATGATTGGCTTTCAAGCTTTAATTCCTTCCGGTAGCGCGCGAAATGGGAACGCCCCAGGCAAAACCAGCGTAAGATCTGAGGAAAACGGTCAGGATTATTCAAAAATTTGGAACGTGCTAAATACGGATTTAAAAACAGTATCGGATGCTATTTTAGGAGACCCGTCCGAACGTAGCTCACGCCCTGCAAGTGTAAATCTCGAGGGACAAGCAGAGGCGATTCTTCAAATTGCAGCCAAACTCCACGTCTTCGAATCCATTGTCAAAGTTTCAGAAGATGCTCTAAAAACCGGAATATCTCGCCTCGAAAACATAATTTCACAAGCACAGTCTGATAACCGTGCAGCGGGATCAGTTCCATTAGAATTTAGCACACTGTCTACACAACTTCGCTCACTCAGGAAATCTCTAGAAAATGACGCCTCAAATCTTGACCGATGCAATACTGAGGCTAAGTCAACAATTCTACAAATACAATCCATCTTCAAAGTCGATGGACTAGTTCGAACAGAAATCCAAAACGCCATCGAAACTTCCCTTCAGCTCTCTAAAGATGCACAAACTACAACTCAAACAATGTCCGAAGTAGAAAGTTCCATTTCAGAATCTAACGCAGAAGTAGCTGAGTCTCTACTTCTCGTTCTAGAACTTTCTAAAAAAGCAGAAGAAATCGTACAAATTGTCGATGTAATTGACGACATCGCAGAACAAACTAACCTACTAGCTTTAAATGCCTCCATCGAAGCTGCCCGAGCAGGAGAGCAAGGAAAAGGATTCGCAGTTGTTGCCGAAGAAGTTAGAAAGCTTGCCGCGAGATCATCTTCTACGACAAGAAATATAAATGACCTCTTGGTTACCATTCAAAGCGACGCCAAACAAGCCTCCGCCAAACTCGCCAGATCCAACTCTTCCGTTGGGAAAGCTGACGTGACTGTCAAAGACTTCTATAAAAATTTGTCCAAAATAAATCGCAGCGGCAAATCCCTCAACGAATCCCTAGCTGCAATAAAAGAAACTAATTCCAAGTTTTTTACGGCCTTGGACAGATTTGAAAAAGCCGAAAAGTCTGCTCTTGATAAATCTAAGAGATTTCACGACACATTAATTCATAAAGTTTTAAATTTGAAAGAAATTTCAGCGCTAGCAGCAAATGTATCCGTAATCAATGATCGAATAGATCGATCTTCACAGCGCGCGTTCATTGACCTCCGCCATGGGGTAGAGGTTTTAAAGGGAGCGGCTGAAGACGTCGCATCGTCAGCTATACTTATATCAGAAGCCAAAGATCGAAGCGTTACGTTAAAGCAAGACCTACACGAGGCATCTGAAACTCAGTTAGGGCAACCTCCAGTAAAAAATGATTTACAATGGTATGGAAAGCTTTTGAGTCAGTCAGCTTCCTTGATGGACTCCATGATTCGTTCAGAGACGAAGGCCAGCTCTGAACGAAAGCAAAAAATGTCGCAAAAGGCGAGCTAAAAATGGGTTTTTCAATCACAGACAAAAGTGGCGCATCCAAACTCAACCGCATTCTGAGAAATCACCAGGAAGCGCAGAGTGACAGCTTAGAGAAACTGTCCACAGGACAAGTCTTTACCTCCTTAGACCCGAAACCATCGGAAAGAGCGCTCGCCGAGAAAATGGAGTTTCGCCTAAGAGCGCTCGCAGCTAGCAAAAAAAATGTCAACGATGCCATATCCCTTGTGGAAACAGCGGACTCTTCAATGGGAGAAATTTCAAATACAGTCACCCGGATGAAAGAAATCAATATGACTGCGGCAAGCACTACTCTTTCCAACCAAGAAAGACGCTATTTATTTGTCGAATATCAAGCGCTCTATGACGAGCTAGACCGGATGTCGGTTGCAACCACATTTAATGGGATTCCGATACTAAATGGAAGTAGCGAAGAAGTCCCCGACGAGCTGGTCTTTAGAGTGGACGACCCAGTCGCAAATCATGATGGAAATGAAGAAAACGACATAAATACGATTCGATTCTCTGGTATAAAAGATGTAGACACGCGCCCCGAAAGCCTAGGCCTAAGGAGCGCAAGTGCACTTTTAGGACAGACTACAGGGGCTGAAGGCATTAGCTTTGATGATGTACAAGATTTTATCACATCGAATACGGAAGGATTTCAGTCGATTTATGACGAAGCTCTTACCAAACTCTCTGAACAAAGATCCATTTTCGGAGCCCTTCAAACCAGACTTCAAAAGACCCTTGATTTCAACGATGTTTACTCTGAAAACATAGCAGCTGCGAAATCAAAAGTAGCCGATACCGACTATGCCTCCGAAGTCAGTCGGCTCGTAACGAGCCAGATCGCCACACAAGCGACAACATCTCTTCTCTCTCAATCCAATATGGAAGTCAGTTTGGCATGGAACCTGATTAAAGGCGCTCTTTGAAGGAGACAGGAAATAGAAAAGGACTCCTAGCAGAGCAGCTAGCTCAAGACGGCGGAAACAAACATCTAAGTGACTGATAAGACGACCATTTGCAAATCAATTCTCATTATGCTAAACTCCTTCCCATCGCTAACTTTGTAGACTGGTAAATAGAGTGTCGCAAGCTTTTTTAGATATTTTGATGACGTGTCTATTTATTTGTTTAGGCGGCATTTTAACTTTAGCGGAAATGTCTATAGTCTCATCTAGAAAGTCGAAACTTCAGGAGCTTTCTGACAAAGGCAGCACTGGTGCTGCGCGAGCTTTAAAGCTTGCAAATTCTCCTTCAGATTTTCTCGCAACAGTGCAAACAGGCATCACGCTCATTGGATTAGCAGCAGGGGCTTTTTCAGGGGTGACCTTAGGCGAAAGCTTGGCCGCTTTTTTAATCGCGAGATTCCCAGGAATACCCAGCCAAATGATTCACTTTTTTGGTGTAGGAATCGTCATTTTGTCTGTTGGATTTTTAACAATTACACTTGGGGAGCTACTCCCTAAACGATTGGCACTTGTCAAATCGGAAGTGATAGCAAGCGCCCTTTCTCGTCCTATTCAACTCCTTGCTTTGATCAATCATCCATTCACAAAGGTCCTAAGCTGGACAACAGATCGAATGCTTCTCCTCATCGGTTTTGAGCGGCATGTTCAAGATGCTCCGGTGACAGAAGATGAAATGCGCATCCTTATCGACGAGGCCTCAAAGGCAGGGGTCGTGGATGCACATGAAGGCCTTATCATGAAGCGAGCCATGAGGCTTGGCGACATCCAGGTGCAAGACATCATGACACCAAGAACTAAGGTTGTTATGATTGATCTAGCGGACCCCGCCGAAAAATCCATTCAAGTGATCATTTCTGAAAACCATTCTTACTATCCGGCTTTTTTTAAAGAAATGGATAGACCGCAAGGCTTTATATCCTCGAAGCTTATACTTAAAAAAATCAAGAACACTGCTGTCGTTGACCACTCGATTGAAGATTGCTTAATGCCAGACACTCTCTATTTGCCTGAGGCATTAGATGCCCTTGAAGCGTTAGAAAGGTTTAAAGCAAATAAGGTTCATATTGCCATGGTCATCGATGAATATGGCGGCCTCGCAGGCATTGTTTCCATCATTGACATTATGGAAGCCATCGTCGGAGAAGTTCCTGGTCAATTTGAAGATGTGGGAGCATCTGTCATTCGCAGACTTGATGGGTCTTACCTAATCGATGGTTTAACATTGCTAGACAATATGGAAGAACTCACCAAACTTAAGCACTTTAAAAATCGGGCTGAAGAGGACATTCAGACCCTGGGAGGACTCGTCATGCATCTTCTAGGACGAATCCCCAAGGAAGCAGATATTGTCGATTGGAATGGACTTAAACTTGAAGTCTTGGATATGGATGGTAATAGAGTTGACAAAATCCTACTCACCATCGCTACCTCAGGAAATGAAACACCCACAACATGAAAGTTCAGCGTAGTTCCTAGAACTTTTATGACTTTTGTGACTTTTTATGACTTTTTGTGACTTCATGCCCTGAAAAGTCTTTTATAAAACATTTTTTAAAAACAAGAGATTGTCTTTTTAGGTTTTTTTGGACCGAAAGGACACTTGCAATTAGACGATGACTTTTTTATTCCCCCTCAGTGACCAGGTTGAAGACGTTCTTTATTTCAAAATGGGAGCACCTTCTGTGGCCGCCCTGAAGCTCAGGAATCTCGAATGGGCTGTCAGGGTTTGTCCCACCACTTTAAAGCACGGCACTACTCCTTAGTAAAGGGAAGCCTCACTTGCAAAAAGATGCATAAAGTCTTTAACACACCTCTCGGCACTCTAACAATTATTGACGGTCATAAGACCAGTGATTCACTTTGCATAAGCCTTTGGTCAGCGACAACAGCCCATCTAAATAGAATTATTTTTTATCTGCTCCACCCATTGATAGAAGAGCTCTACTCGGAGATTCTTTGCTCGAGGGGCCGCCTTCCTCTGGCTAAAAATCTTTTCGATAAAGGAAGAGTCGTTCTTTGAAGAATTGCTGTCAATTGTTTGCAACTGCAATTTTAAAAAATCAGACCATCTTCTTTCATGAACTTCTTTAGCCCACGCCTCAGAATCAAACGGAATTTGGAGCTCTACAAAGTTTCTTTTTACTTCCTCAAAGACCCCATCCATATGTTCGAAAGTATTTTGTGCCGCATCCAAGGCTGACCCAATGGCTCGCAACGAAAAACCTGCGCGATTGTGAAATTCCCTCATTAACTTAAACGGGCGCCTCGGATCTAGCAGGTTTTGAGCCAATAAATGCACGGCCAACTCTAAATAGTGATCAAAATAATAGATGGTTACTTGCCCCCCAATTGGTGAGGGGAGATGTGGATAGGACTCTAACCGTCGTATGAGAATGCTTACCTTGACATTCCGCGGCACATCACCGATTCGATCTAAAATATCTCTTGTCTGATGCGCTTTAACACCGAGACAAGAAAGCAAACCCACAAATTCAGATTCCGTGACCAGCCCCGTCAATAGCATTGAAATAGACTGATAGATCATAGGATCAGACTCTGCGTTATCCCCAATAAAGAGAATATGGCAGTCGTCTTTCATCCTTGCTACCAAATTTAAAATAGCGGCAACCTTATAGGCAACTTGATGTTTGAGGAGTTTAAATTTGCCCTTAAAAATATTGTAAGCCTGATCTTTAAATGTGTCAGAAGACCAAAGGAGTCCATCAAACATCAATTTTTCTTCGAGGGTTCTGCGCAGTTGAGGCGGCGAGGAGCTAACAAAATGCAATGGTACAATTTGGTCTAGGCTAAAGCCCTCCAGGTCATCAGGCTCTCCCCATCTAAGCCAATTAAGAAGTACCTGAGCCCCTTGGACGGTTATTTTATCCTCGCTGCTCTCCAGCGCGATCTTTGCCATTTTGGCAATGCTTTCAAAATTTGTTTCAAGATACGTTTTATCAATATCACAGATCACCTGTATAGGATGACAAAAGCCAACATCATCTAGAAAAACCCTTTGGTTTACTAACTTCCAAATTTGATAGGAACTATCTTGAACCACGATGGAATCTCCTCAACTCTATTCTACCTGACATATTCCCAATATGGAAATTGAACTCTTGACTAAGGCTTGATAAAATAGTTGGGCTGGAGGTCATTAAATGAATAATATGCGCGAATGCGGCTACTGTTTGATAAAAAAAGAATTTATTTTCAGTGGAAAGCGGATGAGTGACGGTAGTAAACTATACACGGATGCTTCAGGCTCGCGCTGGTCGGGCAAGCGTTGCCCCGAGTGTGAAAGAAACAGGGTACAAGCTGCGATAAAGTTTGATGCGTTTGACAAAAATTTGCTAATCCATCAAATTGAATCTCAAGGCTATAAAGTTTTAAGTTTTAAAGACATCATTACAGCGGAAAAAAATGGCTCAAAATTCACCTTTTGCGCTCGCAGGGGGGCCACCACAAAAGAAGGTCAAATCGTTCTTGATGCCGCCACAACGCAAGAAACTGATTTCACCATCATATTGTTTCAAAGCACCCGCATCTGCTCTAAGGAGCAAATGCAAAAGCTTATTCCTTCGGCACAAAACTTCACTCACACGCCGAATCCAAGGCCTCGAAAAGAGTTTGCCAGGCCAGAGTCGCGCACTTTCGACGCACTGGATGAGATTTAATTTCACAGAGCGCCAAAAGCCTGGGGTCGTCAAAAACCCCCACGTTTTGCTCAAGATTGAGAATAACCTTTGAAACCAGTTGCCTTGCCTCGTTTCTTTCAAGTCCAGAACACATTTCTGCTGCTATCTCTGTCGACGCCAAATGCAAACTGCAGCCCTCTGCCTCGTAACTGACAGATAACGGTGAGAAGACCAACCTCATGTGACAACGATCTCCACAGGTGCGATTGCACCTTGTCGCCTCACTTGAAAATTGTTCCATGAGGCCCCGATGTCTTGGATTTTTAAAGTAGCTCATAAGAAGATTCATAAGCCCTCGAGGTAAACCGTCTACTTTGTAATCTTGAGCAGGTTCTGAAAGGGAGATTTTTTAAAATATTTCGCAAAAAGCTCATCGCCCTTTGACCTCTGCCATCGAAGGAGGGCATGGATATGGGACTCTGAAATTTCAGAATGTATAGGAATTGCCCTAAATACCGTGCAGGTACCCTTTGCGCCTACCACCGACTCCAAAACTGTTCTAGAAACAAAACCCGGAGCATCGCGACGCCCAAACTCCTGGATTTCTTGATTGACATGATTCAATGTGGAAGACAGCCAATCACCAAATTTAGAATCCTCTTCAAGACCCAGGTCAGCCACCCAAGCCGGCATATAACGATACGTTAAGATGGTCGTCTCAAGCGCACTTGTAACTTGAAAACAATCATAAGCTTTCAGACATTCCAAAAAAAGTTGGGCTTTGAGATGTGCCGTTTCGACACGGGATGCGATACCTCGCTGTCCAATGGACTTCCCAGTGAACCAAAGTTTAAACGCATTAAAAGGCTTAGAGCCTTCTATAGTGAAACGCCCCAAGTCTCGGCTTGTAGTTCTTAGAATATAGTGGGCGTGGTGCAACAGAGCGTCTAAGCTCTCTTTTTGCCGGAACAATACCATTCCATGTCCCATGGTGAGCCCAATGAGTTTATGGCCATCGATGACGACAGAGTCAGCGAGTTCGATTCCATTTAATAAAGGCTTCAACTCGTCACTAAAAAGATAAGCCCCCGCCCAGGCTGCATCAACATGAAACCAACTTCCATAGTGTCTTGCAATTTGCGCCAGCTCTTTAAGATCGTCAATGCTTCCCGTTTCTGTAGAACCAGCTACGCCCACGACTGCTAAAATAATGGTACCTTGGTCATGAAGTGCCTTCGCCGTTTCCTTCATAAGATTCAAATTAACTTTATTAGTAAAAGCATCCACAGGAATCACTACGAGACTTTCTTCTCCTAATCCGAGAAGTGAGCATGCTTTAAGTAAGGAGTAGTGGGCCCTTTGCGATGCCAAAATAGCTACTTTTAAAGTCTCAGATCCAGTTGTCATAGAATTCAGAGCCTGCCAGCCCTTTTGCTTCACTTCAGGAAAACGCAAATTGCGAGCGACCGTCAAGCCGGTAATATTACCGATAGTTCCACCGCTAACAGTACTGCCCAGAGAATGCCCATAGTCTTTGGAAGCTTCTTCATAAAATGAGGCTTCTTGGCTATAAATCATCTTATGCAGCCAAAAGACGGTTTGGCGTTCTATGTCACTGGCACCGTGGGCTGTCTCTTGCTTTACCAGGTTTTGATTATAAAAGGATTGTAAGATGTCAGCCATTTGGCTGGACAAGTGAACCTCACTCGTCATGTGACCCATAAAGCGAGGATTTTGGGTCAAAACCAAGTGTGGCGCTATAGTTTGCTCTGAGTACTCGAGGGCTTTCTCTAAACCATCTCCCCACTCAGAAAGTTCTTCGCAGGCTATATGCTCTAAGTTGCCTTCTCCCATAAGACTTCGTCTTGGGCTCTTTGCAAACCTAAGTCCTGCCTCGACAGCTGCATAAAGCCACCCTAATGCAGAAGCAGGAGCTTCCTGCCTTACCTCAGGCATAAAGGCTTTCTTAAGCTGAATTCCATTTTTTGCATTAAAAAGTCGCATAGCATCTCAAAAATAGCGCCCCCCCTTCTAACATGCCGATTCTGCATTTTCTAGAAAAACCTAACAAAATGATACGCTGAAGCTATTATAGTTCTAAGTGAGATGACAACAAAGCCCCGCTGGGGAATCGACCAGGGCATCGACCAGGGCATCGACCAAGAAAAGCCCACTGATTTAAGGCTAACGTTCTAAAATTATTACACATAAAACCTCCCCTTGCACCATCACAAAGCGACTCCAACACTTGCCGTAAGCGCTACTACTTAAAGGGATTCGCTACTTGGGTATTGGCAGGCCCCTGCGGGCCCTCGCTTCAAGAATACGTTAGAAAACGCAAGCTTACAGCCTATGCGGTCGAACCGGGGCTTCGCTACGAAGGACATCAAGCCACCTATCGACCGCTCATAACCAGCAAGACGAAATTCCGTTACAAGCAGCCATGAAAAAACCTTCAGGCTGATAGCGCCTGAAGGAGGAAAATGAAATTCTTGATGGTAGCACCTGGAGTGAATCAAGCCTTGCAATGAGACACAGGCTAGTACCTCTTGGTCGCATATTATTATTGACCTGACGTGCAAAAGACATCTTTATTGATATTTGAAGGCGTAGCAAGATCCCAGCCAAATATCCTGGGTGTCTTGTCAAAGCTGCCGCGAGGGATCGTCACTTCGTCAGTTTGAGTGTTTAAATCTACATAAGTGAGAGTACCGCGAAGTTTAGATGTCTGGCCCCTTTTTTCCAGTACATCGGCTGGACTATAGGCAATCTCGCTCAGGGAACCTAAAATGACGTTTTGGCCGTCACGACCTGCACCTGTTTCTTGGTCGACAATAAAGCGACTCATACCTGCATAAGCACCCGTGATGTAATAGAGAACAGGCACACCATTCTCCCGCTCCACACTGTTAAGCGTTAACGTGATGATACGAGGGCGGCGAACAGCGAAATCATCTTTTGTGGTGTTTTGAATGGTAACACTGTTGCCTTGAACAGCAACAATATCCCTCGGACGAATGTTCTTGAAGTAGTAGCCCACATAGGTAGCATCTCCGGTATTGGAAATCCCCACAATATCGCACGAACGTATGAGTCCCTCAAGTATTTGCCCACCATTGGTTACAGGCTCCCCTCTACCAAAAGCTGCAGATGTTAGGGCCAAAAAAGAAATTCCAAAAATCGTTTTAAACAACACAAAGCCTCCTTAAAATTATAGATTCGGTTAATTTGCTGTGTTTTAACCTGGAAAACTTCTACCACACACGCTTTGGAACAGCCTAGAGCCTAAGATTGCTACAGGAATCGCCATTTTGGCGATACCCTTTTAGTTTATGAAATAATCGTAATTCTCGCGGCAACTTTGGACGAATAACTGCCTTGATTTCAGAAGACACAGGAAAGTGGCAATGCCTGCATCTTCACGATGCGCTAATCTTGATTTTTCAACCTTTTTAAGGAATCAAAGACCATTGCTGAGGCATGCGATCTATTTTTTTGTAATGTAGAATAAAATCGGAATCGATCCTTTTAAAAACCAATTTACCAATTCCGTTCCCTGAGCAAAGAGAACCAAGAACCTCACACATTCTGCGAACCGAGGGGAAGCATTCTGCCAAACTCAAACAAATCACCCGTTAGAACAAGAAAAATGGTGAGACAGGAAAGAACAGGTTTGCCTCTTAGAATCAGGGCCTCCGCATTAAAAACATAGTGATTTAAGGTGCTTAGTCCAAGTAAAATGTCCCCAAAATTCAAAATTTGGAGACTCTTGCCATGGATGACAAGACTTGTTCTATCATTAAGCATTTCGATGGGATTGTAGATCCA
>CAIMVM010000139.1 GCA_903844895.1 uncultured Pseudomonadota bacterium
AACAATTACTGCGAAAGCGTTTATTTCCATGCTTGTACCAAAAGGTCTAAGTTTTCTTGATCCGATGACTGTAGCATTTAATTTTAGAAAGCATTTTTCAGGCGAAGAGCTATCTAAAAAAATGGCTGATGTTTTTTCTGAAGTAGCTGATCCTCGTATTCAGGGTAAGGTAAAGATTACGATGACGGATGCTTTGATGTCGGCTTTCGCTATGTATAGCTTGAAGGTGCCATCTCTTCTTTCCTTTGATACATTTAGATTTAGTGAAAATCATAGGCTGAATCTGAAGAATCTTTATGGAATTGAGGCAGTTCCTTCAGATACTCAGATGCGAGCGATCCATGATAAAGTCGATCCAGAGGAACTGAGGCCTGCATTTAGAAGCGTTTTTTCTTTGCTTCAGCGGGGTAAGGTTTTAGAGGACTATGTCTTTTATGACGGGGCTTATCTTCTAGCCATTGATGGAACGGAGTATTTTAGCTCAAATGAGATCCATTGCCGCTGTTGCCTTGAAAAGGTTTCAAAAGCGACCGGGGTTGTAACTTATCACCATCAAATGCTTGGGGTGGTGATTGTCCATCCAGATCAGAAGCAGGTCATTCCTCTTTGTCCAGAGGCGATCATTAAGCAAGATGGATCAGCTAAGAATGACTGTGAGCGAAATGCGTGCAAAAGAGCTCTAGAAGCCATCAGAAAAGATCATCCGCGCCTTAAAGTCATCATAACTGAGGACGGGCTAGCCTCAAATGCTCCCCACATTAAAGATCTTGGCACATACGGGATGTACTATATTCTTGGTGCAAAGCCTGGGGATCATAAACATCTCTTTGAGCAGTATGATCTTTCTGGATCACTAAGGTCTGAAGTTGTCCTGGAAGACAAGGGTATTATCCATACTTTGACCTTTGTTAATGGCCTAGAACTTAATGCCGCAAATCCCGATGTCAAAGTTAATTTCCTACACTATGAGCAGCTTCAAAAATGCGGAAAAATCTTGAAGTTTAGCTGGGTAACTGACATTAAGCTCACCAAAGAAAACGCATTCAAAATCATGCAGGGCGGCCGAGCCAGATGGAAGATAGAAAATGAGACTTTTAATACACTAAAAAACCAAGGGTACGAATTTGAGCACAATTATGGGCATGGAAAAGAAAATCTATCTACGGTCCTAGCCTATACCATGATGCTTGCTTTTCTGGTCGATCAAACTCAACTTCTCACTTCTTCCCTAGTCCAACAAGGGGTTTTAGTAAAAAAGCAGCTCAAAAGATTCTACCAGACTCTCAGGGAATATTTCTTCATGCTTACCTTCGATAACTGGCAGCATCTCTATTCGGCAATAGCTTATGGAATCAAGATCTCGTTTACGGTTGAAGAACCGACCAAAAATTCATCCTAGGAGCGAGCGCTAACAAGAACTCACCAAAAGATCAGAGTTAAGTTACATGTTTTCTCAGAAAATTCCAACTCAGACGCCTTCTAAAGGACGAGGGATGAATTTCCTATTGTCAAATTAGCTACTTGAAAAAGTACACTTTTGGGAAATGACCTCGCCGGGAGTTGCTGTTTAGTCAATAATTCTTGTTGCTCTTTTGGTTAGGAGCAAAACATGCGAGATGATTGAGTTCTCACCGGCTGTTCATTTAAAAAGGTAAGTCTATTGCTTTAGCGTCCGGGCGCGGAAAATATACCAATCCCCAAAGGCT